>JAZKIK010000395.1:0-2539 GCA_040384925.1 Pseudomonadota bacterium | reverse complement strand
CCAGCAGCAGATCCTGAGGCAGTTGCAACAGGATGCTGGGCTCGCAGGCGTGGGCATCGTGGGTCCGCGGGGAGCCGTCAAACAGCGATATTTCGCCAAACCAGACGGGGGGCTCCAGCAGGGTCAGCACGGCTTCGCGTGACTCGCCTTGCCGGCCACCCAGCCCGGAGATGCGAACCGACCCCTTGACCAGCGCATACAGGCCACACGGCGGCTGGCCCCGCAGGAAAAGCGCCTCACCGGTGCTGACTTCACGCACGCGCGCCATCTCCATGAGGCTGGCGGACAGCGCCGGCGCAAGTTGCGAAAACCAGCGTCCCGATTGCAGAACGGCCAGCCAGGATGAAGGGTCAGACATGGGAAATTGCTGCTTGTGTCGGCTTGCCGACAGACGTGACGCAGGGTAGGCTGTCATCATTATTGCCATCCGTTTTGAAGGAGAGCCGCATGAAAACCCTGATCGACCACCTGGCGCAGTACGGCGCTTACCACCGCGATCCGCGCAATGTTGTGACGCATTTCGTGGGTGTACCCATGATTGTTGTGGCAGTCACGACCTTGCTGTCGGCACCCAGCGTGCAAGTGGGGCCCTTGCCAGTCAGCCTGGCGCTGCTGGTGGCGCTGGCAACCAGCATTTTTTACTTCCGGCTTGATGTTCGTTTTGGCCTGGTGATGGCGCTCGTTCTTGGCGCCAGCCTGGCGGTGGGGCAGTGGGCTGTGACACAAAGCATGGCCGTCTGGCTGATGACCGGCGTGGGTTTGTTTGTCACAGGCTGGGCCATCCAGTTTCTGGGCCACCACTACGAAGGCAGGAAGCCGGCTTTTGTTGACGATCTGGTCGGCTTGTTTGTCGGGCCGCTGTTTCTCGTCGCTGAAGCGGCTTTTGCCCTCAAAATGCGGCTGGAGGTGCAGGCCGCGATCGAAGCACGGGTAGGTCCGCTGCGGCTTCGCGACAAGATGGCGGCCTGAGACGCCGGCGTTCATAACAACAAAGCGGGAGGCTCCCGCGCGGAGACACCATGAGTTTCATTTCGCTCCTGCCCACGCTTTTGCTGGTGGCACTGGCCCTGGTCATGTTCGGCCTGGGCCTGTCGCTTTCTGTCGATGACTTCAAGCGCCTGCTGAATCACCCGCGTGCCGTCGTGCTGGCGCTGGTGCTGCAGGCGCTGTTGCTGCCGGCGGTGTGTTACGCGCTGATTGTGCTGCTCAATGTGCCGCCCGTCTTCGCTGTCGGCCTGATGCTGCTTGCCGCCTCGCCGGGGGGCGTTTCAGCCAATCTGTTCAGCCATCTTTTTGGCGGCAACGTGGCCATGAACATTTCGCTCACGGCCATCAACACCGTGCTGTCCATCATCAGCCTGCCGCTGATTGCCAACTGGGCCATCAACACCTTTGCCAAAACAGGGCAGGTCGTGCCCTTGCAACTGGGCAAGGTGCTCGAAGTCATTGGCGTGGTGCTGGTTCCCGTGGTGATTGGCATGGTGGTCAATCGCCGGGCGCCGGGCTTCAGCCTGCGCATGGAGCGGCCAATGAAAATTTTCAGCGCCTTTGTGCTGGCAAGTTTTGCCTTGATTGCCATCGCCAAGGAGTGGGATGCTCTGGTCACGTCGTTTGCAAGCATCGGCCCTGCGGTGATCGCCTTCAATCTGGTCAGCCTGCTGGCCGGCTACTACCTCTCGCTCTGGGCCGGTCTTGAAAAGTCCCTGGCCACGGCCATCAGTTTCGAGATCGGCATTCACAACTCCACGCTGGCGATCTACATCGCGCTGTCGGTGCTGGGCAATTTCCAGCTGGCCCTGCCTGCCGCCATTTACTCCGTCAGCATGTACATCACTGCCACGCTGTTTGGGCTGCTGGTGTTGCGACGCCGTTCAGGCGCCCGCCAGTGAATATTGCTCGCGGTTGTCGCTCAGCCAGCGGGCTGACAAGTCAGTGGCCTGCTGGTCGGGGTGAAAGTCCTGGCGAAGGTATTCCCGCCAGGCGCTGAAGGTCTGGCGCAGCAGGCCGCGCCGCCCCAACAGAAAACTGGCGGCGCTTTTCCAGGTTCCCCATTTCCAGAGCGTTCCGTCGCGGCGAAGATTGTTCACCGTCTGGCGCAAGGTGTCGGTCAGGAAAACCACTGTGATGCGGCGGAACCATTTGATCCGCCATTCGTGGTTGCCCCCCAGAGCGGTGTACACATCAAAAACCGTGTTTTTATGCTCTGACTCTTCGGCGCTGTGCCACAACCACATGGTTTTCAGTCGTGGCTCGCTGTTGTTCATCAAGTCGTGGTTGCGCAAAAGCCAGTCCGCAAAAATGGCGGTGAAATGCTCGTTGGCGGCGGTGATGGCCAGCGCATGCAGCGGATTGGCGCCGGCCATCATTTGCATGTTCTTTTCAGCGCGCGGCGCCCATTCGTTGACCAGGCCCTGCTTTTCGAGGTGTGCGTTGAACAGGCTGTGAATGCGCCTGTGCGTGGCTTCCTGGCCAATGAATCCCTGCACTTCTGCCTGAAAGCGCTCTTGTTGCTGTGCAGGCATGGCTTTGAGGCCATTGC
>JAZKIK010000394.1:0-5934 GCA_040384925.1 Pseudomonadota bacterium | reverse complement strand
TGCGGCGGCGCGTGTGGGGCTCAATGCCCAGCATGCCTATGCGGGCACCATCACGTAGGGTTTGCAACAAAGGGTCGCCGGGCAGAGGTTTTGCGTTGACCTGCAGCGAAAACGCATCAGGCGACTCCACAAACCCCGGCGGCGCGGCCAGAACCGAGGCCCAGGGCTGGCCGGAATCGTCCACCGAACCGACCAGCATAAAAGGCAGCTGGGTAAAAAATTCGCGGTGCTGGTCGGGCATGAAGTCACGAATCACTCGTGGGCCGACCTGCTCCATGCGCTCAGCCACACCCACACGCTGCTGCACGGCGCGCTCGCCTGCGTGAAAAGTTGGGGCGAGGGCGCTCATTCTGCCAACCCGATGGGTGTTTTGACCATGGCGACAAAACCTGGCAGGGCTTCAATGCTGGCCAGCCAGGCGCGCAGATGCGGGTAATTTTGCAGCGACACATTGCCCTCTGGTGCGCGGGCCACATAGCTGTAGTTGGCAATATCGGCCAGGGTCATGCTGCTGCCGGCCAGAAACGGGGTCAAAGCCAGTTGCTGCTCCATCACCTTGAACAGGCCGTGGGCGCGAGCGATGGCGTCGTCGGGGCTGGCGGGCAGTTTGAACAGATTGATGACACGGGCGAAAGCGGCACCAAAAGCCAGCGGGCCTGCAGCAACCGACAACCAGCGCTGCACCTGGGCAGCAGCCAGTGGTGCGGATGGCAGCCACTGCTCGGCATCTTCGGCATAACTGCGCGCCAGATAAACCAGAATGGCATTGGAATCGGCCAGAGTCACCTCGCCGTCTTCAATCACCGGCACCTGGCCAAAGGCATTCATGGCCAGAAACTCCGGCTTTTTATGCGCGCCTGCGGCCAGGTCGATGTTGACAATTTCAAATGGCAAACCAAGCAGTGACAAAAACAATTCAACCCGGTGCGAATGGCCGGAAATGGCGGCGCGGTGGAGCTTGATGGCCTGGGCAGGATGGTTTTGCATGGTGACAGTCCGGAGAAGTTGTTGAAGTGCATGAATTCTGTTTGATCCGTATCAATCAATAAATACCCAATTCAGAATTTGACTCATCCGATTAATGGATTAATCTGGTCATTGCGGTTTACCATCTAGCCATGGACAAACTGCGGGCCATGCAGGCCTTTATTCATATTGCCGAGGAAGGCAGCCTGACGGCAGCGGCGCGGGTGATGGATTCGTCCCTGCCCGCAACGGTGCGCACCCTGGCGGCGCTGGAGGCTGACCTGGGTGTGCGGTTGTTTAACCGCACCACGCGGCGCATTTCATTGACAGAAGAAGGACGCAGGCATCTGGAAAGCTGCAGGCAGTTGCTGGCTGCCCTCAGTGATGCCGAGTCAGCGCTGACCATTGAAGCAGGCGAGCCTGCTGGCCAGTTGACCATTACCGCGCCCATGCTGTTTGGCCAGATGCATGTGGCACCAGCCGTGACACGGTTTGTGCAGCAATACACACAGATGCGCTGCAGCGTGGTGCTGCTGGACCGGGTCGTCAACCTGTTGGAAGAAGGCATTGATGTGGGTGTCCGGATTGGCGCGCTTGAAGATTCAAGCCTGGTGGCGCAGCCTGTTGGCCATATACGGCGCATGGTGGTGGCCAGCCCGGCGTTTTTGCAGCGCTGCGGTGTGCCAACCCACCCAAAAGACCTGCAAAAAGCCAACTGCGTGCGCGTCAGCAATCATGGCCCTGCGTGGGGCCCGTTTTATGACCAGGGGCGGCCACTGAAACTGGCGGTCAGTGGTAATCTGGAGTTCAACCAGAACGCACCGGCGATTGCAGCCTGTATTGAAGGCATTGGATTTGGCGTTTTTATGTCTTACCAGGTAGCACCGTTTTTAAAAACCGGTCAACTCAATGTGGTGCTTGCAGAGTTTGAGCCCCCGGTGCGACCGATCAACCTTGTTTACCCGCACGCCCGCCTGTTGCCCAAACGCACGCGGGTGTTTATCGAGTGGATGAAAAAAGAGCTTCAGGAATTCGAGTCCTGACCCACAGAAAGAGAAAAACATGACGACGACTTTTGACTTTGACCTGTTTGTCATAGGCGGTGGCAGTGGTGGTGTGCGCTGTGCCCGCATGTCGGCACAGCGCGGCGCGCGTGTGGGCCTGGCAGAGGTGGCCGACATGGGTGGCACCTGCGTCAATGTAGGTTGCATCCCGAAAAAACTTTACAGCTACGCCGCGCACTTTGCCGAAAGTTTTGACGAGTCACACGGTTTTGGCTGGGTTGGCGAGGCACCTGTATTTGACTGGGACCTGCTGAAAACCAACCGCGCCAAAGAGATTACACGGCTGAACGGCATTTATGTGCAGTTGCTGACCAATGCGGGTGTCACCATCATCAAGGGCTGGGCGCGTTTGCTGGACGCGCACACAGTCGAAGTTGACGGCAAACAATACACAGCCAAGAACATTTTGCTGTCCACTGGCGGCACCGCGCTCGTACCCGCCGTAACGGGCCGTGAGCATGTGGTGACATCGGACCACATGTTTGACCTGAAACCATTCCCCAAACGGCTGCTGGTGGTGGGCGCGGGTTACATCGCCTGCGAATTTGCTTCCATTTTTAATGGCCTGGGGGCCAGGGTTGAACAAATCCACCGGGGCGACAAACTCCTGACTGGTTTTGACGACGATGTGCGTTCTTTTATTGCTGCCGAAATGACCAAGGCTGGCGTCAACCTGCACTTTCGCAGCAATGTCGAGTCCATCACCAAAACCGCCGACGGCCTTGAAGTTGCCGTGACAGACGGCAACAAGAACACCCACACCTTCACGGTGGACACCGTGCTTTACGCCACTGGCCGTATCCCCAATACCAGCGGCCTTGGGCTGGAGGCAGTGGGCGTCAAGGTCAATGAAAAAGGTGCGATTGAGGTCAACGGGCAGTACCAGACCTCGGTGCCCTCAATTTACGCGCTGGGCGACATCACGGCGCGGGTACAGCTGACGCCGGTGGCTCTTGGTGAAGCCATGGTGGTGGTTGATGAACTGTTTGGCCCAGCCGCTGGCAAAAAACCGCGCAGCATGAGTTATGACTTCATTCCAACGGCTGTGTTTACCCACCCAAACATTGGCACGGTCGGTTATTCAGAAGCCGATGCACGCAAGAAGTTTGGCGAGATCGAGGTTTTTAAGTCCGAGTTCAAGGCACTCAAACACACCTTGAGTGGCAGCACCGAACGCACCTTGATGAAACTGCTGGTGGACAAGGCCACAGACCGCGTGGTGGGCCTGCACATGGTGGGCGCAGACGCAGGTGAAATCGTGCAGGGTTTTGCCGTGGCCATGAAGGCGGGCGCGACCAAGGCTGTTTTTGACAGCACGATTGGAATCCACCCGACGATGGCCGAAGAGTTCGTGACCATGAGAGACCCCGTCAAAACCTAGACGCCTTCACAGCGATCAGACAACTCAATCCTCGTCCGGCCCATCGTTGGCGTTGTCATCCGAATCGCTGTCTTTCAGTCGCTGGTCAAGCCGCTGGCGAATGGAGCCCGCTTCGTCCAGAAACTGCTTGACCGGCACGGCAGGTGCAAGGCGCCAGGCAGGTGGATAAAAACTTGAAAGATAAAGCGTGTTTGACAGGCGTTTGTTTTGCAGCCAGGTCGTGCCCAGCATCAGGCTGATGCCTAGCACAGCCAGGCCGGTGACCAGTGAGGCGAGCAGATGGCGGCGCTGGGGTGTGATCACCGTCAGGTGAAAATACACTGCCGCTGCTGCGCCCAGCAGATGCAATTGCAACTCAAACCGCGACAGGAGTTCAAGCGAAAACATGAAGGCCAGCAGGCTGGCCAGCGTGACAACAGCCTGCAGCGCCAACATGCTGGTGCAGGCAATACGCACATGCCGCCAGAACTGCAACCGCCCGGTAAACAGTTTGGTCGCCAGTGCCCACAAACCGGCCCAGACCGCCATGCCCATCACCATCATGCCCAGCACAGTGGGCAGTTGCCGCAGCAGTTGCAAAGGCTCGGTCAAGGTCAGCCAGGCCTGGACAACTGACACAGCCAGCACACCGGCTGAGGCCAATACCGTCCAGGCCACGGCACGCCAGGGGAAATGCGGCAAACGCTCCTCAGCCGCCAGCGCGGATTCAGCCAGGCGCAGGCCCAGCTTGAGCCGCCCTATGGTCAGCGACTGGCCAGCGGGCCAGACAAAGCTGCTGCCGCGCACGTGCTGCCTGCCGGCCAGCTCAACGCCGTTGACGGTGTCCAGCACCGTCACGCTGATGTCGCCCTGCTCCGTGCGCTCAAGCCGCAGGTGTTCAGCGGCAACATGGCTGTCATCCAGCACCAGGTCGGCTGTCAGGGCGCGGCCTACCGTGATTGGCCAGGCTTGTACATCCAGGCGCCCTGCAAGTGCACCATTACGATCTGTAGCCTGCAGCAGAGCCAGAATGTCGCGGGTCATATTGGAGCTCATGGTGCAGCCTCCCATTTAAACCCGCTGAGGTAGTGCTCGACCAGTTTGAGTCCGTTGTCAAAACTCACGCCCTGCGCGTCCAGCCTGCCCTGCACGCCCCGGCTGGGCTGGTTGATGGACGATGTGAGCACCGACACGTCATACAGACCCGGCAACTTTCGGTAGGCGCTGAAACACACCACGGCGCGCATCGCCATGCCGCCGGTTTCTATGAATCGCTCTGAACATTCGGCCGCCGTGGTCTTGCGTGAACCGCGCGTTGAAAAATACTCATTGGCAAAACTGCCTGACAGCATGGCGGCAAAACGCAGCGGCCCAAGTTTGGGTGCCTCATACGCTTCATAACGCACGCGGATAAAACCAGTGCTGAAATCGCCTGCAAACAGGTGGCTGTCAATCTGGCAGTCGGTACGTTCCAGCTCAAAGGCCTTGAAACCCGGTGCCCGACCCTGGCCCCAGCAGCGGGCCAGCGAATCTTCAGGCACCGGCACGCTGTAACCCCCGTGTTTTTGTGGTGTCAGCGCGGTAGCAGTGAATTTTTGCGTCAGCAGTTCCTGATGCGCCAGCAACTGGCGCGCCACTTCGGCATGGGCGGGTTTGGTGATGGGTTTGGCGTCTTTTGCCCTGGCCAGCAAGGCCTGGGCAAATTCGGCAGGAATCAGAAAGCTCAGCAAATCGCCATCCAGCCGTTTTGACACATTGACGCCGACCACCTGGCCCGCATCGTCAATCGCCGGGCCGCCGCTCATGCCAGGGTTGAGTGCACCGCCAAAAAAGATGCGCGGATAAAAACTGCGCTGCACCAGCCCGTTGAACGTGCCTTCGGTCACGGCAAAACCTATGTCCAGCGGATTGCCGAGTGAATAAATGCGCTCGCCACGTGCCAGCGGTTTGCCAGCGTCCCTGAAAGACAGCAAGGGCGTGCCAGTCGCCGGGGTTTTGACACGCAGCAAGGCCAGGTCATTGCGCACGTCAAAGGCCAGCAGTTCCAGCTCGGCCTCCTTGCCGTCCACCGGCACATAAACACCACGATAACGCTCAGGCTCCAGCGCCAGCTGGCTGGCCACATGAAAGTTGGTGATGATGAGCCCGTCAGGCGAGACAAAAAAGCCCGAGCCAACACTGGCCTGAGTGTTTGAATTGCGCAGCAGGGTACGAATCTGCAGAAGTTTGTCGCGACTGGTTTCGTAGGCACGCTGGGCATCGCGTGAAATCTGCACCGGAGGCGCTGCCGCAGCAGCAGCAGCCGGGGCCACAGGAGTCGCCGGCAATGCCGCAGAGGGAGGTTTTGGCTGGCTCTGCGCCTGCGCTACAGGCAGGCAAAAGGTACAAAAAGCGCTGACAAGCAGCAATATCAGCCCCTGTCGGGCTGGTGTGTCATGTTTCATCAGCCCATTCTAGGGGCGACCGTGAGGTGACCCTGCAAGCTGGGGCCGCAGAACCGGCTTTGCCGGGCTGCAGGCGCAGCGGCCCCCTCGGGGGGGGCAG
>JAZKIK010000393.1:0-5627 GCA_040384925.1 Pseudomonadota bacterium | reverse complement strand
ATAAATTCAACTGCCGTCCGTACCGGCACAGCAGCCCTTTCGGGTTTGAGTTTCGGGCTTTTGATACTCCAACAAGCACTCATGATGTATGCCCCTTGCCCACCACCCGGTATTGCGTCAGCAAACCGCCCACCAGCACCGACAACAATGACGTCGCGACAATCACGTCCGCAATATAGGTCGGCACCCCAACGGCGCGGCTCATGCTGTCTGCACCGACCAGCATGCCGGCGACAAAAACACCTGCCGCCATCACGCCCAGCGGGTTCAGCGCTGCGAGCATCGCGATCACGATGCCGGTGTAGCCGTAAGCCGGTGACATATCCAGCGTGACATAACTGGTGCGGCCAGCGACTTCAATTGCACCGGCCAGCCCGGCCAGCGCGCCAGACAGCATGGCGACCAGAATCACTGTACGTGTGACGGGCACTCCGGCAAAGGCAGCGGCTTTGGTGTTGGCACCCAGGGCGCGTATGTCAAAACCCAAAACCGTGTATTTCATCAGCGCCCAGAGCGCCACTGAAAGTGCCATCGTCCAAAGCAGGCCGGTATGGATACGGGTCTGGGCGAGCAGTTTTGACAATTCCAGATCACCCTGCAGCGCCACACTTTGCGGCCAGCCCATGGCTGTTGGGTCTTTCATCGGGCCGTCAAGCATGGCGGACACAAACAGCAGCATGATGAAGTTCAGCAGCAGTGTGGTGACAACTTCATCCACACCAAGGCGTGCCTTGAACAGGGCCGGGCCCAGCAGCAGCAGGGCACCTGCCAGCGCAGCGGCGGCCATCATCAAGGGGAAAAGCAGCCAGATTGGCAGCTCAAAACCACTGCCACCGTGCAAACCGCCAACCGCAATGGCCGCCAGTGCCCCGGCATAAAGCTGGCCCTCTGCACCGATATTAAATAGCCTGGCCTTGAAGGCCACGGTGGCGGCCAGGCCCGTCAGGATCAGGGGAATGGCGCGGGTCAGTGTTTCGCTGAGTGCAAAAACAGATCCAAAACCACCCTTGAACAGCAATCCGTAAGTTTGACCCAAAGGTGCGCCTGCCCATAAAACAAGCAGGGAACTGACGAACAGAGTGAAGGCGACTGCCCCAATCGGAGCCAGAAGCAGTGCCAGTCCTGAGCTTTGGGTGCGTTTTTCCAGCCTCATGCAGAACCCGCTTCCATACTTTTTGTATCCACCCCGGCCATTGCCAGCCCAATCCTTTCCCGCGTCCACTCCTCTGCAGGCAAAGCGTCGGTCAAGTGACCCGCATGCATCACCGCCACGCGGTCGCCCAACGCCAGCACTTCGTCCAGGTCATCAGAAATCACCAGCACCGCCGCACCCGCATCACGGGCGCTTATCAATTGCTGCTGTACATAAGCCACCGCACCAATGTCCAGACCCCAGCTTGGTTGGTGGGCGATGATCAGTTTTGGGGTTTGGGCGACCAAAGCCCTGCCGAGAATCAGTTTTTGCATGTTCCCGCCCGACAGGGAACGTGCATTCGACTGCAGGCCACTGCCGCGCACATCAAACTCCTTCACAATTCTTGCTGCATGGGTTTGGGCGGCCTTGCGTTTGACCCAGAAGGCTTTTGAAAATGACGGGCTGCGCAGGCGCTCTGACACGGCGTTTTCCCACAGGCTCAGGTCGCCGATTACGCCAACAGCATGCCGGTCTTCAGGGATACGCGCCACACCCTGGCCGACCAGCCAGGCTGGAGATGCTCTCAAAGGCTGGCCCGACAGGCTGACTTTGCCGCTGCTGGCACTGCGCACACCACATAAAACATCGGCCAGCGCAAGTTGGCCATTGCCCGACACACCAGCTATTGCAACGATTTCACCGGCTTTCAGCGTCAGTGATACGTTTTGCAAGCGGTCATGGCTCGTGCCCGATGTGCTGACGGCTTCAAGTGTGCAGACGGCTTGTCCGGCAGAAAGGGCAGGGCGGCGCTGCACACTATTGACGGCATGGCCAACCATCCACAAGGCGAGTTGGGCCTGCGTCGTCCCAGCGGCAGGCGCTTGCGCCACCAGTTTGCCGCCACGCAACACGGCCACACGTTTTGAAACACGCAAAACCTCGCCCAGCTTGTGGCTGATAAAGATGATGGACAGGCCTTCTGCAACCATCTGCGCCAGGGTGTCAAACAGCGCCTCACTTTCCTGCGGGGTCAGCACGGCTGTGGGCTCGTCCAGAATCAGTATGCGAGCGCCCCGATACAGCGCTTTCAGAATTTCCACCCGCTGGCGTTCACCCACCGACAGGCTGGCGACTTTTGCATCGGGTGACACCGGCAGGCCAAAACGCCGTGCCACCTCCAAAAGTTTGCTGCGGCCGGCGCTGCGACGTGAAAACGGCAGCCACAGCGCTTCACTGCCCGTCATCACGTTGTCAAGCACACTCAGGTTGTCAGCCAGGGTGAAATGCTGATGCACCATGCCAATGCCCGCAGCCAGCGCGGCCTTGGGCTTGCCGGGCTGCAGTGGCTGGCCAAAAATCTCTATCTGACCGGCATCAGCGGTGTAGTGGCCAAAAAGGATGGACACCAGTGTGGACTTGCCCGCACCGTTTTCACCAAGCAGCGCCAGAATCTCACCGCTGTGCAGTTCAAGTGAGATCGAGTCGTTGGCGACCAGCGTGCCAAAACGTTTGGTGATGTTGCTGAGGCGAAGGACGGGATGGCTCATAGCGCAGACCAATTCAGCCGCGTGCAAAAAACCTGAACTACTTGTGCAACCAGAACAGGAGAGGCCTGTAACAAGCAATGCGGGCCAGGTATTTTGACTATCTCCATATTCGGCAATTTTCTTTGAATGAGTTTTGCTGAAGAGGGTGGAACCACACGATCTTGTTCCGCTTGCAGGTACATTACCGGCACCTGCAGCAATTTGAGTTTCTCCAGTTCATCTACAGAAATGACTTCTCTCGCCCGTCGAACCATAACTGCAGGAGAAACCTGTCGAAGTGCATGTCCAAGCATCTTTGTCAGGTCTGAACCGGGTAGTTGGTTGAATAAAAAGGGACCAAGTAGAGTCGTTACCCAGTCCGATGAAATCTGTTCAGCTGGTCGTAAATTTAAAAGCCCCCGAAACACAGATAGATAAGGACGTGGGTTGCGGACAAAGGTACAACTGAGTATTAAGCCGCGAAGGCCTGCGGGTTGCTCTGCCGCAACTGCCACAGCGAGAGGGCCGGAAAAAGATTCTCCTAGCAATACAAAAGGCTTTTCTTGAAGACGAGATTCAATAAAAAATTTCAATTCACCGTAACCCAAATCTGTTTGTTTGGGATAGCTGATAACGTCGATTTCATAAGCGCCTCCCAGCGCTTTTATAAAAGCTTCAAAAAGCTCTCCGGTTCCATCCATACCTGGCAACAAAACCAGGCGAACAGGACTTGAGGCTATTTCCATGCCGCTAAAAAAGCTAATAACACCTTCGCCGAATTATCGGCCGCAATATTCATGAAAGTGACCATCTCGTTTTCAGCTTCACCGCCGCCAGCCAGGTCACTCAACGAACGAAAAACGATGTAGGGCACGTTGTTGCTATAGGCCACCATGCCGACGGCTGCGCTTTCCATGTCGAGTACATTGGCTTCAAAGGTTTTGAAGGCGTATTCGCGGAAGGCAGCGTTATCGACAAAAGCCTGGCCGGAGACACCATTGCCGCCCACCATCAATTGAGGTTTGCGAGTCAGGCAAACACCTGCGCTGCAACTGTTGAGTTCGACTTTTGACAGGCTGCGCGCCACGGCCAGCATTTTTGGGTCCACCTCAAACCAGTATTTGCGTTGCGGTTTGGGCTTGGCCGCCGTGCGCGTTTCTACCGGTCGCGGGTGCAGCATGCCAAACGGTGGCAAGGTCTGGCTGCCCATGCGGGGCGGAATGGTGAATTTGCCGGGTGATGTTTCACGCGCCATCAACACTTCAAGATACTGGCTCCACTGGGCGGGTACGGCCACATCGCCAATATGCAGCGATGGATTGACACCACCCGCAATACCGCTGAAAACAATGCCCTGCACATTAAAACGATCCAGCACCAGCTGGGTGTTCATGGCCGCGTTGGTCATGCTGATGCCGGACAGGAAAAGCACCACTGCCTTGCCTTCAAGCACACCGGTGGTGAAGTCCACACCGTTGATGCTGTGTTTGACCGGCTTTTGCAGCTGTTTGAGCAGCAGGGTCAGTTCAGGCTCAAACGCTGACAGCACAGCCAGCCGGGGTGTTGTATCAAGCTGGATGCTTGCTCCACTGGCCGGGACTTTTTCTGTAGAAGCACAGCCGCCCAGCACAAGCGTGGCAGACAGCAGGGAGGTGGCCAGAATATTGGCCAGCAAGTGCCTGAAGCCGGGTTTTAGATACATCGGTTTGATCCTGATCGAAAAGCAGGCTTTTGATACTTCAGCCTGGGCGGTTTTGGTGACTGAAGTGAAAGGCGAAATCTGCATCGCGGATTTATTCCGCGATGCACGCTGAAACGCCTTATTTCGCCGTCGATTTTGGCTGGCTGTCGTCTACCTTGACGACATAACTGCCATCCAGAATGGCTTTTTCCTTGGACTTGACCTTGGCCACGATGTCCGCAGGCACTTTTTTCTCAAAGGTGCCCAGTGGGGCCAGCTCGGAGCCCTTGTGTTTCATCATCGAATACGGGCCGTAATCTTCGGCCTTGAATTTGCCTTCTTTCACCAGTTTCAGCGCGCGGTCAATGCTGGGTTCCATATTCCACAGGGCTGACGAGACGACGGTGTCGGGGTACTTGTCCTGTGTGTTGATGACATTGCCAATGGCGAGTTTGCCTTTTTCCTTGGCAGCGTCACTGACACCAAAACGCTCGGCGTACAACACGTCGGCACCCTTGTCGATCATGGCAAAAGCGGCTTCCTTGGCCTTGGGCGGGTCAAACCAGCTGTTGATAAAACTCACGCTGAATTCAACCTTGGGGTTGGTTTCCTTCGCACCAGCCATAAAGGCATTCATCAGGCGGTTGACCTCAGGAATCGGAAAACCGCCGACCATGCCGATCTTGTTGGTTTTGGTCATGCCGCCTGCGACCATGCCCGACATGTAGGCGGGTTCCTGGATGTAGTTGTCAAACACCGAGAGATTGGGTTCCTGCACCTTGCCTGAGGAGCCAAGCAGAAAGGACACCTTCGGAAAATCCTTGGCCACCTTGCGGGCCGCAGCCTCGACCGCAAACGCCTCGCCCACGATCAACTGGTTGCCTGCGGTGGCGTATTCACGCATCACACGTTCATAGTCGGCATTGCTCACGTTTTCAGTCGCCTTGTATTCAATCTCGCCACGCGCTTCGGCAGCCTTGAGAGCTTTGTGGATGCGGCTGACCCATTGCTGCTCAAAAGGCACGGTGTAAATAGCCGCAACCTTGGTCTTGGCCTGCGCCAGTGCGAGGCCGGGCAGCGCAAGCGACATGGCCGCCGCCAAGGCGATAAGTTTGCGGCGCTTGAAAGTTTGATACATGGGCTTCTCCAATGGGTATTCAGGGTTTGAGATGCAGAAAACTAAACCATTGCTAAAAATTCAAGAGCTTGCCGCTCCCCGCTATTCAAGCAGGGGCCGTGGAACCGGCTTTGCCGGGCCACAGGCGCAACGGCCCCCTCGGGGGGC
>JAZKIK010000392.1:0-4641 GCA_040384925.1 Pseudomonadota bacterium | reverse complement strand
CGGGTGGTATCGAGGTCGGCAACCATGGCAATTTTAATCCCGCGACCTGCCCGGCGCACGATTTCGGCCTGATTGCGTTGCAGCACGTTAAAAACGCCAGAGCCGACCGTGCCTATGCCCAGAAGACCGACCTGTATGGATTTGAGAGGGGATGATTTCATTTTTGTGTCTTTAAATAGTCAAAATACCTGCGGCGCATGGCCGCATGAAGCTCGGTGCTGCCGCACCTCAGGCATTGTTTTTGCGATAGTTTTCAAGAAATTTTGCAATCCGGCCAATGGCTTCGCGCAGGTCTTCTTCATGCGGCAAAAACACGATGCGGAAGTGGTCGGGCTCGGCCCAGTTAAAACCAGTGCCCTGCACCAGCATGACTTTTGTCTCACGCAGCAGTTCCAGAAAAAACTGCCTGTCGTCCTTGATCGGGTAAACCTTGGGATCAAGTTTTGGAAACATATACAGCGCAGCGCTGGGTTTGACGCAGCTCACACCGGGGATGGCGGTGATCAGTTCATAAGCCAGATCACGCTGGCGCCGCAGCCTGCCCCCTTCGCAGGTCAGGTCATTGATGCTCTGGTAACCGCCCAGGGCCGTCTGGATCGCCCACTGGCCGGGCACGTTGGAGCAGAGCTTCATGTTGGCCAGCATGTTCAGGCCTTCGATGTAGTCCTGAGCATTTTTTTTCGGGCCCGAGACCACCAGCCAGCCCGCACGGTAACCGCATGAGCGGTAACTTTTGGACATTGAATTAAAAGTCAAGGTCAGCACATCGCTTGACAGGCTGGCAATTGCCGTGTGTTTGGCACCGTCGTACAGAACCTTGTCATACACCTCGTCAGCCAGAATCACCAGGCCGTGCTGGCGGGCGATGTCCACAATCTGCCGCAGCAACTCGTCTGAATACAGGGCACCGGTCGGATTGTTCGGGTTGATCACCACGATGGCTTTTGTTTTTGCCGTGATTTTTCTACGGATATCGTCAAGATTGGGCATCCAGCCGTTTTCTTCATCACACAGATAATGCACCGGGCTGCCGCCCGACAGGCTGGTGCTGGCTGTCCACAGGGGATAGTCAGGCGCTGGCAACAGCAGTTCGTCACCATCGTCAAGCAATGCGTTGGTGGCCATGGCAATCAGCTCGCTGGCGCCGTTGCCCAGATAAATGTCATCAAGCGTCACACCCTTGATGCCCTGCTTCTGGGTCTCGTGCATCACCGCCTTGCGCGCCGCAAAAATGCCCTTGCTGTCTGAATAACCTGCCGAGGCAGGAAGATTGCGGATCATGTCCTGCTGGACTTCCTCAGGCGCGTCGAAACCAAACACCGCCAGATTGCCCAGATTGAGCTTGATGAGCTTTTGCCCTTCTTCTTCCATCTGCTTGGCGGCGTCCATGATCGGGCCGCGAATGTCATAGAGCACGTTGGCCAACTTGGCTGATTTGGTGATCGGTTTCATGGAGTTCTTCTGGAAATGGGTACAACACTGCAGCACGGCTTGCGGTGCAGTGTGGTGGTGCATTCCTGGGGGAAGCACAACGCTGCAACCGGAAACTCGGGCGGAACCTATAATTTGACCACATAAAAGCAGTACTTCTGCCGCAAGCCCCGGGCAGTCCCTGCCAGCCAGTTGTTCGGGCGCATTTGCCTGTGTACGCCCCACCAGCTTTCATGCCTTCAGGTGACACCGCAGGCTACAAAATTCAGTTCAAACCAGCATGAAACTCCAGCCAGACCGTCTTGATGTGCAATCCATTCTGGGTTACGGCCCCGGCTGGGTCGGTCTGGGGCATCAGGGTGTGGCCGAAAAAATCGAACACAGCATTGTGATTGGCTCGCGTGGTGAAAAATACCCTTGGGAATGCAGCCGTTTCGAGCAGCTGACTGAGGATCACTTCACCCGTCTTGCCGACACCCAGCCCGAGCTGGTGATTTTTGGCAGCGGCACCCGCCTGCGTTTTCCGCCACCCGCCTTGCTGCGTGCCCTGATGCAAAAACGCATAGGCATTGAAACCATGGACACACTGGCGGCCTGCCGAACCTACAACATTCTGGCTGGCGAGGGGCGTCTGGTGATTGCAGCGCTGCTGATAGAGACGCCTTGATACAGTTTGAAACCTTTCAGTCCGGCAACTGAGTCCGCCAGCTGGCTGATGGATAGGCCCGAACGACGTCAGCGCCATGCTTTCAGAGTAAAATCTAGGGTTGCGCTTGGCAGTGATTACCGAACAGGCATAGCGGTAACTGCAACAAATCTGCACGGATTTATCGGGACTTTTCCGCAATTCGTCAGGAATGTCAAGGGCCGCGGCTAACTAACTACTTTCGTCAGGGTCTACTCAGTATGGCAGTCGTCGTCAATAAACCTCTCCCCGAATTTGAAGCAAACGCCACAGGTGGCGTCAAGGTATCCAATCAGTCACATGTCGGCAAAGTCGTTGTGCTTTATTTTTACCCCAAAGATAACACCCCCGGCTGCACAACAGAAGCCATGCAGTTTCGCGACCATTACAAGGATTTTGTGAAGGCAGGCGCAACGGTATTTGGCGTGTCGCGCGACAACATGAAGTCGCATGACGAGTTCAAGGCCAAACTTGAACTGCCTTTTGAACTGATTGCAGACACTGAAGAAAAAATGTGCCACATGTTCGGCGTGGTCAAAAACAAGATCATGTACGGCAAAAAGGTCAAGGGCATTGAGCGCAGCACCTTTTTGATTGCCGCCGATGGCACTTTGGCCGAGGAATGGCGTGGCCTGAAAGTGCCCGGCCATGTGGACGATGTGCTCAAAGCCGTCAAGGCGCTGAAAAAGCCGGCCTGAAAACTTCTGGAAGTTCTTCACGCACCTTTCGTGCGTCTTCACGCGAGTTGTGCATAATGAACTCACCTTGCTGAGTCACTCCGCCTTTCCCCCATCAAAAAGCCGCCCAGGTTCTGAGGCGGCTTTTTCGTTTTCAAACCACCAACCTTCACGCTAAAGAAAGAGTTTCAAGCACTATGCCCCTGCCACCCGCCCCGACAAAACGTGCAGCCCGACTCTCCGCCGATGCAATTGATGCACCGGCACGCGCCCCATCAAGGACAACACGAAAAACGGGGAGCGCTGAATCCGCCCCAAAAACCCCGGCACTGGCTTTGGTGGAAAGCCGCACCGTCAGCAACCTGCATCCGGTCGCTTTTGTGGAAAAAGAGACATTCAGCCCCACAAAGAGCGGCCTGGACAACTACAAAAAAGAGAGCGCGGCCTTGCCACCTGCAGCGCAGGCAGCTGTCAGGCCCAAAAAGACGAAACATAATGGGCCAGCCAAACTGTTTGTGCTGGATACCAATGTGCTGATGCACGACCCGATGTGTCTGTTCCGTTTTGAAGAACACGACATCTTTCTGCCGATGATCGTGCTGGAAGAGCTGGACGGCCACAAAAAAGGCATGACCGAAGTCGCCCGCAATGCCCGCCAGACCAGCCGCACACTCGATGCCCTGGCCGGAGCGCAAGGTGCCGACATTGCCAAAGGCCTCAAGCTGGACACCACCGGCCACCGCGAATCTGGCGGCAGCCTGTTCTTTCAGACCAAACCGCTGGACTACACCCTGCCCATGAGCCTGCCGCAGGGCAAGGCAGACAACCAGATTCTTGGTGTGGTCGAGGCATTGCGCAAGGAATACGCACCGCGCGAAGTGGTGCTGGTGTCCAAGGACATCAATATGCGGGTCAAGGCCCGGGCTCTGGGCCTGGCAACCGACGACTACCAGAACGACAAGACGCTGGAAGACGGTGACCTGCTCTATTCAGGTGTGCTCGCCCTGCCCGCTGATTTCTGGACACGTCAAAGCAAGACGGTTGAAAGCTGGCAACAAGGCAGCCACACTTTTTACCGTATTTCCGGGCCCATTGTGTCCAGCCTGCTGATCAACCAGTTTGTGTTTTTCGAGGCCCCTGGCGAGCCACCGCTGTATGCGCGTGTGACGGAAATCCGGGACAAGACGGCCGTGCTCAAAACCCTGAAGGACTTCAACCATCTGAAAAATGCAGTCTGGGGCGTGACCACACGCAATCGTGAGCAAAATTTTGCGATGAACCTGCTGATGGACCCTGAAGTTGACTTTGTGACGCTGGCCGGCACAGCCGGTACCGGCAAAACACTGATGGCACTGGCCAGCGGCCTGACACAGGTGCTTGATGACCGCCGTTACACGGAGATCATCATGACCCGCGCCACGGTGTCGGTGGGTGAAGACATTGGCTTTCTGCCCGGCACCGAAGAAGAAAAAATGGGACCCTGGATGGGTGCCCTGGACGACAACCTGGAAGTACTTGGAAAAACCGAAAACGGCTCGGGCGAATGGGGCCGCGCTGCAACCAATGAGCTGATCCGTTCGCGCATCAAGGTCAAGAGCATGAACTTCATGCGTGGCCGGACGTTTTTGAACAAGTACGTCATCATTGACGAAGCGCAAAACCTGACACCCAAGCAGATGAAAACCCTGATCACCCGCGCCGGGCCGGGCACCAAAATCATCTGCATGGGCAATCTGGCGCAGATTGACACACCCTACCTGACCGAAGGTTCATCAGGCATGACTTATGCCGTGGACCGTTTCAAGGGCTGGCCACATGGCGGGCACATCACACTGGCGCGCGGCGAGC
>JAZKIK010000391.1:0-4650 GCA_040384925.1 Pseudomonadota bacterium | reverse complement strand
CGGTCGGCAAAATGTTTGGACAGGTAGGCGCGCAGCACGTCAATCACAAAAGCGGCTGACTCAGGCGTTGCAAACATCGGCAGTTGCGCCCGTTCGCACAGCGACAGCAGGTTGTCAGGCGCGGTCTGGCCGTCGGCCATGATCAGCACGGGAGGCTCCAGCTTGATGATGCGTGACACCCGGCGCATGCAGTCTTCGGCGCTGGCGTTGGTCAGGTAGGCTACTTCACGCTCGCCCAGAAGCTGCACACGGTAGGGGTGTATGTAATTGAGGTAACCCACCAGATCGGCACCCGAACGGGCGGCGCGTACGGCCACCTCGTCAAAACGCCGCTCGGAAGCACCCAGGCCAGCGACCCACTCCCATTTCAGGGCAACACGATGGTCTTCAAACAGGACATCAGCGCTGATGGCGGTTGGCTTCATGCCTGTGAGCTAGTTGAAAAAGGCAAAAAATTCAGGAACCAATTTCGTGGGCAGAACGCCATGACGTGATCAGATGATGCAGGGCGGCGGCATCGGTACTGGTCTTGAGTCTTTCGCGCAGGGCGCTGTCACTGAGCAGTTCGGCGATTTCCGAGAGGATTTCAAGATGTTTCTGGGTCGCCGCCTCGGGCACCAGCAGAAAAATCAGCAAGGCCACAGCCTGCTCGTCAGGCGCATCAAAACCGATGGGTGCCTGCAGCTGAAACACCGCCGCCATGGGCGCTTTCAGCCCCTTGATACGGCCATGCGGAATCGCCACGCCGTGGCCGAGCCCGGTCGAGCCCAGGCGTTCGCGTGCGAACAGGCTGTCGGTAATCAGCGCGCGGTTCAGGCCGTGCTGATTTTCAAACAGCAGCCCGGCCTCTTCAAACGCACGTTTTTTGCTGGTCGCTTCAACGCTGACCAGCACTTGGGTAGATGGCAAAATTTGCGAAAGACGGTTCATAGCGCTCTTTTAGTGGCCGAATTATGCACTTTCAGGTGGATTGACAGATGATAAGCCCATAAAAAAGCCGCCTGAAGGGGCGGCTCACATGAATGAGTGCTGAATAGCTGTTATCTGGCCCGATCAGGGCCAGATTTTGCAGTCCGGCCGGTCAGGACAGCAGGTGTTCCTGGCGTTTGGTCGAGGTGTGATGGTGATCCTGCACCTTGGTCTTGTGACGGCCAACCTGACGGTCAAGCTTGTCGGTCAACTCGTCAACTGCGGCATACAAATCAGCGTGTGAACTTTCGGCAAACAGGTCGCGGCCCTTGACATGTATATTGCATTCGGCGCGCTGGCGCCTTTCTTTTTCCTTCATGTTGTCTACCGTCAACAGGACTTTCACATCAACTACCTGGTCAAAGTGCCGGGTAATCCTGTCCAGCTTGCTGGTTACGTAACCGCGCAGTGCGGGAGTAACTTCAAGATGGTGGCCGCTGATTGTCAAATTCATAGAGACTCCTTTTTCAAAACACTTCTTTGAACATTCCATGACTGGAATTGGTTGAAAAAACCAACCACCACAGACACGGTGGATGGTGACGGGACAACTCTCCTGGAATTACTATGCGCCCGAAGCTGGTTAAAAGCAATCTTGCACCGCACAAAAATGACGGAAAAATGAAACGGCCTGAAAAGCTCGTGTGAAGTTCAGGCAAAGCAGTAACATTTGGAAAACACGGGATTGATTGCGCCCGTTTTTGCCCCCATGTCGCTCGAAACTTTTATCTCGTCGTCCCTGACGCGCCCTGCCGATGAGCGCTGTGCACTGGTATTGATGGGCGGCGGTGCCCGAACCGCCTACCAGGCCGGGGTTTTGCGGGCGCTGGCTGGCATGCTGCGCCCGGTGGCTGCAATGGGCGGCAAACCTGTTTCGCCATTTCCATTCAAAATTCTGGTCGGAACTTCTGCCGGAGCCCTCAACGCGACTTATCTGGCCAGCCGCGCTGCAGATGGGCTGGATGCTTTTGGGCATCTGGCTGATTTCTGGTCTGGCCTGCGTTCGTCCCAGGTTTACCAGCTCAAGGTGCCGGCCTGGATACGTTCCAGCCGGATCGCTGCGGCCCTGTTTTTGTCCCAGCATGTGCGGGCGCAGCAGGCATTTCTGAATAACACACCACTGGTGGACACCCTGCACCACAGCATCCTGCTGGGCAATATCGAGCAGGCCCTGTACAACAAGACCCTGCAGGCGCTGGCTGTCACGGCATCCAGTTACACCAGCGGTGTTCACTGGACGTTTTGCCAGACCGCTTCAGGCAAATCGAATGAATCCTGGAGTCGGCCAGGCCGGCGGGCCGAATTTCAGCCGATCACGATCGAACACCTGATGGCGTCCAGCGCCTTGCCCTTTATTTTTCCGTCCACACCCTTGTGGGTTGATGGCCGTCGCGAGTTTTTTGGCGATGGTTCGATGCGGCAAAGCTCGCCCCTGTCACCGGCCCTGCATCTGGGTGCCGGGAAAATATTTGTCATAGGTGTTGGCCAGCCTGAACGCGCCGGGCTGGCTGGAGGGGCCGAGCTGTCTGGCCAGCGCCCGACCCTGGGCTCGATTGCCGGGCATGCCATGGCCAGCGTGTTTCAGGACACCTTGCAGGCCGATGTCGAACAGGCCCAGCGTGTCAGCCGGACCATGCGCCAGCTGCCGCGTGAAATTGCTGCCGTCATGCCCTACAAACCGCTGGATATTCTGGCCATGTCACCATCGCAGTCACTTGACGCGCTGGCCCAGGCCCATGTGGGAGAGCTGCCGCCCGCCACCTACAGCGCGCTGGCTGGCCTGGGCGCGCTCGGTGCCAGGGGCAGCCCCGGCGGCGCAGCGCTGGCCAGTTACCTGCTGTTCGAGCCTGGTTTTGTGAATTCGCTGATCGCGCTGGGCGAACGCGACGCGCTGGCAAAAAAGTCTGAATTACTGGCATTTTTTGCCCCTTCAGCACGCTGACAGCAGCGCCTGCAAGGTAGATAAATCATTTTCCAGGTGACATAATCGCCGCACATTCACTACGGAGAAACCTCCTTGGAAAGCAGCCCTTCTTGCTAGCTTTCAGAACCGCAGACTGACGCAAAACGTCGCTGAAGGGGCTGAAAGCGATAGCCCCCTCAACCACTCCTTCCGGCACACGGCCCGCAGCATTGCGCTGCGTGTACACCTGACCCTACAGGCAACTCAGTCATGCTCAATATTTTCACACTCGCCAACGGGCGGCTCTTTCAGGAAGAAATCGAGTCGCTTGAAGAACTCTCCAAATTCCAGCCCATCTGGGTTGACCTTGAATCGCCCACGCTGGAAGAAAAGCGCTGGATCAAGCAGTATTACGGCCTGTCGATTCCCGAAGACGCGATGGACGAAGACATCGAGGAATCAGCGCGTTTTTACGAAGAAGACAACGGCGAGCTGCACATTCGTTCGGACTTTCTGATCGCCGACGAAAACGAGCCGCGCACGGTTCGTGTGGCTTTTATCCTCAACCTGATGAACGACGACCTGAAAAGCAAGGGCGTGCTGTTCTCTATTCATGATGAGGATGTGCCGGTTTTCCGGCTTCTGCGCATGCGGGCGCGGCGTGCACCGGGGCTGATTGAAGACGCCAAGGAGGTTTTGCTCAAGCTGTTTGACGCCGACGCCGAATACTCGGCCGACACGCTGGAAGGCATTTATGTCGAGCTTGAAAAAGTCAGCGCCCAGGTGCTGTCTGGCGAAGTGACTGATGCGCTGGCTGGCAGCGTACTGGGCGCAATTGCCCGGCACGAGGACTTGAACGGCCGTATCCGCCGCAACATGATGGACACCCGCCGCGCCGTCAGTTTCATGATGCGCAGCAAGATGCTGAACGCCGAGCAGTTTGAAGAAGCGCGCCAGATTCTGCGCGACATTGACTCGCTTGATTCACACACCGCATTTTTGTTCGACAAGATCAACTTTTTGATGGATGCAACCGTTGGTTTCATCAACATCAACCAGAACAAGATCATCAAGATTTTCTCGGTCGCCAGCGTCGCGCTGCTGCCGCCCACGCTGATTGCCAGCGTGTATGGCATGAATTTCAAGGGTTATTTCCCGGAGCTGGAATGGGCCTATGGTTATCCCTACGCACTAGGCCTGATGATTGCCAGCGCCGTGGTGCCGATGTGGTACTTCAGGCGGCGGGGCTGGCTGAAATAAACAGGCCTGGAAACCTTGGGCTTTCAGGCCACCAAAAAATCAGCCCCTGCCAGCCGTCAGCAGCCGCGAGCGGCGTTTGCGTATCCAGATCACGATGCCGGTCACTGACAGCATTGCCACCAGCAAGCCCATCAATGACATCAGGATGCGTCCCGGCAGGCCCAGGATGCGGCCCGAGTGCAGTGGAAACTGCAACTGCACAAACACGTCGGCGGCCGTGCCTTCCCAGGGACGGTTCTGGCTCAGGACCTTGCCGTCCATCGCGTCGATGTAAAGGTTGCTCAGGCCCATGCCGCCTTCTCCGTGGTCACCGCCTGCGGGGAAAAACGAGACGTTGTAAAACCCGCCGCGCTTCTGGTAATAAATGCCGCCCAGTGGTGTGGTCCAGCCTCTTTTGCGTGCCTCGGTATCGGCAATCCTGACGACTTCGGCAAAGCCCAGCCTGGGTGTGATGGACTGGCCAAACGGCAGCATGGGCCGGGTTTCATACGGGCCAGGTGTGGTTTTGGAGACCAAAG
>JAZKIK010000390.1:0-3984 GCA_040384925.1 Pseudomonadota bacterium | reverse complement strand
TCTGCACAATTGCATCGACCACGTTTTCTGTGTTTTTCGGGTTGATGAAATGTGTCATGCCAAACTTGCGTGCCATCGCCTCGCGCTCGGGGTTCAGGTCAACACCGATGATCTTGTCTGCACCCACCATTTTGGCACCCTGGATCACATTCAGCCCAATGCCACCCAGGCCAAACACCACCACATTGGCACCCGCTTCCACCTTGGCAGTAAACAGCACGGCACCGATGCCGGTGGTCACACCGCAGCCGATATAACAAACCTTGTCAAAGGGCGCATCGCTGCGGATTTTTGCCAGCGAGATTTCAGGTGCCACCGTGTAGTTGCTGAAGGTCGAGGTGCCCATGTAATGAAAAATCGGCTTGCCGTCCAGGCTGAAGCGGCTGGTGGCGTCAGGCATCAGGCCCTTGCCCTGGGTGCCGCGTATCAACTGGCACAGATTGGTCTTGCGAGACAGGCAGAACTTGCACTGGCGGCATTCAGGTGTGTAAAGCGGAATGACGTGGTCGCCCTTTTTGAGGGTGGTCACGCCGGGGCCAACATCCACCACAATGCCAGCGCCTTCGTGGCCAAGAATGGCGGGGAAGATGCCTTCAGGGTCAGCGCCCGACAGCGTGTAGTAATCGGTATGGCAAATACCCGTGGCCTTGATCTCGACCAGGACTTCGCCAAACTTCGGGCCTTCCAGGTCAACCGTTTCAATCGTCAGGGGTTCGCCTGATTTCCAGGCTACGGCGGCTTTTGTCTTCATGGTGTCTGCTTTCTGGTTGCGGTGTCTTGAAGGTGCTGTTGCAGCACTGATCCGGCACTATAAGCCAGCAGCTGTCTGTGCGGCGTGCCCCGGCGCTACAAGCGGCGTCGCAAGTGTTTAATTTTGAGAAAAACTGCAGCGCGGCTTGCGCGGGCGATCTGCAAGAGCTCTGCAGTCAGTCCTGCATCGGGGCATTTCGTTTCAGCGTTTATAGTCTGCACCTTGAACTTTTTTGCCCACCAGGCTGTCTGCCTTGTCATGTTTCGTTCTGTTCTGTTTTTGATCCTGCTGCTGATGGCCACAACTGCGCTGACGGGGGCGCAGTATGGCAGCCATTCAGCCCGCTTGCTCATGCAGCCAGAACAGGCCTTGGCGGCAGATATCGACTGCATGAATCACAAGCTGACCGAAGCTGATTCAGCGAGCAAACCAGACTGCGACGCCAGCAAACCCTGCAACAGCTGCAAACTCTGCCATGTTTGCCCCCATGCTGCGCTGTTTGCCGATGCGGCTCCGGCTGCTGCAATACAGGCAGCCCTCTACACACGGCCCACACATTCTGCGGCAGCCTGGCTCAGCGCAGAACACGCGCCAGACTTCAAACCGCCAATTCTGTAATTTCAAAAGTCCAGGTGTTCGCTTTTGCGAACCCAGTTGAGCCGCTGCATGCCCACGCAGGTCCGCAGCCCTGAAATTGCCGTAATTTTTGAGTTTGAACATGACCCCCCACACCACGCCGGGCAAAGCGCCCTTGTCACGCCTTGAGTTTTACGCCCCAATCACAGTGGGTTACGCCATTGCATTGCTTGTTTTTGTTGCCGATGTACTGACCAAATACCTGGTTCACGAGTTCACGCCTTATGGCTGGAGCTGGCCTGTCACAGGGTTTTTCAACCTTGTCCATGTCTGGAACCAGGGCGCGGCCTTCAGCTTTCTGGCTGATGCAGGCGGCTGGCAACGGCTGTTTTTCATCGCCGTTGCAGCCGTGGTGTCGGTCTGGCTGATCGCCACCCTGCGCAAACCCATGCGTTTTGTCGAACAACTGGCCCTCAGCCTGATTCTGGGCGGCGCACTGGGTAACGGGCTTGACCGGGGCATGCGCGGTTACGTGGTGGACTTTCTGGACTTCTACTGGCGCGGCTGGCACTGGCCAGCGTTCAACATCGCCGACATCGGCATCGTCTGCGGCGCAGCTCTGGTGCTGCTCACCTCATTCAAAACAAGGCCTGCGCCAAAACCTGCGGATGCAGCCAGCTGACATGCATCCTTCACCGACCCTCTCACACCGCAACTGGATGCTGCTTCTGGCTTGCTGGCTGGTGGCACTGGTCTCCACTCTGGGCAGCCTGGTTTTCAGCGAAATCATGCACCTGGAGCCCTGTGTGCTCTGCTGGTACCAGCGCATGGCGATGTTTCCGCTGGTGCTGCTGCTTGCGCAGGGCCTCTACACCCAGGACGGCCAGTGTGTGAAATACGCCTTGCCGCTTGCACTCGGGGGCTGGCTGGTGGCGTTTTACCACTGTCTTTTATATGGCGGTTTTATTCCCAAAGGCATGCAGCCCTGCGGCAAAGGTGCCTCATGTGCCGAGCAAAAGCTGGAACTGGCCGGGTTCATAACGATTCCGCTGCTGTCCGTGGCGGCGTTTTCTTTCATTGCCATCTTGTTGATGCTTGTCAAAAAAAGTTTATCCAAATGAATAAAAAGCTTCTTCTCATCCTCTGTGGAATCGTGGTTTTTACCGGTTTTGCCCTGGGCATCTGGGGCCACAGAAACAAACAGGCCGAAACCATGAGCAAACTCGCGTTTGAAAACAATTCGGTTTTTAACCGCAGCCATTCACCTGTGTATGGCCCGGCCACGGCCAAAGTCAGAATCGTCGAGTTTTTTGACCCAGCCTGCGAAACCTGCCGGGCCTTTTACCCCCTGGTCAAAAAACTTGTGGATGCTCAGCAGGGCAAGGTGCAACTGGTCGTGCGTTATGCCGCTTTTCACCAGGGTTCAGACCAGGCCGTCAAAATCCTTGAAGCAGCGCGCCTGCAGGGACTGTTCTGGCCCGTGACCGAGGCCATGCTGCGCGGCCAGCCTCAATGGGCCGACCACGGCAGGCCGCAGCCCGAGTTGATCTGGAGCATGCTGGACAACACCGGCCTGAACATCCGCAAGGCCAGAGACGATGCCTCCGCAGCACAGGCCCAGATCAATCTGGACCAGGACATGGCCGATGCCAAAACCCTGAACGTGACCCAGACACCTGGCTTTTTTGTCAACGGCAAGGCGTTGAGTGATTTTGGTTACGAGCAGCTCAAGACCCTGGTTGACGAAGAAGTCAAACGGGCTTATCCGCAATAAACACAGACGGAAAGAACCATAGGCAGGGTGGAAAAAAGACATGATTTTTATATCTTCGTTTTCTGCTGTACTCTGCTGGCTTGCGCCTCAAGAATCAGCCGCCTCAAGGCTTGCTCCAGCACCATGGGTTTGAAGGCGCTGACCGTCGCCCGTCCAATGTTGCCTGCGGGCAGCTTGCCCATCAGATGACCCAAGGGAACCAGTGCCAGGCGCAGCAACTGGCCTGCTGCTTCAGAATAGTCCTTCAGTTCCAGAGCAAAACGCAACATCGCCACATGGTTGCGCCAGTGCAGGGGAAATTCATGCTGG
Source organism: Pseudomonadota bacterium (assembly GCA_040384925.1). Lineage (GTDB taxonomy): Bacteria > Pseudomonadota > Gammaproteobacteria > Burkholderiales > Burkholderiaceae_C > Polaromonas. The sequence goes on along the minus strand of JAZKIK010000390.1, from coordinate 574 downwards.
CCCACGACATGCGCAGCCACCAGCCAGGCCCAGCGTGTTTCAGTGTCCTGCTGCTGGCTGGATGCAAAACCCTGCATCAACTGGCTGTAAGTGGCCTGGCGTTGATCTTTTGTGAAGGTGGCGGGGTTCATGGTTTGCTGCTTTATCGTTTGGGTTTCAGTTCCGGGGCAGGCCGCTGGTGCCTGTACCGGTTGATTGGAAACCTTGTAGCAAGCTTAAAGTCAAGCGTGTCTTTTCGAGGTCGGATGTCCAGTTTGACGTGGGCAGCCCTGGCACAAACAAAAATACCGGGACAAGCCCGGTATTGATCTGTCAAACGCACAAATGCAGCTGAATCAGGCGCTGAAGAAGTTCTTCAGTTTGTCAGTCCAGCCTTCTTCACTCGGTGAATGTTTGGCACCGCCTTTTTTCAGCGAATCCTCAAATTCCATGAGCAGCTTGCGCTGGTGCTCGGTCAGTTTGACTGGCGTTTCCACCGTGATGTGGCAATACAGGTCACCAGGGTAGCTGGAGCGCACGCCCTTGATGCCTTTGCCACGCAGCCTGAACTGCTTGCCGGCCTGTGTGCCTTCGG
>JAZKIK010000389.1:0-2055 GCA_040384925.1 Pseudomonadota bacterium | reverse complement strand
CAAAGAAGCGGTAATGAAGGCTGGGCAATATGCCTACCGTGACCGTCGTACCAAAAAACGTGTGTTCCGCCGCCTGTGGATCACCCGTATCAATGCTGCAAGCCGCGCTTGCGGCCTGACCTACAGCCAGTTTGCCAATGGCCTGAGAAAAGCCGGTATCGAGATCGACCGCAAGGTTCTGTCCGATATGGCGATTCACGACAGCGCTGCCTTCGGCGCCATCGTGGAACAGGTGAAAGCCAAGCTGGCTGCCTGATTTTCAGGACAAGACGCTATTGAATAAATAGCTGCTTGAGCAGGAAAATAAAGGGCTGGAGCTTGAAAAGGCTCCGGCCCTTTTGTTTTGATTGAACAAAGCCGGATTACATCAGGAGGCAAAGAAGATCAGGGAGGCATTTCTGCATCGAGTCCTTTATCTTCTTTACCTCTTTATCCGCATCAAATAGGTATGTTTGCATGATTGATCTGGACTCCATTGTCGAAAGCGCCAAAGCCGCTTTTGCAGCCGCCACCACACCCGCCGACCTGGAAAATGCCAAAGCGCAGTTTCTGGGCAAATCCGGCCGTGTCACCGAGTTGATGAAAGGCATGGCAGCCCTGAGTGTGGATGAGAAAAAATCACGCGGCGCAGCCATCAATCTGACCAAACAGGCCATTGAAGCGGCGCTTACCCTGCGCCGCCAGGACCTGGCAAACGCCGAGCTTGAAAAGCAGCTCAAGGCAGAGGCACTGGACGTCAGTTTGCCTGGACGCCAGCGCAGGCAGGGCGGTTTGCACCCGGTCTCCCTGACGCTGGAGCGGATCGAGGCCATTTTTGGCTCCATGGGTTTTGATGTCGCCCAGGGCCCGGAAATTGAAACCGACTGGTTCAACTTCACCGCCCTGAACACACCTGAAGACCATCCCGCGCGTTCCATGCATGACACCTTTTATGTTGAAGGTGGCACCGAGGCCGCACCCAACCTGCTGCGCACGCACACCAGCCCCATGCAGATCCGTTATGCGGTTCAGCACGTCAAAAAGCACAAGGCCCTGATTGATTCCGGCCAGCGCATGCCTGAAATCCGCGTTATTGCACCTGGCCGCACCTACCGTGTGGACAGCGACGCCACACACTCGCCCATGTTTCACCAGTGCGAAGGTCTGTGGATTGGCGAAAACGTCAGCTTCAAGGATCTGAAGTTTGTCTTTACCGATTTTTGCCGCAGCTTTTTTGAAACCGATGACCTGGTGCTGCGCTTTCGCCCCAGTTTTTTCCCTTTCACAGAACCCAGTGCAGAAATTGACATCCAGTTTCAAACCGGCCCGCTTGCAGGCCGCTGGCTTGAAGTCGCTGGTTCTGGCCAGGTGCATCCCAATGTGGTGCGCAACATGGGCCTTGCCCCTGAAAAATACATCGGTTTTGCCTTTGGCATGGGGCCAGACCGCCTGACCATGCTGCGTTACGGCGTCAACGACCTGCGCCTTTTCTTTGATGGCGACATTCGCTTTCTGTCGCAATTCCAGTCATAAAAACAAAAACAATCAAGGACGTTTATGCAATTTCCAGAATCCTGGCTGCGCGAGTTCTGCAACCCGCCACTGTCAACACAGCAACTTGCCGATACCCTGACCATGGCCGGCCTTGAGGTTGAAGAACTCAAGCCCGTAGCACCACCTTTTACAAAAATCGTTGTTGGCGAGATCAGGGAAGCCGTCAAACACCCCAACGCTGACAAATTGCGTGTCTGCCAGGTGGATGTAGGGCAGGGCAGCTTGCTCAATATCGTCTGCGGTGCACCCAATGCGCGTGTCGGCATCAAAGTGCCTTGTGCCTTGGTGGGGGCAGAGCTGCCGCCAGGTGATGACGGGGTACCGTTTCTGATCAAGAACGGCATGCTGCGCGGCGTAGAAAGCCAGGGCATGTTGTGCTCCGCACGTGAACTGAAACTGTCCGACGACCATGGCGGCCTGCTGGAGCTGGCCGCTGATGCGCCGCTGGGCCAAGACATTCGCGAGCATCTGAATCTTGACGACACCCTGTTCACACTCAAACTCACGCCAAACCTGGCACAC
>JAZKIK010000388.1:0-4292 GCA_040384925.1 Pseudomonadota bacterium | reverse complement strand
GCAGCGGCCCCCTCGGGGGGCAGGGCGCTACACGCAGTGAGCAACCGTGGGGGCCATATTAGCCACCGCGTCGCATCATGTCGAAAAATTCGTGGTTGTTCTTCGTGGCCTTCATGTTTTTCAGCATCAGCTCCATGGACTCGATTTCGTCCATGTTGTACATGAACTGGCGCAAAATCCGCGACTTTTGCAGAATTTCAGGTGCCAGCAGCAGTTCTTCCTTGCGGGTACCGCTGCGGTTCAGGTGAATCGCCGGGAACACACGTTTTTCGTACAAACGGCGATCCAGGTGGATCTCGCAATTGCCGGTGCCCTTGAACTCTTCAAAGATCACCTCGTCCATACGGCTGCCGGTATCCACCAACGCGGTGCCAATGATGGTCAGGCTGCCGCCTTCTTCAATCTTGCGGGCTGCACCAAAAAAGCGCTTGGGGCGCTGCAATGCATTGGCGTCCACACCACCGGTCAACACCTTGCCTGATGAGGGCAGCACGTTGTTGTAGGCACGGGCCAGGCGGGTAATCGAATCAAGCAGAATCACCACGTCCTTGCCCAGCTCAACCAGGCGTTTGGCGCGCTCGATCACCATTTCAGCCACGTGTACATGGCGGGCTGCGGGTTCGTCAAAGGTCGATGAAATCACTTCGCCGCGCACGCTGCGCTGCATTTCGGTCACTTCTTCGGGGCGCTCATCAACCAGCAAGACCATCATGACCACGTCAGGGTAGTTGGCGGTGATGGCGTGTGCAATGTGCTGCATCATCACGGTTTTGCCGGACTTTGGCGGCGCGACCAGCAAGGCGCGCTGGCCTTTGCCGATAGGTGCGATGATGTCGATGATGCGGCTGGTCAGGTTTTCTTCACCCTTGATGTCACGCTCGAGCTTGAATTGTTCACGCGGAAAAAGCGGCGTCAGATTCTCGAACATCACCTTGTGCTTGTTCGCTTCAGGTGCGCCGTCATTGACCTTGTCGAGCTTGTTCAGTGCAAAGTAACGCTCACCGTCCTTGGGTGTGCGGACTTCGCCTTCAATCATGTCACCGGTGTGCAGGTTGAAGCGGCGAATCTGGCTTGGGCTGATGTAGATGTCGTCGGTCGAAGCGGTGTAGCTTGAGTCTGGCGCACGCAAAAAACCGAAACCGTCAGGCAGTACTTCAAGCACACCATCGGCGACGATGGTTTCACCCGTTTTGGAGCGCTTTTTGATGATGGCAAACATCAGCTCCTGCTTGCGCATGCGGCCGACGTTTTCAATCTCAAGGGCTTCGGCCTGCTTGAGGACTTCAGACACATGCAGTGCCTTGAGCTCGTTTAAGTGCATGGAGTTACCTGCTTTGCTTGCGTGGAGATATGACTCCTCGCGGAGTGCATTTGAATAAAACGGGGGAGGTTTGAACGGAAGCCTGTAAGAAAAAAGTGGCTTCACAAACCGGGAACTCGAACCACCTGGCAATGACCAGTTGGCGAATGTTTTGGATTATGACAGGAAAAGAGGGCGTTTTATCAGGGCCTGCCGGAGTGAAAATTTACCGCGCTGCATGAGCCGGATGTGCACTGGGTGGCGCAATCAATTTGCTGGAGGCCAGCGAGGCCGTCAGAAGCTGCGGGCTTTGACGGCCTCAAAAAATCAGACCAGTTGCTGGTCGATAAAGGCGGTGAGCTGGGCCTTGCTCATGGCACCGACCTTGGTGGCGGCCAGTTCGCCATTTTTGAACAACATCAGTGTCGGGATGCCGCGAATGCCGAATTTGGCGGGGATGTCGCGGTTTTCATCGACATTCATTTTGGCGATCTGCAGTTTGCCGTCATAAGTCGTGGCAACTTCATCAAGAATCGGCGCAATCATCTTGCAAGGGCCGCACCATTCGGCCCAGTAGTCCACCAGAACCGGCTGGCTTGACTGGAGAACGTCGCTTTCAAACGTTGCATCGGTGGTATGTTTAATCAGTTCGCTGGCCATGACGGCTCCTTTGGATGGGGTTGCAAGATACTGCTGGAGTTTTGGGTATTTTGTCAGAAACCAAGTCCCCCTGTCGTTCACACTCCTTGTGGTGCCTGCTATGGCACCGATAGCCAACTCTTTTGAAAGTGACCTCTTGCAAAACATGTCAGCAATTCACCTGGCTGAAAAAACCTGGCAGCAGGCCATGGCGCAGCTCGCTGCCCTGCTGGATGAACGTGGTGTTCATGCCTCGCGCGCCATGGTGCTGGTGCCCTATGCGCAGCTGATGCAGCAGGCAAAAACCGCCTGGTCGCAGTGGGCGGCGCACTCTGCCAGTGGCGCTGCAGCAGCTTTTTTTGTGCCGCGTTTTGAGACCACCATGAACTGGGCCGCCAGCCTGGATGCGGCCGGTGGGGTGTTTGTGCCGTCTGCTGACGACATCCGGCTGGATGCCGCGATAGACGTTTTGACAGCCGCCAGCCTGCTGGAGCGCGCCGGTCTGGCCGCCCAACAACACACGCTTGCCGGACGGCTGCTGGAGGCGGCCTGGTCGCTCACGCGGGTGGCGGCAGCGCAAGCACCAGACCAGCGCCTGGCCTGGGGCACGCAGATGGCTGCCGAATTGGGTGTCGGGCTGGAATCTCCCTCGCTGGCGTTCGAGCTGGCCGTAGCCCGCATTGCCCTGATCTGGGCCGCAGCGTCCGCTTATCCCTCTGATGTGCTGTTTGAAGCCGAGGCTGACTTGCTGGTGGTGCTTGAAGGTTTCCAGTCCGAGCCCTTTATCGAAGTGCTCAAGACCCGTTTTGGTGAACGGCTGGTGTCGATTCCGCTGAATCCGGCGGCCTTGCCAGAGGACCAGAATGGCGAGCTTGCCCTGCACGCCGCCAGCGATGCCGAAGACGAAGCCCACCGCGCTGCCGCATGTGTGCTGGCGCGTCTGGCGCAGGGGCGGAGTCCGGTGGCCCTGATTGCGCAAGACCGCAGTTTGACGCGGCGGGTTCGGGCCATGCTGGCCGAGCGTGGCGTGGCGCTGCGTGATGAAACCGGCTGGACACTTTCAACCACACGCGCAGCTGCCACCCTGATGAGCCTTTTGCGCGCGCTGCCCTGGGACGCTTCAACGGATTCCGTGCTGGACTGGCTGAAAAACGCGCCGGCCTTTGATGCCGCAGCCGTGACCCAGGCCGAGGTTTTTTTGCGCAAGACCGGTGTGCGCTTCTGGCGCTCCATACCGGCCGAACATCCAGAGCTGTTGGCCGTCGCACTACCGATGCAGGTATTGCGTGAGGCCTGGCAAGCTCCCCGGATGCTGGACCAATGGCTGCGCGACTTGCGCTCCAGCCTGCAGTCGGCAGGCCAGTGGACGCATCTGGTCACCGATGTGGGCGGTTCTGCCGTGCTGGAAGCCTTGCACATGCAGGAAGGCCATGAGCCGGAACTGCCTGCTGCCGTTCATATGAGCCTGCAGGACTTCAGCAACTGGGTGAATCAGGCACTTGAGGCGGCCAGCTTTTCGCCGGTACACCCGCCCGAGGCGCAGGTGGTGATTTTGCCGCTCAGCCAGTTGCTGGGCCGCAGCATGCAGGCTGTGGTGATGCCTGCTTGTGATGAAGTCCGACTGGCCGTGTCACCCGAGCCGCCCGGCATGTGGATACCCGCGCAACGTGAATTGCTGGGTTTGCCCTCACGTGCCGAAATGGCGGCGGCTCAGCGCGCGGCCTGGGTGTATGCCTTGCGTTTGCCTTGCATCGACCTGCTCTGGCGCCAGAGTGAAGGCGGCGAGCGCCTGATGCCCAGCGGTTTTGTGCAGGAGATATTGCTGCGGCAAGGCCCACCTGCCTCGCCCGACCCGCGAATCGCCAGAGTTTTGATGGTACTGCCTACCCCACAACCCTTGCCGACGGGCGAGGCCTTGCCTGTCACACGCCTGTCAGCCAGCGCGTATGAAGACCTGCGGCGCTGCCCTTACCGCTTTTTTGCATTGCGCCAGCTCAGGCTGCAGGAGTCTGACGAACTTGAAAACGAAATCAGCAAGCGCGATTTCGGAAACTGGCTGCATACCTTGCTTAATTTCTTTCATCTGGCATTAAAAGACGCTATTGCGCCCGATCTGCAGGCAAGGCAGGCCATGATCAACAGGGCGGCCGAACAAGCCACGGCAGAACTTGGCTTGAGCAGCAGCGAGTTTTTGCCCTTTGCTGCGATCTGGCCGCGTGTGCGTGAGGGCTACCTTGAATGGCTGGTGCAGCACGAAAGCAGTGGTGCAAAATTTGTGGAGGGCGAGGTCTGGAAAGACATGCCGCTGGGCCAGATCAGCCTGGTAGGCAAGATAGACCGCATTGACCAGTTG
>JAZKIK010000387.1:253-4941 GCA_040384925.1 Pseudomonadota bacterium | reverse complement strand
ACGTGGATCGCAAGACCCGCAACATCCAGCTGTCGGTCAAGGCCAAGGACAACGCTGACCAGCAGGAAGCCATGGCTACCCTGAGCCAGCAGTCCTCACGTGACAACGCTGGTCTGACCAACCTTGGCGCACTGCTGCGCGCCAAGATGGAAAACAGCGAGAAGTAAGACCTGATTGTTCAGGCACAAGGCGACCAGACCGCTCATGCGCTGGTCGCCTTGTTCTTTTGTCCAGACGCATTGCCTGCACTCCCAACTTTCAAACTCATGACCCGAAGTGATCTTGTAGAAGAACTGGCCGCCCGATTCGGCCAGTTGACGCACCGCGACGCTGAATTTGCCGTCAAGACCATTCTTGATGCGGTCAGCGATGCCCTGGTACGTGGACACAGGATTGAAATTCGTGGTTTTGGCAGCTTTTCAATCAATCGCCGGCCACCACGCATGGGCAGAAACCCGCGCTCTGGTGAAAGTGTGGCCATTCCTGAAAAACGTGTGCCCCACTTCAAGCCAGGCAAGGCCCTGCGTGAAGAAGTGGATGCCCGCACGGAAGAGCTGCTGATCGCCCAGGAATCAAAAGCGCCCAGGTAAGATGAGCAACAACAATGCCCTGACTACAATGAGTTTGTGAACTCCAGGAGGTAGGCCAATTGAAATACCTGATGTGGCTGCTTAAAGCAGCCATTTTTTTTACCCTTTTTGCTTTCGCGCTCAACAACCAGCACGTTGTAGCCGTTTATTTCTTTTTCGGCACCGTATGGAAAGCACCGCTGGTGCTGGCCATACTGGCTGCGTTTACCTGCGGACTTGCCCTGGGCGTGCTGGTCATGATGCCGCGTTGGTGGAAAAAGCGAAAAATTTCGCAACGCCAGCTGGCTGCCAGTGAAGCGCTGGCCAAGGCCGCAAACAACGCGGCAACCCAGACCGACATCGTAAAAATTCCACGTCATGGACTTTGACTTCACCTGGGTTTTGCTGGGGTTTCCCATCGCTTTTGCGCTGGGCTGGCTGGCGTCGCGTATCGACATCCGGCAACTGCGCATCGAAAACCGGCAGGCCCCCAAAGCCTATTTTCGGGGTTTGAACTTTCTTCTTAACGAGCAACAGGATCAGGCCATCGACGCCTTTATCGAGGCAGTACAGAACGACCCGGACACCTCGGAACTGCATTTTGCGCTGGGCAATCTGTTCCGCCGCCGAGGTGAATACGAGCGAGCCGTTCGTGTACACGAACATCTGATGTCGCGTGGCGACCTGACCCAACCCGAACGTGACCGGGCCCAGCATGCGCTGGCCCTCGATTTCCTCAAGGCTGGCTTGCTTGACCGCGCCGAGGCAGCCCTTCGCAAACTGGAAAACACCAGTTATGAAGAAGAAGCCAGACTGGCGCTGCTGGCTATTTACGAACGCTCGCGTGACTGGCAGCATGCAAGCGACATTGCCAGCAAACTGGACCAGACCAGCCAGGGCAGTTTCAGTGGCCGCCAGGCGCACTATCTGTGTGAACAGGCCAGTGCCTCCATGGCCGCCGGTGACGCAGACCAGGCACTGCAAACCCTGCAACAGGCCTGCAACATGGCGCCTTCGCTGGCACGCCCGCTGATTGACCTGGCAAAACTGCAGCACCAGCGCGGCCAGTATGAGGAGGCACTTGAGACACTGACAAAACTTGACAAGACATCACCCCAGGCCATGCCGCTGTCAGCCAGCCTGCTGGTAAATATTGCACAGACTGAGAAGCTGCGGCCGGCAGTACTCAAACTGCTGCAAGCCCATTACCAGCTCACCCCGTCGCTGGACGTGATGGAAGCCATCGTGCGGCTGGACCCTGACCAGCGGGCAGCACGCCACTGGTATATCGAACACCTTGAGCGCGAGCCCTCGCTGGTTGCAGCGGCCAAATGGGTGTCGGGGGAGGACCTGGGAACCGAACATCAGCACAAGATTGTCCAGCGCGCGCTTGACCAGGCCACCAAACCGCTGACGCGTTACCGCTGCGCCGCCTGCGGCGTTGAGGCGACCCAGCATTTCTGGCACTGCCCGGGCTGCCAGGCCTGGGACAGTTATCCGGCTCGCCGCATTGAAGAGTTATAAACTGATGTTATGTACAAGATCCAAAGCTGAATCGGCTTCAGTTTCCCCGATCCCGCTCCCGTATTTTCCCCAAAGCCCTTCTGTATGCGCCGAGGAACGGAAGCAAAAGCGGATCAGGGCACGTGCTTGTCTGAGCGAAGCGAGTTTGCACGTGACCCCGCTTTTGCTGAGTACCGCAGGTTGCCCGGAGCGAAGCGCAGGGACGCAGACAGTAGGGTCGCCTTTTCTTTTGCTTACTTTTCTTTTGGCGAAGCAAAAGAAAAGTGAGTAGCTGCCGGGCTACCCCCGGCCAGCAGCTTCAATGCAACGACCGCCTGGAAAAAACAAAAACATGACAACAACATCCAATCCATCCGCCGAACAGATCTCCAATGCCCGTGTACTGGTCGTTGGCGACGCCATGCTGGACCGTTACTGGTACGGCGCGGTTGACCGCATTTCGCCCGAAGCACCTGTGCCTGTTGTGCGCGTGACCCGTACCGAAGAACGTATTGGCGGTGCAGCCAATGTGGCCAGCAACATTGTTGCCCTGGGCGCTCAGGCATCGCTGCTCAGCGTCGTGGGTGAGGACGAAGCCAGCCACCAGCTTGAAGCGCTGGTCGCCACAACCGGCATCACGCCCTACTTTGGCCGCGACGCCAAACTCAAGACAACCGTCAAACTTCGTGTGATTGGCCGCCAGCAGCAACTGATTCGGCTGGATTTTGAAAACACACCTGAAAACGAAGTACTGGCCTCCCAGTCTGCCACCTTTGAAAAACTGCACCTGCAACACGACGCCGTGCTTTTTTCAGACTATGGCAAGGGCGGGCTGGCGCACATCATGCTGATGATTGACCAGGCCAGGGCGGCAGGAAAAGTCGTGCTGGTTGACCCCAAGGGCGACGACTACGCACGTTACAAAAATGCCACCGTCATCACGCCGAATCGGGCCGAGCTGGAACATGTCATTGGCACCTGGCGTGATGATGCCGACCTTGAAGTCAAGGCGCACAACCTGCGCAGCTCGCTCAATCTGCAAGCCCTGCTGTTGACCCGCAGCGAAGAAGGCATGACGCTGTTTGACAGTCAGGGCCAGTTGCATGTGCCCGCTGTGGCACGCGAGGTGTTTGACGTCACCGGCGCTGGCGATACCGTGATTGCCACCCTGGCAGCCATGACTGCCACCGGCATGAGCCTGCGCGAGGCCGTGCCCATCGCCAACCGCGCTGGCGGCATTGTGGTCGGCAAATTTGGTACCGCCACCGTCAATTACAACGAGCTGTTTGCAGCTGCCTGAGAACCAAACTGGGGAAAATCATGAAAATCGTAGTCACTGGCGCAGCCGGTTTTATCGGCAGCAACATCATCAAGGGCCTGAATGCGCGGGGTGTGGACAACATCATTGCGGTTGACGACCTGACCGAAGGCGACAAATTCCGCAATATTGCCGATCTGCAGATTGCCGATTATGTCGATGCCGATGATTTTTACGACCTGTTTGCCGAAGGCGCGTTCGGCCATGTCGAAGCGGTTTTTCACGAAGGTGCCTGCAGTGACACCATGGAAACTGACGGCAAGTACATGATGGACAACAACTACACCCTGTCGTGCGAGCTCTTCCATTCTTGCCAGGAGCAGAACACACGCCTGCTTTATGCCTCATCGGCAGCAACCTACGGCGGCTCCGATACCTTCAGCGAATCACCCGAATTCGAGAAACCGCTCAACGTTTATGGCTACTCCAAGCTACTGTTTGACCAGCGGCTGCGGCGTGAAACGGGCCTGCGTTTTGAAAAGGCCAGCAGCCAGGTCGCAGGTTTCAGGTACTTCAACGTTTACGGCCCACGTGAACAGCACAAGGACCGCATGGCAAGTGTTGCCTTTCACCAGTTCAAGCAGTTTCAGGCTGAAGGCAAGGTCAAGCTGTTTGGTGAGTATGGCGGTTACAGCGCTGGCGGCCAGATGCGCGACTTTGTATTTATTGACGATGTGGTGGCGGTCAACCTTTGGTTTCTCGACAACCCGGACAAATCCGGCATCTTCAACCTTGGCACCGGCCGCGCCCAGCCTTTCAACGATGTGGCCATTTCCGTCATCAACACCTTGCGCAAGGGTGAAAACGCCGAAGCGCTAAGCCTGGAAGAGGCCGCACGCGGCGGCCTGATCGACTACATAGCCTTTCCAGCCGCGCTGGTTGGCAAATACCAGAGCTACACCCAGGCCGACCTCAGCACACTGCGTGCCGCTGGCTGCCAGCACACCTTTGCCGATGTGCAAACCGGTGTTGCCGCTTATATGCAGTGGTTGAATACGAATCAAAAGTAGCCAGCACGCCCTGATCTCTTCTGAAAATCAGGGTTTCCCCGCCAAAATGACCTTGTCACAAGGTCAACCAGCCAGTGGCGAGGCCGTTAGTAAAAGTGACCGCTCTATTTTCAGAAGCCGGATCACGTGCTCATCCATTCAATATTTGAGGAGTTTAAAAATGTTCAAGAAAATCCTGGCGTTTTTCGCCGCCATGTCCCTCTTCGCCGCATTCGCCGCAGTTGACGTCAACAAGGCTACCGAAGCAGAACTCGACGGTATCAAGAAAATCGGCCCTGCCACCAGCAA
>JAZKIK010000387.1:0-243 GCA_040384925.1 Pseudomonadota bacterium | reverse complement strand
TGATCATTGCCGAACGCAAAAAAGGCGACTTCAAGAGCTGGGAAGACTTCATCACACGCGTCAAGGGTGTGGGCGAAAAGAACGCTGCTGCGTTCTCGGCTGACGGCCTGACCGTTGGCGGCGCAGCTTACGCTGGTGCCCCAGCCAAAGCCCCAGCGGCAGCCGCAGCCAAGGCCCCGGCAGCCGCCGCAGCCAAAAAGGATGAAAAACCGGCTGCAAAAGCCGAAGAGAAAAAGGCCGACG
>JAZKIK010000386.1:2610-3255 GCA_040384925.1 Pseudomonadota bacterium | reverse complement strand
GAAATGATTGTCACCGCCACCAGCGCGGCCAACAAATGCCTGTACTGCGTGGTCGCCCACGGTGCGATTTTGCGGATTTACGAAAAAAAGCCACTGGTCGCCGACCAGGTGGCCGTCAACTATCGCAAGGCCGACATCAGCCCGCGCCAGCGCGCCATGCTGGACTTTGCAATGAAGGTCTGCCAGCACTCCGACGAGATTGAAGACGCCGACATCAACGCCCTGCAAGCCCACGGTTTTGACGATGAAGACGCCTGGGACATTGCCGCCATCACGGCGTTTTTTGGCCTGTCAAACCGCATGGCAAGTTTCAGCGGCATGCAGCCGAACCCGGAGTTTTATCTGATGGGGCGGCTGCCCAAGGCGGCCAAACCTGCGGTCTGAAGGCCTGGGCAGGTCACACCGGGCTGGTTGGTGCGCTCCGTGGTGGCCCATTTTTCTTCTCGGGAATCTCGAGTTTCATGTCTCGGTCTCATTCCTGTCGTTCACGGTGTCCAGAAACGGATTGATGATGCGTAGCGTCCCGTGCACCAGTTGCCAGTGCTGCAGGTCTTCGCTGTAAAGCGTGCTGGCCCCGGTCTGCAGTGCGGCGGCAATCATCAGGCAGTCGTAAAAACTGACACGCAGTTCGTCCTGCAGCTCAAG
>JAZKIK010000386.1:0-2600 GCA_040384925.1 Pseudomonadota bacterium | reverse complement strand
CGTAAAAACCAGTGCCGTACTGCCGGCCACATGGTTCATGGGCTGCATGGCGGCATCAACACAGGCCTTGCAGGCTGCGGCGTCCATTCGGGCAGCAAACTTTTTGCGCGCGACCTTGGCAAATTCCTGAATCACCTGGTAGCTGACACAGCCCCGGCCCGAACCCAGGCAGCTTTCAATCAGCTGGACGGCGCGCTCACGTTTGCGAGGCTCATTGGCCATAAAGGCATAAACAAATATGTTGGTGTCAAGAAACACCAGGGATGCGCCGGTCGCCATCAACATCAGCGCTTATTCATCTCGTCACGGCTGAAACTGCGGCCCGCATCAAGCGCAGGCAAGGCCTGCATGACAGCGCGAAAACGCAAAATGGCGTCTTGCGCGCTTTGCTCTTGCACATAACTGGCCAGCCACTGGCGAAACTCGTCATTCAGGGTCACACCTTTGGCCCTGGTTTTTTCACGCGCCTGGTCAATCAGGGTGTCTGCAGCGGATAGGGTGATGTTTCGCATCATCCTGGTGTACGCGGCAGTGCACACTTAATCAAGGTTCAGCGATGTGCCCTGATGCTGGCCAGAATGCCAGCCGCAAAAAACAGACAAGCCACAGCCTGAATCAGACTAGGCCAGTGACCGTCCCATAGAAACGAATAAAGCAGCGCAAAAAGGGTCTCGCTGACAATCAGTTGCCCGCACAGGCTGGCGCTCAGGCGCTGGCTGGCGATGTTCCAGAGTATGGTGGCGACCCAGGCTGAACCGATGCCGGTTGTGACACAAAGCACAGCAGCAAGCGCCCACTGCGGCTGTGCAACAAGCACACTCAGCTCTGTACCGGCAAAAATCCACAACAAAAGCGCGCCCAGACCAGTTGCCACGCCTAGCCAGTTGGCCCAGGTGGTGGCGTTGACTTCGGGGTGTTTTTTAAGCCAGACCGCGTTCATCAGGCCAAAAGCCGTCCAGCAGACCATGGACGCAACTGCAAAACCCACACCGCGCCAGAAAGAAACCCCTTGCATCGTATCGCCTGACACAGCGCCACTGTGTGATGCCTGAATCATCAGGGCCAGGCCAAGCAAAGTCAGCCCCAGGCCAGGCAAAAGCCCGGCCCAGCGCAGCCCGGCGGGTTTGCCCAGCAGCATCATCCAGACCGGAATGGTGCCTATGATCAGGCTGGGTACTTCTGTGCCAGCATCACGAATGGCCAACACCAGCAGCAGGTAATAGCCGGTAAAGCCCAGAAAACTCATGCCCAGCGCAGCCGCAGCCTGATGCCAGGTGGGCCAGGCTGATTTGCGCATGGCCAGCACCATCACCAGTGACAGCGCGCCATAGGACAAAAACCGCCCAACCGTGAAGTCAAGCGCAGAAAACCCGCTGACCATACGCGGTGCAACAAAAACCAGGCCCCATAAAGCGCCTGCGGCCAGACCGGCCAGGATGCCGTAAAACACCGTTTCCAGGTTTAAATGCCGAAGCCGTCGTCTGCGGCGACGACTGCGCCGTTGACAAAATGGCTCTGGTCGCTCGCCAGCATGACCAGCAAGGCGTCCAGGTCTTCCGGTTTGCCGATGCGTTTGCGCGGCAGCATCTGCACCAGCTTTTTGCCCTGTTCGGTTTCCCAGTGGTGGTGGTTGATTTCAGTGTCTATATAACCGGGGCAAATCGCGTTGACGTTGATGCCAAACCTGCCCCATTCCAGCGCCATGGCTTTGGTCATCTGCACCACGGCGGCCTTGCTCATGCAATAGACACCAATCTGCGGCAACACCCGCAGGCCGGCCATGGAGGCAATATTGATGATGCGTGCGCCCCGAAAAGTACCCGGCAAAGCGCCTTTTGAGCGCGCCAGCATGCGTTTGCCAACCTCCTGCCCGACAAAAAAAGCACCTTTGACATTGGTGTTGAAGATGAAGTCGTAGTCGGCTGAAGTCACGTCCTGCAGACGCTGGGTGGTGCTGACTCCCGAGTTGTTGATCAGGATGTCAATCGGGCCGACTTCGGTTTCAGCATGCGCCACACCGGCCTTGATGCTCAGGTGGTCGGTCACGTCAAGTTCAACCACATGCGCCGAGCCACCTTCGGCTTCAATCTGGGCGCGCAACTCCTTGAGTTTGTCGACACGGCGGCTGGCCAGCACGACGTCGGCACCGGCACGGCTCAGGGTTTTTGCAAACTGCGCACCCAGACCGCCAGAAGCACCGGTGACCAAGGCAACGCGTCCTGAAAGATCCAGCTTGTAGGTCATAAAACATTCCTCAAAAAAGTAAAATGCAATAAAAACGAACGGTCGTTCTATTTTTTATATTCACAGCATAAAATCTTGGGCGAGACCGACGTCCAGAAACCTTGCACAAGGCTTGCATGACGTCGATAAACAGCGGTTCGAAAAATCATTATCAGCGAGTCCCACCATGAACAATCAAGAAATACTGGCCCAGTTTGGTCCCCGTGAAGCGATGGAATACGACGTCGTCGTGGTCGGCGGCGGACCGGGTGGCCTGGCCACGGCGATCAGGCTCAAGCAACTTGCGCTTGAAAAGGGCACGGATATTTCAGTCGTGGTGCTGGAAAAAGGCTCTGAACCCGGCGCACACATTCTGA
>JAZKIK010000385.1:1353-9366 GCA_040384925.1 Pseudomonadota bacterium | reverse complement strand
CAATTCCAGCCAGGGCTTGGCCCACGGGGTCAGCCATTACGAGAACTTTCCGGTGGCGTCCATTCTTTGCCCGCCCGCCATCCGGCCGGCAATTGCAGCGATTTACTGGTTTGCCCGCACCGCAGACGACATTGCCGACGAAGGTGACGCCTCCCCCCAAACCCGGCTTGATGAACTGGCGGCATACCGCGCCGACCTGCTGGCCTGCGCCAGCGGCCAGCCGGTGTCTGCGCGCTGGCCAGCGGTTTTTGAACCACTGCAACGCATGAGCCGCCAGTTTGCGCTGCCAACACCACTGCTGGCTGATTTGCTGAGCGCCTTTGAGCAGGATGTGAGCAAAACCCGCTACGTCAACCAGGCTGACCTGCTTGATTACTGCAGGCTGTCGGCCAATCCGGTCGGCCGGCTGCTGCTGCATCTGTACAAAGTGCAGGACGCCACATCGCTGCAGCAAAGCGACTGCATTTGCAGCGCGCTGCAGCTTGTCAACTTCTGGCAAGACCTGAGTGTGGACATTCCGCGCGGGCGCATTTATCTGCCTGCTGACAGCTGGGCCGCGCATGGCGTTGGCGAGGCGGAGCTGCTGAACCTGCAAATCGCACCAGAGACCACGGCACTGGTTGCTGCCCATGTGGCCTGGGCCAGGGCGTTGATGCTGCAAGGCGCACCGCTGGTAAAAAAAGTACCGGGCAGAGCCGGCTGGGAGTTGCGCCTGGTGGTGCAGGGGGGCTTGCGCATCGCTGAAAAAATCGAACAGATGGGCTTTTTGACGCTGCAGCGACGGCCAAAACTCAAGGCCTGGGACATGGCCGTGATGGCCTGGCGCGCACTCTGGATGTGAGCCAGGATACACCGGCCAGCGCAGCAGTGCCCCATCAAGCCATGCAACAATTCAGCCCATGACCCCCGAGCAATACGTCCAGCAAAAAGCTGCCGCATCAGGCAGCAGTTTTTATTACGCCTTTTTGTTTTTACCCAAGGAGCGGCGTGCTGCCATTACCGCTTTTTACGCCTTTTGCCGTGAAATTGACGACGTCGTCGATGAGGTAGCCGACCCCGGTGTGGCACGCACCAAACTGGCCTGGTGGCAAACTGAAGTCAACAAGTCCTTTGCCGGCCAGCCCAGCCACCCGGTGATGAAAGCGCTGATGCCGCTGACCACCACCTACAGCATTGAAGCGCGTCACCTTCACGCGGTGATCGAAGGCTGCCAGATGGATCTGGAACAAAACCGTTATCTCGACTTTGCTGGCCTGCAGCGTTATTGCCACCTGGTGGCAGGCATTGTGGGTGAAGTGGCGGCGCACATTTTTGGCCAGACCGAAGACATCACCACCGCCTACGCCCACAAGATGGGTCTGGCTTTTCAGATGACCAACATCATCCGCGACGTGGGTGAAGACGCCATGCGCGGACGGATTTACCTTCCGGTCAACGAATTGCAGCAGTTTGATGTCAAGGCGCACGAGATTCTGAAACGCCAGTATTCAGACCGATTCACGGCGCTGATGAAGTTTCAGACCGACAGGGCGCTGTCCATTTACGACGAAGCCATCGCCATGCTGCCCGACGCCGACAGGCGGGCCCAGAAGCCCGGCCTGATGATGGCCAGCATCTACCGCACCTTGCTGCGTGAAATTGCGGCCGACAACTACCAGGTGCTGCACCAGCGTGTCAGCCTGACGCCGCTGCGCAAATTCTGGCTGGCATGGAAAACACAGGCCTTTGGCCGCGTGGTGTGATCTGATGGGAAAGCTGCAGTGAAACTTGCTGTTGTTGGTGCAGGCTGGGCTGGCTGCAGCGCTGCCGTGGAGGCCACCCGGCTTGGCCACCAGGTCAGCCTTTTTGAAACCACGCGCCATGCAGGCGGGCGGGCGCGCCGGGTCGATGTAAGCCACGCAGGCAAAACGCTGGCGCTAGACAACGGCCAGCACATCCTGATTGGAGCCTATACCGAAACCTTGAAACTGATGAACGCGCTGGGTGTGGACCCCGAAGCCAACCTGCTGCGCACGCCCTTGAGCATGCAGTTTCCCGATGGCACTGGGCTCAGGCTACCCGATCTGCCTGCGCCGCTCGACGCGATGGTGGGTATTTTCACTGCGCGTGGCTGGTCTTTGTCTGACAAGTTCTCCTTGATTCGGGCCTCTCTTGGCTGGCAAATGCGCAAGTTCCAGTGCGCTCCACAGCTGTCGGTTGCCGAACTGTGCAAAGCGGTTTCAGCGACTGTCATGCGCACCCTGATAGAGCCGCTTTGTGTAGCGGCGCTGAACACACCGGCCGAAAGGGCAAGCGCCCAGGTTTTTTTGCGTGTGCTGCAAGACGCCCTGTTTTCAGTCAGCGGCGCATCGAATCTGCTGCTGCCCAAGGCCGATCTGGGTGCCCTGCTTCCTGATGCAGCCCTGGCCTGGTTACAGCAAAACGGCGCACAGGTCAGGCTGGGCAACCGGGTTCAGTCGATTCTTCCAGCGGCCCTGAACGGGTGGGAGCTTTCAGGTGACGCCTTCAGCGGCATCAAGGCCGCTGATACTTTGGGCACGTTTGATCAGGTGATTCTGGCCTGCCCGCCCACTGAAGCGGCCAGGCTGGTCAAACATTGTGGTTTGCCTTGCGAAACCTGGCTCAATCAGGCCCTGAGCCTGCAGCATGAAGCGATTGCCACGGTTTATGCACGCTCTGCAGGCACCCGCCTCAAGCAAGCCATGCTGGCACTGGCTTCAACAGAAAGCTGGCCGGCGCAGTTTGTATTTGACCGCGGCCAGTTGGGCGGCCCTGCCGGCCTGCTGGCGTTTGTGATCAGCGCCAGTACCGGCGACAGTGCCACGCTGGCCCGGCAGGTCATGGCCCAGGCCAACGCCCAGTTGGGTCTGGACAATCTGCAGGTGCTGCAAACCATTGTGGAAAAACGCGCCACCTTTGCCTGCTCACCCGGCCTGCAGCGGCCACAGCAACAGGTAGCCAGCGGTTTGTTCGCCTGTGGTGACTATGTTGATGGACCTTATCCCGCCACGCTTGAAGGCGCGGTGCGATCGGGGCTGGAGGTGGCGAGGCAACTCAGCATGTCATTTGATGACCGGCTGGATGCTGGCGATTAAATGAAAAACGGTCGCCGCAGACATGGACTTTGAAAAATCCGGCCAAAACCCGGACATCACGGCTGTATCAAGTCACACACCTCGGTCAAGGTCGTTACTGTTTCATGCGGTGTTTCGGCATGTGGCCAGACGTGATCGGCCCGATTGACCCAGACTGTCTGCATGCCACAGTTGAGCGCGCCCAGCACGTCAAGCATGGCGTCGTCACCGATGTGCAGCACCTGGTGCGGCCTGAAACCGGCGGCACCTGCGGCTGCGTGAAAAATACGGGCATCGGGTTTGCCGACACCAAACTGCTGGGCACTGATGCTTTTCTGGAAATATTGGGCTATGCCTATGCGTTTGATGTCGGCGTTGCCGTTGGACAGCGCCACCAGGGGGAAACGCGCCGACAAAAAAGCCAGGGAGGGGATGGTGTCGTCAAACAGCGTCACGCGGTTACGCTCGTTGAAAAACACCGTAAAGGCTTCTTCTGCCAGCAAGGGATCCTCGCGGGAGCGGTAAAGTGCCAGGCGAATCGCCTCGCGGCGTATGGCGCTGAGGTTGTAACGAAGCTCGGGGCGGGAGCGCGACACATGTTCACGAATTTCGTGCCGCACCGACGGGTTCGAAAACAGCGCAGCCGTCATGGGAGCGTGCTCATTGAGCCAGTTTTCAAGCGCTTTTTCGGCCCGTTCAATCGCGGGCCACACAGGCCAGAGGGTGTCGTCAAGGTCGAGGGTTATGGCCTTGATGGATTTCAGATCGAGCATATGTAAGCGAGAATAACCCATGTCTTTTGTTACAGAACCCACATTTACACACGGACAGGAAACCAAAGTCAGCAGCGGCACCGCCGTTCTGCTTTGCAACCTGGGCACACCCGACGCGCCCACGGCCCCTGCCCTGCGTCCTTACCTGGCTGAATTTCTAAGCGACCACCGTGTGGTGGAAATCCCGAAAATCATCTGGTGGCTGATTCTGCACGGCATCATCCTGCGTATCCGGCCAGCAAAATCGGCAGCCAAATACGCCAGCATCTGGATGAAGGAAGGCTCGCCACTCAAGGTCTGGACTGAAAAACAGGCCCTCATGTTGCGTGGTTACCTGGCTGTGCGCGGCCACCCGGTTGAAGTACGTTACGCCATGCGTTATGGCAACCCGTCGATTGCCTCCCAGCTTGACAAGTTGAAAGCCGATGGTGCCAAACGCGTACTGATTCTGCCAGCCTATCCACAGTACAGCGCCACCACCACGGCCAGTGTGTTTGATGCGGTCTACAGCTGGGCCGCCAAGGTACGGCATTTGCCTGAGTTCCGTTTTGTCAATCACTACCACGATACACCTGGTTACATCAATGCACTGGTCGACAGGGTTCGAATGCACTGGCAGAAAAACGGCCGGGCCGAACAACTGCTCATGAGTTTTCATGGTGTGCCCGAGCGCACCTTGCAGCTCGGTGACCCTTACCACTGTGAATGCCACAAAACAGCAAGGCTGCTGGCGACCCAGCTTGGCCTGAAACCATCGCAGTACAAAGTCACCTTTCAGTCGCGTTTTGGCAAGGCCAAATGGCTGGAGCCCTACACCGAACCAACGCTGATCAAAATGGCACAGGACGGTGTAAAAAGCGTTGATGTGATCTGTCCTGGTTTTACCGGCGACTGCCTGGAAACACTCGAAGAGATCAATATGGAAGCCCGCCACGCCTACCTGCAGGCGGGCGGCAAGACCTTCAACTACATTGAATGCCTGAACGACAGCCCGATCTGGCTGGCTGCGCTGGCTGACTTCAGCATTCAGCACCTGGCAGGCTGGCCGGTCAAGCCACACGCTGACGAAGTGCAAAGGCTGGCCGCATCACGCGCTGCGGCTCTGGCGCTTGGTGCAAAACGCTGATCAAGCACTTCAGCAATCAATAGCACTCGGCCCATCAGAGCCGATGTGAACGGGCGGTATCAATAAATGATGCGACCTTTTCGAGCTGGTCTGGCACATTAAGCGCGGGTGCGTGTCCGCAGCCGGGGATTTCTGCCAGTTGCAGCAGGCCCGCTTTTCCTGGTCCGCGCCGGGTCATTTCATCTACTGTCTCGCGCAGCACCAGATCGGACTCGGCACCGCGCATGCACAGTACAGGGATGTTGAGTTCGTCGTAGTGGTCCCAGATCAGATAGTCGTCAGGATGGCTGATAAATTGCCGCACGATGGCCGGGTCGTAGTGTGGTGTGACACGGCCGTCAGGCAAGCGGCGGGTTGAGGTTTCCAGCAAACGCCTCCACTGCGCTTCACTGAGGTAACCAAAAGGTTTGTAAACCATGCGAAAAAAGGCTTCCAGCTCCAGCATGGTGTTAAAAGCTGGCGGACTGCCTGCATAAGCCCGAATGCGCGTCAATGCGGCGGGTGCCTGCTGGGGCGCGTTGTCGTTCAGGGTCAGGCTCAAAATGCGCTGTTTCATGCCGGGCTGAAAAATCCCGGACGCGCAGACCATGCCGACCGCACCGCCCATGGAGGTGCCCACCCAATGGGCTTTGTCAATTTTCAGTTGATCAAACAGTGCGGCAGCCAGGCGGGCGTAAAAGCGCAGGCAGTATTCCTGCGGTGGCCGGGGGCTCCACTGGCTCAGTCCGCGGCCAATGGTGTCAGGGCAGATCACGCGGTAGCGACTGCTCAGGTGTTCGGCCAGTTCGTCCATGTCGCGGCCAGTGCGAGCCAGTCCGTGCCAGGCAATGACGGTGTTATTGTGCTGCGCCCCCCATTCGGTGTAATGGATCTCGCGGCCAGCACAGCTGACGTAGCGGGACTCAAACCCGGTGCTGGGTGGTTTTTTCGAAGCAATTCTGGAAGATGATTGAAAGGACATGAAACAAGCTCCCGGTTGGGCAAAAGCCGTTGGATTGACTTGGGCTGCCAGATTTACTTGAGCAGCTTGCCGGTGCTGCCGATAACCGTGACCTCGACAAAGCGCGAACCAATGCGATTGACGGGTGAATAGTTGACGGTGATGCCGCCAGTGTCATAACTTCCCATGGACTCCAGCGCCTTGACCACCTTGCTGCGCGTCGGATTGGGACCCGCCCGGCGCAGGGCTTCAACCAGCACCTTGGCACCCACAAACTCTTCAAAACTGGTGTAGTTGATGAGTTCTTTGGGTGCATGTTTTTTGAGCAGCATCTGGTATTCACGCACCACCGGGATGTTGGCCATATAGGGGTAAGGCACAACCTGGCTGATGCCCAAGCCATGTGCATTTTTCAGGCCAGCCAGTTTGACGAGTTCAGCCGGGTCCACCACGGAAATGTTGTAGAGCTGTGCACCACCACCGCTTTCCCGATACAGCTTGACAAAAGCACCTGTCGATTTGTTCACAGAGATCATGATGACAGCCTGCGCGTCAGATGCCTTTATTTTTTTGACTGCATCGACCACGTCGTCGGTATTTCGTTCATAGCTGGCAGCTATGGCCAGTTTCAGGTTTCTTTTGGCAATCGCATTGGTCACACCCAGCAAACCAGCCTTGCCAAAACCGTCGTTCTGATACATCACGGCGATGCGGTTCATGCCCAGTGTGGTCAGTTGCTGCACCATGTGTTCGGCCTCGTCGGCATAACCGGCCCGCACATGAAAGATCCACGGGTTGAAGGGGTTGCGCAGTGATTCACCGCCGGTATAGGGTGCCACCAGCGCGGCCCCGCCCTCGTCCAGCACACCGTCAGTCAACAGCTGTGTCACGTTGGCCGTGCCCGCAAAACCGAACAAGGCAAGCACTTCAGGCTGGGCCAGCATTTCGCGCGTCAGGCGCACTGTTTCTGCAACCTTGTAGCCGTCGTCCACCACATCATGGCGAATTTTTGCGCCGTGGATGCCGCCCTGGGCGTTGATTTCATCAAAATAGATTTTTCCACCCACCACCATCTGGTGGCCAGTGCTGGCCAGAACGCCGGAAAGTGGTGCAACCTGGCCTATGACCAGATCAGCTGCCATGCTGGATGTTGCCATGCAAAAAAGCGACAGCGTGGCTAACGCCTGTCGTGCCCATGTAGGGAACGATTTCATGATGTGTCTCCTGCTTGTAGTAGTTGAGGCTTGGGAAATTCCCTGAACACTCACGGTCCGGGCTTTGGGGCCCGGACCGACCCGCAACGCTGGCGGGGGTAAAACTGGCAGCGCCTGCACAGGGCGGCACTGCCAGCGGAAGGGGTCAAAGCCCCTTCAGTCAATGCGCATCAGTTGGGAACTGCAAGCGAGGTGCCTGCAAAACCAATCTGGTCAGCAGCGACTGGCGTGTTGCTGATGGCTGGTACATTGGCTGCGGTGATGGCAGGCGCTGCACCGGGTACACCACCACGCGGTGTGGTGCGCACCACCTGGCTTGGTGGCAGGGCAGTACCGTTTTTCAGGTGCGCATACATTGCATCCATGGCACGGTTGAAGTAGGCATGCAGCGGAACGTAACGGGTGTCAAAACCACTGAGCCCCAGAAAACCGTCGAAATGCTGGGCGTTGGTGACTTCGATATACCGGGTCTTGCTGGCTGCACCTTCGACCACGCGGTTGTAGGCCACATAGGCACGGGACGCATTGTTGAGCGGCAGCAAGGCATCACTGCGGCCGGCCACGATGATGGTCGGTTTGGCCTTCAAATTGCCACCAAACAACACTTCAGCCATGCCTGTACGTACGGCGGTGCTTTGCGCCAGGGTGGGGAAGCTCGCCGCTGTCAGCGCAGTCCCGCTAACGGTGTCAACGCCCGTCACCAAGGCACGCTGGCACAGCGCGTTGTCAAGACCAAAGTCCTGCACACCGGTAGATGCCGAAGTCGCCAGTTGCCATGAACGCGCTCCACCGACCGAGTCGTTGTACACCACATTGGCAGGTGCACCGTTGGAGGTGCCGTTGGCGTTGGCAAAACTCTGCGCCTTGGTCGTTGCAACAACGGCCA
>JAZKIK010000385.1:0-1343 GCA_040384925.1 Pseudomonadota bacterium | reverse complement strand
GCATCAACCTGGGCCATACTGGTGTTGCACACGTTGTCAGTCACTGAAAAACGCCCATAACTGACCGGGTACATGGCCGACAGGATAGGGCCGTTGCCCAGACCCCAGTGCGCACTGTGCATGGTGTCGTTGTCGCTTGTCCAGCCATAGGCACGCAGTTTGTTCAGTGCATCCAGCGAGCGGGCAGCCGTGTCGGCACCGGTCACCAGGCCTTTGGCGGCCAGGCCGTCACAACGGGCGGTGGCGCGGGCCGTCATGCTGACCAGCGGGATGTAGTTGTGAAACGACACCTCGGCACCCATCGAGGCAGGCAGCGACAAGGCCGCGCAAGGCTGATAGATATTGCCGTAAGTGGTGTAGTCCACCATGGCTTTGCCAAAACCGGCAACCGGTGTACCACCAAGCTGTATGCCATAACCAACAGTTGTTGAAGGTTGTGCATTGGGCTCGCCTGCCACCACGCCGTCAATCAAGCCACTGCTGTCCTGCTCGGCAGCACGCAGCACAGCCGCACCGCCATTGGAGACAGAAGCACCAATGATGATGGTGTTGGTGGCTGTGAAGGGCACCGCGTTCGCTGGAGTGCCGTAGCGGTCATTCAGGGCAAACAGTGCGTAACGGGCTGCAGCCAGACTGTCGGTGCCCCAGTCTTTTTCTGGATTGAGCTGTGAATGCACCTGTTTGAGGGCCAGACGATTCGGAAACAGTGTGTTGTAAGCCAGGCGGGCAGCGTCGGTGATGGCGGCTGCAAAAAAGTTGAGCGTTCCGGCATCTGCGCGGGTGGCGCGAGTGCCGTCAATCTTGTTGACGGTATCGTCGCTCAGGTCATACAGGCCCACACCCTTGCCGGTGTCGGTCAGGGCCACGGCGCAACCATTCTTGAGGCCCCATTCACCGGCCGTGGCCACCGCTCCATAAACACCACGAGAACCCGATGACGGGCCAAGCACCACACAAGGTGCAGCCTGGTTGAAGCTGTCAGGAATCTGCACCGCCATCGTGACACGCTTGCGGCCAGAACCATCGTCAAGCGAGCCGATATATTCACGGCCCGGAATCAGGCCTTCATTTGCTGTCACGGCACCGGAAACACTCACATTCGGACCATAAAGGCTGCCATAACCACCGTTGGCCTGAATGTCAACCAGTCCCTGGTAATTGCTGCGAATGGCGTTGCGGCGCAATTCAAGCGCAGTTGGTGCCAGGGGATTGACAAACGCCGGTGCTGGAGCTGCCAGACCGGTGCGGCCCAGACCTGCCGTCAGCAAATCCTGCGTGGCTGCGGTATCGCCTGATCCGCGAACCGTTGAAGGCGCTGGAGACACGGCTGGACGGACGGGTCT
>JAZKIK010000384.1:4119-8473 GCA_040384925.1 Pseudomonadota bacterium | reverse complement strand
CCATCACGAAGCCGCCGCCATGGATATACAACAAGACAGGCAATGGTGCCTGGAGTCCCTGAGTGTCTGGCGTGTAGACGCGCAGGCGCAGCGGGCCAGCCGGGCCGGCAATGTTCATATCAAACACCTTGCCAATTCCGGGGGCAGGCAGACCCAGGGCGTCTGCCTGCTCGCGGTAAAATTGCCGTATCACGGACGGCGGCAAGCTCTCCAGGGGCGGGTTGCCCTGGGATGCGGCCTGGGCCAGGAATCCGGCGAAGGCAGGATCCAGATCCGCCTTTTCCAGAATTGGGTTGGCAAAAATAGCACTCATTCGATTCTTTCCTGATTCAAGGGTTCAAGCCGCCAGCTGCAGCAGGTGATGCGGGTCGATGACAAATTTTTTCGGTGCACCCGCATCAAACTCGGCGTAGCCCTTGGGCGCATCGTCCAGCGAGATCACCTGCACGCCCACCGTTTTGGCGATCTTGATGCGGTCCCACAAAATGGCCTGCATCAGCGCGCGGTTGTATTTCATGACCGGCGTCTGGCCGGTGAAAAAGCTGTGCGACTTGGCCCAGCCCAGACCCAGGCGTACGCTTAAAGCGCCACGCCGGGCTGCGTCGTCCACACCGCCCGGATCGTCCGTGACGTACAGGCCCGGGATGCCGATCTTGCCGGCCGCGCGGGTGACTTCCATCAGCGAGTTCAGCACTGTCGCAGGTGCTTCGTGCTGCGCGCCTTCATGCCCATGGCCGCGGGCCTCAAACCCCACTGCGTCAACTGCGCAGTCCACCTCGGGCGTGCCCAGGATCTGCTCGATCTGCTCGGTCAGCGTCGCGTCCAGCGACAGGTCTACCGTCTGGAAGCCCACGCTGCGTGCATGCACCAGCCGTGCAGGGTTGACATCGCCCACGATCACGACGGCTGCCCCCAGTAACTGGGCCGACGCCGCAGCGGCCAGGCCCACCGGGCCAGCGCCGGCGATGTAAACCGTGCTGCCGGGCCCGGCACCGGCGCTTACCGCTCCGTGGTAGCCGGTGGGCAGGATGTCCGACAGGCAGGTCAGGTCGAGGATCTTCTCCATCGCCTGCGCCTTGTCGGGGAACTTCAGCAGATTGAAGTCTGCGTAAGGCACCATCACATACTCGGCCTGACCACCAACCCAGCCGCCCATGTCCACATAACCATAAGCACCACCCGCACGCGACGGATTGACGGTGAGGCACACGCCAGTGTGCTGCTCCTTGCAGGTTCGGCAGCGGCCGCAGGCCACGTTGAAGGGAACGGACACCAGGTCGCCTTTCTTCAAGGTTTCGACATCACGGCCGACTTCGATCACCTCACCAGTGATCTCGTGGCCCAGAATCAGCCCGGCCGGTGCCGTGGTGCGTCCGCGCACCATGTGCTGGTCAGATCCGCAGATGTTGGTGGTGACGACCTTCAGGATCACGCCGTGGTCGATGCGGCGGCCGCGCGGGTCGCTTAGTTCCGGAAACGGAATCGCCTGAATCTCGACCTGGCCTTGTTTGATGTAGGCGACACCTCGATTTGATGACATGACAGTCTCCTTTTGTGCTTGTGGTGGTAAAGATGATGGCGTTTTAGGTTGGTCTTGACAGTCTTGATTCAGACCTGCACCTGCGCCGCTGCGGACTGGACTAAAAAGCCGGTCAGGGCTGGACCCAGATCGGACGAGGCGGGGAGAGAGCGATCGTTCATCCTTTTGAGTGCTCTCAGACCTCGACGACCAGCGCCCGCAAAGCGGCGTTGAAGAGGGCAGACTGCTCCAGTTGAGGCGTGTGGCCGCAGTCATCGACGAGCTGAAACCGGCTCGCCGGGGCCAGTTTGTGCGCGTGCTCCGAATGTGCGAACGGGATCACGCTGTCTTGCCGACCATGCAACATGAGCACAGGTACCGAGGCCGATGCGAGTGCCGTATGCGAATCGGCCACAAGCGACGCGCGCTGCCCGCTCAGGTCCGTCATCAGCCGCAAGGTGGCGAGAAAGGCGGCTTGGGCTCCCGGTCTCATCACATTGCGCTCTATCGTCTTGCGCAGCTCGTCGGTGACGACAAACGATGGGCCGAAGAGGGCCTGAATCTGCTGCGTGACGGCCATGGGACCAGCCCTCGACATCAGCGTGCCCAGCACAGGCAGCGTCATCAGCCTGAAAGGCATGGGGCAGTCGCGCCCGAGGTTGGCCGCAGCAGCAAGCAGCACGGTCTGCACCCGGGCCGGCTGCTGGGCCTGCATTTGCACGCAAATGGCCCCTCCCAGGGAATTGCCGGCCAGATGAACCTTGTTCAAACCGAGTGCGTCGGCAAACTTCCACACGAGGGCGGCAAAGGTCTTGGGCGCAAACGGCTGCTGACCGAAGCCGGACAGACCGTGCCCCGGCAGGTCCAGCGCGATCAGGCGCATGGCCTGGTTGGCACTGACAAATTGCGCCGACCAGAGCTCCAGCGAGCCGCCGATGCCGTGCAGCAGCAATACCGCCGGGCCGCTGCCGCCCGAATCGCGGTACCGCACCTGGACGCCATCTGCCGAAATGTATGAATCAATCAAATCTCTTGCCCTTTTTCTTTTATATGCATGAGTCTCATGCTGCAACCCGGCCCGCGACGTCCGCCGTCCTCCCGGCCGTGGCGGGCCTGAGCAAAAAGTGCCCCAGCGCCGGCAACAAAACCAGCGCTCCGACCATGTTCCAGACAAACATGAAGGCCAGCAAAATGCCCATGTCAGCCTGAAACTTGATCGGCGAGAAAGCCCAGGTGCCGACGGCCAGGGCCAGTGTGATGCCCGTGAGCATGACGACCCGGCCCGTGAATTGCAGCGCATGGTGATAGGCGTCCGACAAACTCGCACCTTCCCGCATGCGCGCCAGCGTGATGCTGAGCACATACAGTGCGTAGTCCACACCAATGCCCACACCGAGGGCAATCACCGGCAGGGTGGCCACTTTCACGCCCATGCCCAGCCAGACCATCAAGGCTTCGCAAAGTATGGAGGTCAGCACCAGCGGCAGCACCGCCACCACCACGGCACGCCAGGATCTGAAGGTGATCCAGCACAACACCACCACTGCGGCATAAACCCACAGCAGCATCTCGCGCATGGCCTTGCCGACCACGATGTTGGTGGCTGCATCAATGCCGGCGCTGCCTGCGGCCAGTTTGAAGCTGATCTCGGGCGTGTTGTTGGCGGCGGCAAATTTCTCAACCTCGGCCACCACACGTGCCAGTGTTTCGGCCTTGTGGTCTTTCAGGTAGACATAAAGCGCCAGAAATGAGCAGTTCTGGTTGAACAATTCACGCGGCGCGCGGGTTTGCACACCACCCAGCGCACCGTCATTGGGCAGCAACTCAAACCATTTGAAGTTGCCTTCGTTGTAACCAATCATGGCCAGTTTTGACAGCGCAGCCATGGAATTGGTGGCCTCCACACCCGGCAACTGCTCCAGGCTCCAGGCCAGGGTGTCGAGTTTGGCGAGGGTGCCGTAGCTGGTGCATTGGTCCACGGGTGTGGTCACCATCACGGTCAGAATGTCGGCGCTGGCGGCGTAGTGGGCAATCTGGTAGGCGTTATCGCGGTTGTAGCGTGAGTCGGCCCGCAACTCGGATGCGCCGGGGTCCAGGTCACCGATCTTCAGGTTCAGGCTGACGGCATAACCGCCGACCGCCATCAGGGCCGATACGAAGATAGCGGCCGTAGCCCAGCGTTTTTGTGTGAAATGGTCAAGCAAGGCCCACAGCCAGGGGCGATTGCCGGTGTCCTGCATGGTTTCTTCACGCAGGCTGCGTGCCGCTGCCGAGGGAGCCACCCCGGTATAGGACAGCAATATTGGCAACAGCACCAGATTGGTAAAAATCAGCACCGCCACACCAATGCTGGCAATCAGCGCCAGGTCCTGAATCACCCTGATCTGGATGATCATCAGCACGGCAAAACCCACTGCATCACACAGCAGTGCCGTCAGCCCTGCCATGAACAGGCGGCGAAAGGTGTAACGTGCCGCCACCACACGGTGTGTGCCGCGCCCAATGTCCTGCATGATGCCGTTCATTTTTTGCGCGCCGTGGCTCATGCCGATGGCAAATACCAGAAACGGCACCAGCACCGAGTACGGGTCCAGCTCATAACCCAGCAGCGCCAGCAGGCCGAACTGCCAGACCACCGCTACCAGTGAACAAACCACCACCAGCGCCGTGCTGCGTGCGCAGCGGGTGTAGGCAAACAGCACCACGGTCGTGATGACGAGGGCCAGCAGAAAAAACAGCAGTACCTGCTGCAGGCCTTCTATCAGGTCGCCCACCACCTTGGCAAAACCCGTGACACGTATTTCCAGTGTTTCGCTGGCGTACTTGTTGCGCAGG
>JAZKIK010000384.1:2708-4109 GCA_040384925.1 Pseudomonadota bacterium | reverse complement strand
CTTGCCAGTGTCGGGGTTGCGATCCAGCAGCGGCACAAAAATGATGGTCGATTGAAAATCCCCGGCCACCAGCTGGCCGATTTCACCCGAGCGTTCCACATTGGCGCGCAACTCGGCCAGGCTGGCGGGTGAGCCATCAAAGGTGTCGGGAATCACCGGGCCGCCGTCCAGACCTTCTTCAGTCACCGCGACCCAGCGGGTGTTGGATGTCCACAAGGACTTCATGAAAGGCCGGTCAACACCAGGCAGCAGAAAAATTTCGTCATTGATCTTCTGCAGCGAATCCAGGTAATTTTTGTCGAAGATCGTGCCCTTTCTGGCCTGCACCACCAGGCGCAAGGCATTGCCCTGGCCCGCCAGGTCACCCTTGTGGGCCAGGTAATTGACGATGTAGGGGTGGCTGGTGGGAATGGTTTTTTCAAAACTTGCGTTGAGCTGCAGCTTGCTGCCAAACCAGGCCAGCACCAGCGTCAAGGCGAGGCAAACCAGCATGACCCA
Source organism: Pseudomonadota bacterium (assembly GCA_040384925.1). GTDB lineage: Bacteria > Pseudomonadota > Gammaproteobacteria > Burkholderiales > Burkholderiaceae_C > Polaromonas. The sequence continues at coordinate 3,611 of JAZKIK010000384.1, read as the reverse complement.
GGGCCGGTGGTTAAAAAAAGCGCGCTCCAGCCAGTTGCCGGAAGCTGTATTGAAGTCTTCCAGCCGCGCCACAACGGGCTGGCTGGATGAGTTGGTGGAGGTGTCAGCGTGCATAAGGATTTTTAATTAACAGAAGGTGCTGAAAGCGCGGGCAGTCGCCGCATGCCGCGCAAGCTGGCCAGCACCAGACTGCCGTCGGCAGCGATCACGACACCGGACACAGGAACCGGCTCGCGGGCAGGCACACGTTTGAGCGTGGGCAGATCGTCACGCCCGACCAGCACGTCACCGGCCTGGCCCATCAGCACAAAACCACCACCCGACAAGGCCGTGCCTGCACCAATTGACATAGGCAGGCCGGTATCGAGCTTTTCCCAGTGCGCTCCTGCGTTGATCGAGCGGTATGCCGTGCCGCGCAGGCCATAGGCCACCCATACGTCACCGGCAGTGTGCAGCAAGCCAAAAAAGCTGCCTTTGTAAGGTGATTCCAGCGCGCTGAAACTGGTCCCGCCATCGGTAGAGTGCAGCAGCAAACCCTGTTCACCGGCAATCAGCAGGGTATTGCCAGAAGCGCGCAACCCGTATAAATGAAGCGATCTGGGGTTGGGCAAACGTGGCCCCACGGCTGCCCAGGTCTTGCCGCCGTCCACGGTAGAGAACATCAGGCCATAAGCGCCCACGGCAAAACCACGTTGTGCATCCACAAATTCGAGGTCAAAAAACGGTTTGTCTGCACCTTCCTGCACCAGCCGCTGGGCATTGGCGATGGATTTTTCATCTCCCGACGCCTGTGCAGCCTGTAGCACCAGAGCAGCGGCCTGAATGCCGTCAAGCTGCTTTTGCCAGCTGGTGCCGGCATCGTCAGTACGCAAAATCACCCCCAGATGGCCTGCAGCCCAGCCG
>JAZKIK010000384.1:0-2698 GCA_040384925.1 Pseudomonadota bacterium | reverse complement strand
GTGGCCTGCACTGGCACGCTGGCTTGCCGCCAGCTGACTCCGTTGTCGTCTGACAGCAGCACCGTGCCACGTTCACCTACGGCTACCAGGCGTTTGCCAGCGCGTGTCACCGCCAGGGTGGCCGCACCCAGCGCTTTTGGCGTCAACCGGGCCGCTTGCGACAGCACGGCCGGGGCATTGGCTGACCAGGCTGGCAGCGTGACTGCCAAACCCAGTAGCCCCAGCAGGGCCGCCCGCCGCGCAAGGTGTGCGGATGGGTTCATCAGCGTGCGCCCTCGTTGGACAAGGATTCGGCACTGAAGAAACTGCGTGGAATCGGCGGCACGATTTCATACTGCTTTGGCATTTCGTTTGATGCCATGTTCAGGTAGTAAGAACCGTTTTGCATGTCGTAACCGCCCCACAGCACAAAGTTTGACACCGCAGGCACATCAGGCATGGTCAGCATCAGGGCGTAATTGGTGCGCCAGAGCTGTCCTTTGGCATCCCAGCCGTCAAACAGGGCGGTTTGCCACGAGTCTTCGTCGATGTAGTACTTGCGTTTGGGCACCACATGGCGTTTGCCCGGTGCCAGGTTGGCTTCCACTTCCCACACACGGTGCAGTTCCCAGCGCACCTGGGCCGGATTCAGGGTGTTGGGTGTCACCAGGTCTTCAACCTTGGCCGCCGCAGCACGGTTGTTGTTGTAGGGGATATACATCTCCTTTTTACCCACCAGCTTCAGTTCGTGTTTGTCAATCGGGCCAAACAGCGTGAAGGCTTCGTCAAACAGGCCAATGCCGGAGGTGACTGAATCAGGTGTGTCATAGGCCACAGAAGGTGCCTTGCGCACACGGCGCTGGCCGACCAGGTACTGCCACAGGCCACGTGGTGCGGCTTCAGAGGCACCGTCCAGCGCCAGAATCGCCTCGCCGGCCTTGGAGCCTGGTGCGTTGGCGACAAACTTGCCGAGTGAGTAATAACCGTCAAACTTTTCCAGGCTGCCGTCCTTGGCATAAAAAGCCTGGCTCAGTGTTTGTATGCCGCCCGAAGCCATGGCGCGTCGGCCATCTGCCGTAACCACCCAGACCCGCATTGGCAGCGTAACATTGCCGCCACGCCAGGCCGTGCGCTGGTTCCAGATGACTTCATAACCATCTTTGGGAATCGGGAAGGGGATGCCGCCAAAAGCGCCTTCCATGCCGTAACCGCCTTCAATGGTTTTGGCTCGGGTGGCGTTTTTGAAGGTGTTGTCATAGACCGACTGGGGCGCTGCTGCAGTACGGTGTGTGGGGTACACATCGATACGGAAGTCAGGGTACTTTTTCATCAAGGCCTGCACGCCGTCGCTGAGTTTGTCTGCATGCTGTGCCATATTTTTGGCGTTGATGGACAAAATCGGCTTTTCGTTGGGGTACAGGTCCGGGCGGGCATCGCCGTTTTTGTAGCCCGGTGTGGCTTTGCTCAGGCCGCCGTCCCAGGCGGGAATCGTGCCGTCCTTGTTGGCGGCTTTTTCTGCGCCTACCGGGGTCAGGGTGGTTTTGAGTTTTGCGGCCTCTTCGGCAGTGACTGCGGCCTGGGCACCCAGGCTGGCGGCCAGCAGGGCGGCGGCAAAAACGGTGGATTTTGAGAAGGTCATCATGATGTTTGTCTCGGTCATTTGTGATTTCAGAAAGTGCGTGAGGCCGTGAATGACACGTAGTTGCGGTCTTTCAGCGTCTGGCCAAAGGACAGCATCCGTGTGGGGGTGCGGGCGTCGGTCACGGTGAAGCTGTTTTCCTTGCCAAAGAAGGTCGTGTAGTTCAGGCCAATGTTCCAGTCGTGGTATTTGCCCTTGATGCCCAGGCTGAAGTCGCCGGCCTTGCTGGCACCGCCGGCAAAGTTGAAGATGGCTGAGGAACGGCCGCCAAAGTTGTAGCCCAGACCCACCGGAATCGACAGGTCCAGACCAGGTAGCACCTGAAAGTACTGCGGCTCAAAAATCATGCGAAATGCCATGGCGTCGCGTGTGGTGTTGGGGTCAAGCCCGCCAAAACCGACGGCACTCGGGTTTTTGGTCACGCTCAAAAGCCGGTTCCAGGCCAGCTCGGCCACCAGTGCACCGCCGTCCCACAGGCTGGATTTGGTCAGCACGTAGATACCCGACAGGTTCAGGTGTGCCGTTTTGCCAATGGCATAACAGGGGTTGCTGGGCGAACCACTGCAGTTGGCGGGTGGCATGAAGGGCGCGCCGCCCAGCACGGCCGGGTCATTGGCCAATGGTGCATCGGTGCGGACCGAACCTTCAAGCGCCCAGTTGAGCTGGCCTATGGATGAAGTGACGCTGGCGCCAAAGGTCTTGATGCCCTCGGCATAGACCTTGTGCATATTGCCATTGATCAGGTCAAACACGGGCACTGCCGGTGTCTTGTCGTTGTAGCGGGCGGCGTAAAACCCGAACTCATAGGCGCTGCCTGCTGGCGACCAGCGTATCTGGGCACCGTACTGGCCGCTGTTGCCGGGTGTCTGGTCTTTGCTGTTGTCGGTATTGATGGGTGGGCCGCCCAGATATAGCTGGCCGCCGCCTATGTAGTCCTGGTTTGAAAAATAACTGCCCACACCCGGAATCCGGCTGGGTCGCCACTTGAGCTGGTAGTAGCCACCCAGGGTCAGGCCCTCAGCGAGTTGCAGTGACCCGGAGATCTGTTCCACCGGCAACAGCACTTCCTTGAACTGCCAG
>JAZKIK010000383.1:1859-6582 GCA_040384925.1 Pseudomonadota bacterium | reverse complement strand
ATGTTCACAAAAATCCTCATAGCAAATCGCGGTGAAATTGCCTGCCGCGTCATCCTTACTGCCCGCAAGATGGGCATCAAGACCGTTGCAGTCTATTCCGACGCTGACAAGGACGCGCGCCATGTCGAGCTGGCAGATGAAGCTGTCAATATTGGCCCGGCGCCCAGCCGTGACAGTTATTTGCAGGCCGAAAAAATCATTGCTGCGTGCAAACAGACAGGCGCGCAGGCGGTTCACCCCGGTTATGGGTTTTTGAGTGAAAACTCCGGCTTTTCCAAACGGGTGGAAGAAGAAGGCATTGTTTTCATCGGCCCCAAACATTATTCAATTGCCGCCATGGGCGACAAGATCGAATCCAAAAAACTGGCGGGCGCGGCCGGGGTCAACTGCATTCCTGGTGTCAACGACGCGATTGAAACGGCTGAAAAAGCGGTTGAAATTGCCCAGGGCATTGGTTATCCGGTGATGATCAAGGCCAGTGCGGGTGGTGGTGGCAAGGGGTTGCGGGTGGCCTTTAACGACAAGGAGGCGTTTGAGGGTTTTGCCTCTTGCCGCAACGAGGCGCGCAACAGTTTTGGTGATGACCGTGTGTTTATCGAAAAGTTTGTCGAAGAACCACGCCATATTGAAATCCAGCTGATTGGCGACAGCCACGGCAACGTGATTTATCTGAACGAGCGTGAGTGTTCCATACAGCGCCGCCACCAGAAGGTCATTGAAGAGGCACCGTCACCGTTTATCAGCGACGAAACACGCAAGGCCATGGGCGAGCAGGCCGTGGCTCTGGCCAAGGCAGTCAATTACCAGAGTGCCGGCACGGTTGAGTTTGTGGTCGGCAAGGACCAGAGTTTTTATTTTCTGGAAATGAACACCCGCCTGCAGGTCGAACACCCGGTGACTGAATGTATTACCGGGCTTGACCTGGTCGAGCTGATGATTCGTGTCGCCGCCGGTGAAAAACTGCCGCTGGCGCAAAAAGACGTACAGCGCAATGGCTGGGCCATTGAATGCCGCATCAATGCTGAAGACCCTTTCCGTAACTTTTTGCCGTCCACCGGCCGGCTGGTGCGTTTTCAGCCGCCCAAGGAGAGCATGTTTGCCTCAGACACCTCGCGCTTGTACGGCGTGCGTGTTGATACCGGTGTGCAGGACGGCGGCGAGATTCCGATGTTTTACGACTCGATGATTGCCAAGCTGATTGTTCATGGCACCGACAGGCTGGACGCCATTGCCAAAATGCGCGAGGCGCTGAACAGTTTTGTGATTCGTGGTGTCAGCAGCAATATCCCGTTTCAGGCCGCCTTGCTGGCGCATCCCAGGTTTGTGGCGGGTGACTTCAATACCGGTTTTATTGCTGAAAACTATGGCAAGGGCTTCAAGGCCGAAGACGTGCCGCACGACGACCCGGACTTTCTGGTGGCGCTGGCAGCCTACGTCAATCGCCGTCTGCTGGATCGGGCCGCCGGCATCAGCGGGCAGATGCCAGGCCACGGCATGACGGTGGGTGACGACTTTGTAGTGGTCAGCCTCGGTGCGACGGGTGACAACACCACACATCCGGCTTCGGTACGTGATTTTCAGGCGAAATCGGGCTCCAGCATGGTCACCACAGGCGCAGGCAGCTATGAGATTTGTAGCAACTGGCATTTGGGCGGCGCACGTATTCGCGGCACGACCAATGGCCAGCCATTTGCAGCGCAGGTTGAGCGTGGTGTGGGTAAAAACCCCCTGGCGATTCGTATCATTCACAACGGCACCCGGCTTGACGCGCTGGTTCTGTCACCCCGCGCCGCCGCACTGCATGCCCTGATGCCCTTCAAGGCCCCGCCAGACATGAGCCGCTACGTGCTCTCGCCCATGCCCGGCCTGCTGGTTGATGTGGCGGTGCAGGTCGGGCAGAAAGTGCAGGCCGGAGAACGCATTGCCGTGATTGAAGCCATGAAGATGGAAAACGTGCTGTTTGCGATTGCCGATGGCGTGGTCGGCAAGGTGCTGGCTGCAAAAGGCGAGTCGCTGACGGTCGATCAGCCGATTGTGGAATTTGCCTGAGGGTTTGCGGCTAAAGAGGTGTAGTGCTACGATTTGTTTTTCGTTCAACTAATGGAGTTCGATATGTCAAGCGTAGCTTTGTCTCCTAAGTTTCAAATAGTCATACCTAAAGACGTTCGTAAACTTTTCAATTTGGTGCCGGGTCAACAGATGCAGGTACGTGCAGTGGGTGGGCGTATTGAAATCACGCCTGAGTTGCCCATGTCGGCCTTGCGTGGTCTGTGCCCCGGTATGGACACCTCTGTACCGAATGATCCGGAAAACTGGACCAAAGAAGATTTCACATGAACATCGTGGACTCTTGCGGCTGGCTTGAATACATTGCCAACGGCAGCAATGCCGGTTTTTTTGAACCTCTGCTGGTCAATGAGAAGGATCTGATTGTTCCTGCAATTGTTGTTTTTGAAGTTGTCAAACGGTTGACACTTCTGGGTCATCAAAAGGCTGCCGAGTCATTTCTGGAAGTCATCCAGCGCTGTCAGGTCGAGCAGCTTGATGTTTCAAACATGGCACTTGCTGCCTTGGTTTCAGTGCAATACAAACTCGTCATGGCCGATGCCATCATCTGGCAAACCGCACAAGTTCATCAAGCGAAGTTGTACACGCAGGATGCAGATTTGCAAGGTTGGCCTGACGTGTTGTACCAAGCCAAAGTTGTTGCGAAATAGCTTCTTGCTGCATATTTTGAAAGAGTTTTATGAGACCCCGGGAATTTCAAGCCCAGCTCAAAGCCGACAACTTCGGCGAAATCGTCAAAGTCGAACGCCCTGCAGGCTACGCCTGGAGCGAACATCAGCACAGTTTTGATGCTTGTGCGTTGATTTGCTCCGGCGAGTTCACCCTGCTGGTGAACGGCGTTTCAACAACCAGCGCAGCCGGTGACATCTTTCGTCTGCCTGCAGGCACAGCTCATCACGAAAGTGCTGGTCCGGCTGGTGTGACCTACCTCTCTGGCCGCAGGGAGGCGGCTGCATCATGACTCGACCTTTCAAAGTATTGGGCATTCAGCAAATTGCCATTGGCGCGCCCTCAAAAGACCGTTTGCGAACCCTGTGGGTGGATATGCTGGGGCTGGAAGTCACCGGAAACTTTGTGAGCGAACGTGAAAACGTCGATGAAGACATCTGCGCCATCGGCAGCGGCCCCTTCAAGGTCGAGGTGGACCTGATGCAACCGCTTGATATGGACAAAAAACCCGCAGTCCACACCACGCCGCTCAACCATGTGGGCCTGTGGATTGACGATTTGCCCAAAGCCGTGGAATGGCTGACCGCGCAGGGGGTGCGTTTTGCACCCGGCGGCATACGCAAGGGCGCAGCGGGTTTTGACATCTGTTTTATGCACCCCAAGGCCAATGACGAGTTTCCGATTGCCGGGGAGGGCGTGCTGATCGAGATGGTGCAGGCACCGCCCGAGGTGGTGGCCGCATTTGGCGCACTGGCGGCACAAGTAGCGGTACAGCCCTGAACTGGATCGGAACGGCAGAGCCTTCAAAAGGCTGTTGCTGCATCTGTCCATACCTTTTCTGTCTGTACTTTTTTCAGAGGTGGGCGCTCGTGTTCTGACTGCCTTGCAGGCTGCTGGAGTGGTCAAAATTGACTATATGATTGCCGATGCCTTGTTTTAAAAGAGAAAACCAGGTCGATACCAAGGCAGCCCCAGGCTCCCTGAAGCAGGGTGAACCTTTTGTTGCTGCAGGTATAGCGGCACAATTGTTGCCTGCTGCTTGTAATTTCTCCCACCAGGATTTTTATGGATAGTGATATGGACGCGGGCCAGATCAAGATCATCGACGAGGCCAGACTTCAGGCGGATGCACAAACCAAAGCCGACGCCAGGACACGGAGTGAGGTCCAAGCCAGAGTGAATGCTGAAGCCCGGGCCAGGACCCGAATGGAAGCCAAGGCCGCCAACGATGCCAAGGCCAGAGCCAATGCCGAGGTCAGAGCCCGGATAAGAAACGAGGCCCAGGCAAAAGCCAGGGCTGCCAGTGAGGCAAAGGCCAGGGCCAATGCTGAAGCCCGGGCCAAGGTGCAGGCCGAGGCTCAGGCCAAATCCGAGGCCAAGGCAAAGGCCAAGGCCGACAGAGAAGCTCAGGTTCAGGCCATTGCTGAAGCCAGGGCCAAGGCTCAGGCCGAAGCCCGGGCCAAATCGGAAGCCAGGGCAAAGGCCAAGGCAGACAACGAAGCCAAGGCCAGGGCCATTGTTGAAGCCCGGGCCAAGGCTCAGGCCGAAGCCCAGGCTAAATCCGAGGCCAGGGCAAAGGCCAAGGCCGACAGAGAAGCCAAGACCAGGGCCATTGCTGAAGCCCGGGCCAAGGTGCAGGCCGAAGCTCAGGCCAAATCGGAAGCCAGGGCAAAGGTCAAGGCAGACAACGAAGCCAAGACCAGGGCCATTGCTGAAGCCCGGGCCACGGCACAGGCCGAAGCTCAGGCCAAATCGGAAGCCAGGGCAAAGGCCAAGGCAGACAACGAAGCCAAGACCAGGGCCATTATTGAAGCCCGGGCCAAGGCTCAGGCCGAAGCCCAGGCCAAATCGGAAGCCCGGGCAAAGGTCAAGGCAGACAACGAAGCCAAGGCCAGGGCCATTGCTGAAGCCAGGGCCAAGGTGCAGGCCGAGGCTCAGGCCAAATCGGAAGCCAGGGCAAAGGCCAAGGCAGACAACGAAGCCAAGA
>JAZKIK010000383.1:0-1759 GCA_040384925.1 Pseudomonadota bacterium | reverse complement strand
CCAGGGCCATTGCTGAAGCCAGGGCCGAAGTCAAGGCCCGCAATGAGGCCAAGGCAGCGGCTAACGCTGAAACCAGGGCAAAGCTCAGGGCTGAAGCCAAGGCCAATGCTGAAGCCAGGGCCAAGGCCAGAGCCGAAGCCAAACTTGCCGAGCTTGATGCCGATCTGGAAGGTGATCTTGAGGCGGATGCCGATTCGGCTTCAGCTTCCAGCCGCTTTTTCAGCCTGTTGCGCAAGGGAGATCGCGAAGGCTTTACCAAACTTGAAAACGAATTGCTGGCACGTTCTGTCGAACAATGGACACCAGTTGTGCAGGCGTTTCGCGCCTTGCGGCAACTCGAGGACATCGCTGCCGAGGCCAAGCTCGACGAGAAATACCGTCCCCGCGTCTGGTGGATGCGCAGTCCCTATCCCGGAAATTTCGGTGACATTCTGACGCCCTATGTCATGTGGCACGGTTTTGGCGTGATGCCGCGATGGGCTCCCATCACACAGGCCGATGGCCTGTGCATCGGCAGTATTGCCAAGTTTGCGCGTCCAGGCAAACATGTCTGGGGAACCGGCATGCCCCGGGACTCGGATCCCCTGTGCCCGACTGCCATCTATGCCTCGGTACGTGGCCCGCTGTCACGTGCTGCGGTGCTGGCCTCTGGCGGCAAGGTGCCGGAAATTTATGGCGATCCTGCCGTTCTGCTGCCGCGCCTGTACCATCCCAAGGTCACCAAAACCCACCGGATTGGGCTCATTCCGCATGTGCTGTATGAATCCATGTTTCGCCGCTCGCTGGGTGCCCTGGGGGCCAATCACATCAAGATCATCTCGCTACTGTCGGCTTCGCTTGAAGACATTGAGCGTGTGGTGCGAGATATCCTGAGTTGCGACGAGATTGTCTCGACCTCGCTGCACGGTGTTATTGTTTCCCACGCCTACGGCGTGCCGTGCCAGTCATTGCGTGTACAGGACGCTGATATGCCAGCAGTTGATTCATTCAAGATGCAGGACTACAAACTGTCCGTCGGACTGACCGATACGCCGCTGACGGTGCAGGCAGACTTTACTGACATGAAGTGGCTGGAGCCGCGTCAATGTGTGCTTCCCAAGAAAAAAATTGACACCCAGGCGCTGGCCAATGCCTTTCCGTTTCCCCGGTCAAGTTCTGCCCTGGCTTGATTGACGATCTGCTTTCTGTCGCCCCGGATGGCACCAGACTGGTCGGTGCCTGCAAAATCCTCAACCGTTTAACTCTGGCTTTATGAGAAACAAAAAAAAATTTCGAGCAGCTTTTTCACCAAATGCAAAATTGAAGGCAGACAATGAGGCCAAGGCCATTCCTGAAGCCACGGCACAGGCCGAGGCCCAAGAAAAATCCGAAGCACAGGTAAAAGTCAAGGCTGACAACGAGGCCGAGGCCAGTGCCATCGTTGACGCCAGTGCCAAGGCTGAAGTGCTAGCCAAATCCGAGGCAAAGACAAAAGCCAGGGCCGAAGCCAAGGCCCGCAATGCGGCCAAAGCCAGGGCCATCATTGACGCCAGGGCCAGGGTCAAGGCTGAACTGGTCGCCAAATCCGAGGCCAAGGCAAAAGCCAGGGCTGAAGCCAAGGCCCGCAATGAGGCCAAGGCCAGGGCCATCGTTGACGCCAGGGCCAGGGCCAAGGCTGAAGTGGTAGCCAAATCCGAGGCCAAGGCAAAAACCAGGGCCGAAGTCAAGGCCCGCAATGAGGCCCAGGCAGCGGCTAACGCTGAAACCAGGGCGAAGCTCA
>JAZKIK010000382.1:11032-11725 GCA_040384925.1 Pseudomonadota bacterium | reverse complement strand
GCAGCCCGTCGGTGAATGTGACCTCGACCTTCTTCTCGGCAAGTTGCGTTTCCAGCTGGAGCAGGAACTTGTCGACCACGCGCATGATGATGTTCTCATCCAGCGCCTTGAAGCTGACCGTCGCATCCAGGCGGTTTCTGAACTCTGGCGTGAACAGGCGCTTGATGTCGGCCATTTCGTCGCCCGCTTCGCGCGGATTCGTGAAACCGATGGCCGCCTTGTTCATCGTCTCGGCGCCCGCGTTCGTCGTCATGATGATGATGACGTTGCGGAAGTCAGCCTTGCGCCCGTTGTTGTCCGTCAGGGTGCCATGGTCCATGACCTGCAGCAGCACGTTGAAGATGTCGGGATGGGCTTTTTCAATCTCGTCGAGCAGCAACACACAATGCGGTTTTTTGGTCACGGCTTCGGTCAGCAGGCCGCCCTGGTCAAAACCGACATAACCTGGAGGCGCACCAATCAGGCGGCTGACGGCGTGGCGCTCCATGTATTCGCTCATGTCGAAACGAATCAGCTCAATGCCCATGATGTAGGCCAGCTGTTTGGCAGCTTCCGTTTTACCGACACCGGTGGGGCCAGAAAACAGGAAGGAACCAATCGGCTTGTCGTCCTTGCCCAGGCCGGAACGTGCCATCTTGACGCTGGACGCCAGCACATCAAGCGCCTTGTCCTGGCCAAACACCACACTCTTCA
>JAZKIK010000382.1:10535-11022 GCA_040384925.1 Pseudomonadota bacterium | reverse complement strand
CAGGTCGCGCTCAAGGGTTTTGAGCTTGCCGCGATCATCATTGGAGACATTGGCGGGCGGAATACGGGCAATTTTTGCCACGATTTCTTCCACCTCGGTTTTGGTGATGATCTTTTTGCGTTTGGACGCCGGCAAGATGCGTTGTGCAGCGCCTGCTTCGTCAATCACATCAATCGCCTTGTCGGGCAAATGACGGTCATTGATGTATTTGGCGCTCAACTCGGCAGCAGCCTGCAAGGCGGCCACGGCATATTTGACGCTGTGGTGCTCTTCAAATCGCGATTTGAGGCCCTTGAGAATGTCCACCGTTTCCTGCACGGTCGGCTCAACCACGTCAACTTTCTGGAAACGACGTGACAGGGCAGCGTCTTTCTCGAAAATGCCGCGGTATTCGGTGAAGGTAGTGGCACCAATGCATTTGAGCTGACCCGAGCTGAGCGCGGGTTTGAGCAGGTTGGAGGCGTCCAGCGTGCCGCCGGAAGCAGCG
>JAZKIK010000382.1:0-10474 GCA_040384925.1 Pseudomonadota bacterium | reverse complement strand
TTGGGTTTGTCCTTCAGCGACTTGAGCACGCCTTTGAGGCGCTGCTCAAAATCACCGCGATACTTGGTTCCCGCCAGCAAAGCACCCATGTCGAGTGAATACACCTGCGCTTCGGCCAGAATTTCAGGCACATCCTTTTGCGTGATGCGCCATGCCAGGCCCTCGGCAATGGCAGTTTTGCCCACACCGGCTTCACCTACCAGCAAGGGGTTGTTTTTGCGGCGGCGGCAGAGAATCTGTATCACACGCTCGACTTCAAACTGACGGCCGATCAGCGGGTCAATCTTGCCTTCCTTGGCAAGCTGGTTCAGGTTCTGGGTGTATTGCTCAAGCGGGGACTGCTTTTCGTTCTTTTCGCCACCTTCTTCGTTCTCGGCAGCGGTTTCGCCGGCCTTGGTGGGCTCGGGCGGGTCGCTCTTTTTGATGCCGTGGGCAATAAAATTCACGACGTCAAGGCGGGTAACACCTTGCTGGTGCAGGTAATACACGGCGTGTGAATCTTTTTCACCAAAGATGGCGACCAGCACGTTGGCACCCGTCACTTCTTTTTTGCCATTGCCAGTGGACTGCACATGCATGATGGCGCGCTGGATGACGCGCTGGAAACCCAGCGTCGGCTGGGTGTCCACATCGTCGGATCCGGCGACCTGCGGGGTGTTGTCCTTGATGAAGTTGGACAGCGACTTGCGCAAATCATCCACATTGGCAGAACAGGCACGCAACACTTCGGCAGCGCTGGGGTTGTCAAGCAATGCAAGCAGCAAATGTTCCACGGTGATGAACTCATGGCGTTGCTGGCGCGCTTCCACAAAGGCCATGTGCAAGCTGACTTCTAGTTCCTGGGCAATCATTGCTTTTCCTTATATGGCTGCTACGTTAATAATTGAACTCATGGATCGGATATTGGCCGCATTTTTCATATTTCAATGGGCTCGCTGACGCACTGCAATGGATGGCCGTTTTTGCGGGCCGCTTCAGTCACCTGGTCAACCTTGGTCGCCGCCACATCTTTTGAAAAAACACCACAAACGCCTTTACCGTCAAGGTGGATTTTCAGCATGATCTGGGTTGCCGTCTCACGGTCTTTGTTAAAAAACTCCTGAATGACCACCACCACAAACTCCATGGGTGTGTAGTCGTCATTGAGCAACACCACCTGATACATCTGTGGTGGTTTGGTCTTTTGCGGCCTGCGCTCAAGCACAACCGAATCGCTGCCCCGACCATCTTCTGGCTTGAAAACCGGGGCTGGGGGCGCTGTAGGAGTCTTCGGAGATTTGGTAGCCATGGAATTCATTCTAGCCATTGGTACGGGCCGTTGCGTTTGATAGGGGTTTGAAAAGATGGTGGTGGCGAGAACGCGACATTCAAGCGTCATATTTACACCCCAAACCAGCTGAAATCCAAAAGAAAAACCGCCTCGGGATTGCTCCCGGGCGGTTTTTAGCATTTCAGCAAAGCTGAAATTACATGTGGTCGATCATGACCTGACCAAAACCGGAGCAGCTGACCTGCGTTGCGCCTTCCATGAGGCGCGCGAAGTCATAAGTCACCTTCTTGGAAGCAATGGATTTTTCCATCGAGCTGATGATCAGGTCAGCGGCCTCAATCCAGCCCATGTGACGAAGCATCATTTCAGCGGACAGGATTTCCGAACCTGGGTTCACATAGTCCTTGCCGGCATATTTTGGTGCCGTGCCGTGGGTGGCTTCAAACATGGCGATGGTGTCGCTGAGGTTGGCGCCGGGTGCAATACCGATACCGCCGACCTGGGCAGCCAGGGCGTCAGAGACGTAGTCGCCATTCAGATTCAGGGTAGCGATCACGCTGTATTCAGCCGGACGCAACAGGATTTGCTGCAGGAAAGCGTCAGCGATGGAGTCCTTGACCGTGATTTCCTTGCCGGTTTTCGGGTTTTTGAACTTCATCCATGGGCCGCCATCAATCAGCTCGGCACCAAATTCATTGGCAGCCAGGGCGTAGGCCCAGTCACGGAAGCCACCTTCGGTGAACTTCATGATGTTGCCCTTGTGAACAATCGTCAGGCTGGACTTGTCATTGTCAATGGTGTACTGGATGGCTTTGCGAACCAGGCGCTCGGTGCCTTCACGCGACACGGGTTTGATGCCGATGCCGGAGGTGTTGGGGAAACGGATCTTTTTGACGCCCATCTCGTCCTGCAGGAACTTGATGAGCTTTTTGGCTTTTTCGCTCTCGGCTTCAAACTCGATGCCGGCGTAAATGTCTTCCGAGTTTTCGCGGAAGATGACCATATTGGTTTTGTGCGGCTCCTTGACGGGCGATGGCACACCTTCAAAGTACTGGATGGGGCGCAGGCAAACGTACAGGTCGAGCTCCTGGCGCAGTGCCACGTTCAGGCTGCGGATGCCGCCGCCCACCGGGGTCGTCAGCGGGCCCTTGATGGAAACAACATAGTCACGCACTGCATGCAGGGTTTCTTCTGGCAGCCAGACGTCGGGACCATAAACCTTGGTGGATTTTTCGCCGGCAAACACTTCCATCCAGTGGATCTTCTTTTTGCCGCCGTAGGCTTTGGCAACAGCAGCATCAACCACCTTCAACATGACCGGCGTGATGTCAGCACCGGTGCCGTCACCCTCGATAAACGGAATGATCGGCTCGTCCGGTACGTTCAGCGAGTTGTCGGCGTTGACAGTGATTTTTTGGCCCTCGGCGGGCACTTTGATGTGCTGGTACATGTTCAGAAAGTCTCCAAGATGCATTGATGGCGCCAATGAAAACGCCAGGGTTTGCGGTTTAGGTAAAAACCCCTAAATTCTAGCCGCAAACCTTTATGGACCAAAGAATATCAATTTTTCGTCAACCGATATGCCGCCATCGCCGTTACGGTGAGGCCTCCGGATTTTTCGGGGACTTTTTGTAAAACCAAACCATTCACTCAGGTAAATCCAAATGAACAAAATCCTCGCTGTCCTGATCGCTGGCCTCTTCACCACTGGCGCATTCGCAGCTTCCCACGCTGGTGCCCCCATGGCTGCCGCATCGAAACCAGCCGCAGCAGCTCCAGCAGCAGCTGCTTCCAAGCCAGCCGCAATGAGCAAGGAAGACAAAGCTGCTGCAAAAGCTGCCAAGAAAGAAAAAGCTGCAGCCGAAAAGAAAGCAAAAGCTGAAGCCGCTGCCGCAAAAAAAAGCTGAAGCCAAACCAGCTGCCGCCAAGTAAGAAGTTTTAGCCTCCAGGCAAAGCCCGCATCACGCGGGCTTTTTTTCGCCCGGAAACGCCCGGGTGCGGGTATGCATCGACGAGACAATTTTTGTTCCAGCAAAGTTTGCAAGAAAAACTCAAACAAGGTGTCAACCGATTGCAATCCACCCTCGTTACGGTGATGCCTCCGAAGTTTTCGGGGTACTTTTTCCAATAACGTTATTTCAGGACATCCAAATGAACAAAATCCTCGCTGCCTTGATCGCTGGTCTTTTCGCTGCTGGTGCATTCGCACAAGCTCCTGCCGCCAAGCCAGCCGCAGCTCCTGCCGCTGCAGCAGCTCCTGCCGCCGCTGCTCCAGCTGCAAAAGCTGAAGTCAAAGCCGAAGCCAAGCCAGCAGCCATGACCAAAGAAGAACAAGCTGCTGCAAAAGCCGCCAAGAAAGAAAAAATGGCTGCTGAAAAGAAAGCAAAAGCTGAAGCCGCTGCTGCAAAAAAGGCCGAAGCCGCTGCTGCAAAAAAAGCCGCAGCTGAAGCCGCTGCTGCAAAAAAAGCTGAAGCCAAACCAGCTGCCAAGGCAGAAGTGAAAGCCGAAGCCAAGCCAGTTGCCAAGGCAGAAGTAAAAGTCGAAGCCAAGAAGTAATTCCTGGCGATTCAGCCAGAATGCCCGCCGCGCGCGGGCATTTTTTATGCCCATCCTTTATGCTTTGCAGTCCGATCCAACGCATTGAGAATCATGCTTCTGAAACTTAAATCCATACCCTTCATGCGCCAAAAGTTGTCCAGTTTGTTGACCTTCTTCGGCGCTGCAGTTGCCGTGTGCCTGACGGTGAACCTGGCCGCACACGCCCAGGACGCCCCGCAGATGAGTCTTGAGCGCGTCAAGCTGTCAGTGGGCATGTATCAGATTGATGCGCAGGTGGCAGCCAGCGCCGAGCAGCGCCAGACTGGATTGATGTTTCGAAAAGACATGCCCCAGCACGAAGGCATGATTTTTGTGTTCGAACAGGCCGCCCAACAATGTTTCTGGATGAAGAACACCCTGCTGCCCTTGAGCACAGCCTTTGTGGCTGACGATGGCACCATTGTGAATCTGGCTGACATGAAACCACAGACGCTGGATGCGCACTGTTCCGAAAAACCGGTTCGTTACGTACTTGAAATGAACCAGGGCTGGTTTGCCAAAAAAGGCATCAAGGCTGGCAGCAAGCTCAAGGGAGCGCTTTTCAGGTAAGGCGCTGACTTGCACCGCAAAAGCTGTTTCATGCCAGGCAGTACCCAAAAAAAAGCCGACACATGTCGGCTTTTTTACGGACCCAGCTTCTGCAGGATCAGGCGAAATTGGCTTCTGCAAAGTCCCAGTTGACCAGGCTGGCCAGGAAGGTTTCGACAAATTTGGGGCGCATGTTGCGGTAGTCGATGTAATAGGCGTGCTCCCACACGTCAACCGTCAGCAAGGCCTTGTCAGCCGTTGTCAATGGCGTACCGGCGGGGCCGGTGTTCACGATATCAACCGTGCCATCAGCCTTTTTGACCAGCCATGTCCAGCCCGAGCCAAAGTTGCCAACGGCAGACTTGACAAATGCTTCCTTGAAAGCAGCGTAAGAGCCAAACTTGGCATTGATTGCCTCAGCCAGTGCACCTGAAGGCTCGCCACCACCAGCGGGTTTCATGCAGTTCCAGAAGAAGGTGTGGTTCCAGATCTGGGCGGCGTTGTTGTACACACCACCGCTGGATTTTTTGACGATTTCCTCAAGCGTCAGCTCTTCAAACTCGGTGCCTTTTTGCAGGTTGTTGAGGTTGACGACGTAAGCGTTGTGATGCTTGCCGTGATGGTACTCAAATGCTTCCTGGCTGTAGTGGGGAGCCAGTGCGTCGATTGCATAGGGAAGTGGTGGGAGTTTGTGTTCCATGATTTTTCCTCGTGAGTGATTGACAGTTGTAAAAAGATTGTCGCCGCCATTGTAAAAACTAAATAAGCCTGCGCGCGGCTACCGTTAAATCGACCTCGCCATCCGCAAGGGTAGCCCGAACAGGCTGGTCGACTTGTAAGTAATTGACGCTTGTTATCGGCTGCATCTGCAGGTCGGACAGCCAGGCATAACCTCGCTTCAACACCAGGGCCGGATTGAGCAGTTCCAGCCGGATGCGGGCGTTTTCAAGCTGCAAATTTCTTTTCTGCATCATGGCTGACACGCGCTGGGGCAAGTCCGCCTCCAGTGTTCGTAACGATGTATTGAAGTGCAACAGTGCCGAGCGTTTGGCAAATTGCAGGTTTTGTGCGTGCGCTGCCAGGCGGGACTGTTGTCGTGTGACGAAATGCGATGGCCGACTCAAGTGCGAAGCCGCCAGGTCAAGCCGCTGGGCAGAGGACTGCAACTGCCTGTCGACTCCGTTTTGAAGACGGGATGCGATCAGCCCGAACAGCTCAAGCCACACCGACTGGGCTTGGGCTGCAAGTTCGGCAGCAGCTGTTGGCGTGGGTGCCCGCAGGTCAGCGCAAAAATCGGCGATCGTGAAATCTGTTTCATGCCCCACACCGCTGATCACCGGCACGGGCGAAGCAACAATTGTCCGGGCCAGCTGTTCATCGTTGAAGGCCCACAAGTCCTCCATGGCACCGCCGCCCCGCACCAGCAGCAAAACATCGACCTCCTGTCGCTGGTAGGCCTTGAGCAAGGCCTCGCGCAGTTCCCCTGCAGCCTGACCACCCTGAACGCTGGCCGGGTAAACAATGACGGGAATATGCGGTGTGCGACGCTGCAATGCGGTCACGACATCATGCAAGGCTGCAGCCCCAAGGGAAGTGACCACACCAATCGCTTTGGGCCATATCGGCAGCGGTCGCTTGCGTGCAGGCTGAAACAGGCCTTCCGCCTCCAGTCTGGCCTTGAGTTTTAAAAACTGCTCGAACAGATTGCCCTGCCCCGCCTCGCGCATGGACTCCACAACAAGTTGCAGCTCACCCCGTGGTTCATAAACCCCAAGGCGTCCACGCAGCTCAACCCGCTGACCATCTTTTGGTGAAAAATCAAGCAACAAGGTGGCACGACGAAACATCGCACAGCGGACCTGCCCGACATCGTCTTTCAGCGAAAAATAACAATGCCCGCTGGCCGCGCGCGAAAAGCCTGAAATCTCGCCCTCAACGGCGACCGGATTAAAACGCGCCTCAAGCGCATCGGCAATCGCCCTGATCAGCGCGCCCACTGGCCAGACACGCATGCCTGGCCGGGCATCACGCGCCGACGGAAAATCCCCGTTTGGTGACTCAGGCATGAAGGAATTCCTTGCTACGGAAATGGACTACTCCACAGAAGCCCTGTAAGTGACAGCAGCAGCACTGAAGGCTGGTGGAAACGCTTATTTTCCGGTGTAACTCATTGATTTTAAACAATTTTATTCTGCTCAAAATTTCATCATTCTGTAATATCGCACGGCTGGCGCGGCTTTGCGGACGTCCGACTGGTAGTTGTCAACAAAGTTATCCACAGCTTCTGTGGGCTAAGCCACGGTGAACTGCCCCATCCGAAAATTGCTTCTCACACCCGTAAAACGGGCTATACAACAGCGCCGGTAAGCCATAATCCAAGTCAAATTTATCCGACTGGAGATGTGCATTGTTTTCGATCATACAAGCCGCAGGCTGGCCCATCTGGCCGCTGATTGCCTGCTCAGTTCTTGCCTTGGCACTGGTTATTGAGCGTTTCAGCAGCCTGAAAACCCAAAAAATCGCGCCACCAAAATTGATTGATGAAGCAATCACCGTGTCGCGCACGACCATTCCGTCACAGGACGTTGTGAACCAGCTTGAGCAAAGCTCTTTGCTGGGGGAAGTTCTGGCCAGCGGCTTCAGGGCGCTCAACACCAACCCCCGGCTCAGTGAAGACGATTTGCGGTCCACGCTTGAAGGCGCCGGCCGTCAGGCGGCGCGCAAGCTTGAGCGTTACCTGGCCGCTCTGGCAACCATAGCCTCGGCAGCCCCCCTGCTTGGCCTGCTTGGTACAGTCATTGGCATGATTGAAATTTTTGGTTCCCAGGCTGGCAGCGGCGGCGTCAGCAGCGCTGCTGGCGGCAACCCGGCGCAACTGGCCCAGGGTATTTCAATCGCGCTTTACAACACGGCTTTCGGCCTCATCGTGGCTATTCCCTCGCTGATTTTCTGGCGTTATTTCAGGGCCAGGGTTGACGGTTTTCTGCTGACCATGGAATTGGCATCAGAACGTTTTGTACGCCACCTCAACACCTTGAGAAAATAAGCGCATGAACTTTCGCCAAGGCTCCCGCGATGAGCCAGAGATCAACCTGATCCCTTTTATCGACGTGCTGCTCGTCGTGCTGATTTTTCTGATGCTGTCCACCACATACAGCAAGTTCACCGAGCTGCAGATCAAACTTCCGGTGGCAGACGCCGACCAGCAACGGGACTACCCCAAGGAAGTCATTGTGGCGGTGAGCAGTGACGGCAGGTATATGGTGAACAAAACCGCCGTCGAAGGACGCAGCCTGGATATGCTGGGTGCTGCGCTGATGGGTGCAGCCAAGGCAGGCAAGGACAGCGTTGTCATTATCAGCGCTGATGCCAATGCCACCCACCAGGCGGTCATTACCGTCATGGAGGCAGCCAGACGCAACGGACTCACACAAATCACCTTCGCTACACAAAGCTCTGCACTGGCAGGCACGCCCCCCTGAAAAGCTTCGAACGCCAATCGGCAAGGCTGTATGGCTGGTGAGAAGCTTCAGACAGGTCACACACGCTTGAAAACCTCGCTGCAAAACGCCTGGCTGGGCAAAACCCTTTTGTCCCGCCTGCTGTGGCCGATCTCACAACTGTACGGTGCGCTCGTCTTGATGCGCCGGCTTTTTTATCGCTACGGTTTTCTACGCTCAGAATCGGCGGGTGTGCCGACCATCATCATCGGAAATGTGGTGGCTGGCGGTGCTGGAAAGACACCTCTGGTCATCGCGCTGGTAAGGCACTTGCGCGCCAAGGGACTGCGGGTCGGTGTGATCTCGCGTGGTTATGGCCGTGCAGGCAGCCAGAGTCAGGAAGTTTTCGAAAAAACCCCGATTCTGGAGTCTGGTGACGAGCCGGCGCTTATAAAGCGGGCAACAGGCACCCCTGTTTTTGTAGCATCCAGACGTATTGAAGCAGTACATGCCCTGCTGGCAGCTTACCCTCAGACGCAGGTTCTGGTCTGTGATGACGGCCTTCAGCATTACGCCCTGCAGCGTGACATTGAAATTGCCGTATTTGATGACCGGGGCACAGGCAATGGCTGGCTGCTACCAGCCGGCCCACTGCGAGAGCCCTGGCCAGAGCGTTTGAAGCATGGCGTTGACATGGTGTTGCACACGGGTCAAAAACCCGCTTTTGAGGGTTTTACATCAAGCCGCAGGCTGGCCGACCATGCCGTGGCCGCTGACGGAACACGCATGGAGCTTGCCAGCCTGACTGATCAAAGCGTCGTGGCGCTGGCGGCCATTGCAAACCCGGATGCTTTTTTTGACATGCTCAGGGTACGCGGCTTGAAGCTCTCAAAAACCATTCGGCTGCCGGATCATCACGATTTTTCAGGTTTTCAGATGCCTGCTGAACAGAATGCCACTGTGCTGTGTACAGAAAAAGACGCCGTCAAGCTTTTTGGTTTGCCATCCATCGCTTCCGTAAAATTACTGGCCGTGCCTCTGCTGTTTTCACCCGAACCAGCTTTTTTTTCAGCGCTTGACAATTTGCTTGCACCCCTGCTTTCTAAACTACCATCCAGCCATGGACACTAAATTACTCCAACTACTGGTTTGCCCGGTTACCAAAGGACCGCTGGACTACGACCGCGAAAAGCAGGAACTGGTCTCGCGAAGCGCCCGACTGGCCTATCCCGTCCGCGATGGCATGCCCATCATGCTTGAAACCGAAGCCCGCACGCTGAGTGACGAAGAGCTTGGCCTGTAAATCTGACCTGGTCTGAGTTTTAATGAAATTTACGGTACTGATTCCTGCACGGCTGGCCTCAACCAGACTGCCCAACAAACCGCTGGCCGATATAGGCGGCCTGCCTATGGTCGTCAGGGTTGCGAAGCAAGCTTTAAAAAGCAAGGCTGAGCACGTCATCGTCGCAACCGACAGCGCCGACGTGATCGAAAAATGCACGCAATTCGGGATTCGCTCGGTTTTGACCCGAAGCGATCACCCCAGCGGCAGCGACCGCCTGGCTGAGGCCTGTGGCCTTCTTGACCTGGCTGACGACGCACTGGTGGTCAATGTGCAGGGTGATGAGCCCTTGATTGATCCATCGCTGATCAATGCTGTGGCGCTGAAACTGTCCGAAAGTCCCAATTGCGCCATGAGCACGGCAGCGCATGGCATCGAAGAATTTGCCGATCTGCTCAATCCAAACATCGTCAAAGTGGTGTTGGATGCGCAACAGACCGCTTTATATTTCAGCCGCTCACCCATTCCTGCAGCCCGTGACTTTGCCGGCCAGGCCTGGTGGAAATCGGGCAATTTGCCGACCCCGCTTCGGCATGTGGGCATCTACGCTTATCGGGTCGGGTTTTTAAGGCTGTTTCCAACGCTGTCACCATCACCTCTGGAACAGCTGGAATGTCTGGAGCAGTTGCGTGCGCTTTGGCATGGCTACAAGATAGCCACATTTATCAGCCAGAGCCCGCCCGGCCTGGGGGTTGACACACCGGATGACCTGATCCAGGCCCGAAAACTGTTTTCCTGACGGCTTGTGCAAGTGCGCTTGTAAGCGGCCGCATGCCGATCAATGCCAGCCTGCTTGCGTAAGCTGTCATCAAGATGTGCATGCTATCCTCAGACAAGTAGAAATAACTTGCTGTTTTTCAAAACAGCTGCCTATTGACTTGCCCGGTAGCCGGCTGGACGACCGGGCAGGCGATTTCCTGAATTCATAAAAATCCGAGGACATCCATGAGACTAATTTTGTTGGGCGCACCAGGCGCGGGCAAAGGGACCCAAGCCACCTTTATTTGCCAAAAATACAATATCCCACAGATTTCAACAGGTGACATGCTGCGCGCCGCAGTCAAGGCCGGTACACCTTTGGGTATTGAAGCCAAAAAAGTCATGGATTCGGGCGGACTGGTCAGCGATGACCTGATCATCAACCTGGTCAAGGAACGAATTGCACAGCCTGACTGTGACAAGGGTTTTCTGTTTGACGGTTTTCCACGCACCATTCCCCAGGCCGATGCCATGAAAGTGGCAGGCGTCAAACTCGACTACGTGCTGGAAATTGACGTTCCGTTTGAGGCCATCATC
>JAZKIK010000381.1:19097-39459 GCA_040384925.1 Pseudomonadota bacterium | reverse complement strand
GGTGCTGGAGTCGGTGCTGGTGCTGGAGTCGGTGCTGGTGCAGGAGTGGGCGCTGGTGCTGGAGTGGGCAACTCGGCAAGCAAAGGCTCGACTACCGCGTCTTCAACTGGTTTTTCAAGCACAGCCTGAGTTGCAAGCGGCTCATCCAGCACTTCGACAGGTGTTTTAACCTGTTTGACACGAATGCGTTTTTTTGTGGGCAAGGCTGCAGCCGTCGGTGACGCCATTTGTTGTGTTGTCTGCAGCGGTGTGCTGGCCTGCACAGGCAAGGCAGGCAGGTCAAGCTGGCTTGCCAGACCGCTGTTACGGGAGATGCTGATGCCCCTTTTTATATCGGCAGCCGAGGCACTTGATGAACTGGATGTTTTGCTGCCCGCATCTGCAGCCGTATTGCTGCGAAAAATCTGTACGGCAAATGCCTGAATGTTTTTGTGAATCGGCCAATACCTGTTTGCAAACCACAGCAGCAGCAGATGCAACACCAGGACCAAAAGCCACACTCCTGGGCGGGATGGCGTAGCGGGAGGCTCGGGTGTGCAAAACAGCGGATGGGTCACGGCAGATATATTCGCACAGCCGATGAGGCTTCAGGGGAAAAACCGCGCTGTCAGTTGCATAAACCAGTCCGAACTGTGGGGTATTGCAGCCTTGATTTGAGTTCGTCTTTCAAACGCCGGTTGTCCAGACGTCGCGATTCGGCCATAAAACTCAGTTGCATGGCAGGCAGACAGGCCTGCGCTTCGCGGCGAGCCAGCCTCGGTGGTCGGGGCAAACCGTACAAGTCAGCGGCAAGGTCGAAATAATCACCCATTTTGAGCTCCGTGTCGTCGCTGACATGGGTCACACGCTGCGGTTTTCCGCGCCACAAGGCAGCCAGACAAGCCCTGGCCAGGTCATCGGCATGAATGTGGTTGGTATAGACATCATCTTCTGGCAGCAGCACGGGTGAGCCCTTGAGCAGACGTGTGCGTGGGGTGCCCCCTTCACGGTTCGGTGCATAAATGCCCGGTATACGCAATATATGAAGCGGGGTCGCCGTGGCACGGCCAAAAAGCCGCAGTTCGGCTTCGGCATCCACACGTCGCCATGCGCGTGCGGTTTGCGGGTTCAACTGCCGGGTTTCATGCACCCAGGCCCCCTCACCATTGCCGTAAACACCGCTGGTTGAGCCATACACCACCGATTGCGGCAGACTGCGCAGACGCAAAACCTGCAGCAGCCCTCTGGTGCGCCGGTCTTGCCGGCCAGCCTGTTGATCATTTGGCGGTGGTGCCAGATGCACCAGGCGCGTAGCCAGCCCAGCCAGCCGCCCCAGGCTGGCCTTGTTGTCAAGATTTCCGAGCAGCGGCGTGATGCCTCTGGCCCGCAATTCAGTCAGGCGTGAGGCGGAAGAAGTCAGTGCCATGATGTTGGTGCCGCGCGGCAGCAGCCCGGCCACACGCAAGCCGACATCACCACAGCCAATGACAAGAACACGCTGCCTGCGAAAGCGCGAAGGCAGCGCACCAATGGGATTTGAATTTGAAGGCAAAATTAGGGGCAGGCCGAACAAGCAGCCTCTTTACAACAACCAGACAGGCGCCAAGCATAACCAAGGGCGCCAGCAGCGCCATCAAAAGCGTCATAAACAGGACCACAACCATGAGTTTTAACGTAAGCGTGCTTCCCAGCGGACGAACATTTATTGCCAATGTTGACGAAGCCTTGCTGGCCGCGGCCATTCGCCAGGGCATAGGCCTGCCTTATGGCTGCAAGGATGGTGCCTGTGGATCATGCAAATGCAAAAAAATAGAAGGCTCCGTCACACACGGCCCACATCAGAGCAAAGCGCTGTCGCCTGAAGAAGCCGAGCAGGGTTTTATCCTGACCTGCTGCGCCGTGGCCCACTCCGACATCGTGATCGAGTCGCGCCAGGTAACGGACGAAAGTGCCTTTCCGGTCAAAAAAATGCCAGTTCGTGTCAACAGCCTGGCCAAGGCCTCACATGACGTGATGAAGTTGCGCCTGCAACTGCCTGCAAGTGATGTTTTTAAATACCACGCCGGGCAATATGTAGAGTTTTTGCTGCGCGACGGCGACCGCCGCGCCTATTCGATGGGCAACGCGCCTCACACGCAACTCGACAATCCCGGTGTTGAATTGCACATACGCCACATGCCAGGCGGCAAGTTCACCGAGCATGTTTTCGGCACCATGAAAGAAAAGGAAATTCTTCGCATCGAGGGCCCTTTTGGCAGCTTTTACCTGCGTGAAGACAGCACAAAACCCATGGTTCTGCTGGCATCGGGCACCGGTTTTGCGCCCATCAAGGCCATCATCGAACACCTGCAGTTCAAGGGCATCACACGTCCTGCCGTGCTTTATTGGGGCGGCCGTCGGCCCGCAGACCTGTACATGAACGACTGGGTACTGGGCAAGGTGGCCGAAATGCCCAACCTGAGTTACGTGCCGGTGATCTCCAACGCACTGCCTGAAGACAACTGGACTGGCCGTACCGGTTTTGTTCACAGTGCGGTGCTGCAGGACTTTGCCGACATGTCAGGCCATCAGGTCTATGCCTGCGGCGCGCCGATTGTGGTGGACTCCGCACAAAGTGCCTACATCGCGGCAGGGCTGCCGGCAGACGAGTTTTACGCTGACTCGTTTGTGACTGAAAAAGACAAGGCACAGGCGATCATCTGACTGCATTTTCCGGGTGCACAAGACCCATAAAAGCCCAAAGCCCCTGCACACCATCAGGGGCTTTTTTATGCAAGACAGGGCTATCACCCGAGTTGAGCAGGCATGGGCAGATACTATCTTTTCAGTGAGGAAGTGGTCTTCAGTGTCCACGCAAAGAGATATTTCAGCGCTTGCCTTACTTACTTCACGTTACATCTTTTCGCAGCAGTTACGCTATTCCAACTGGAATCCGGCGCTTGCTGGCGAAACTGCTGCCGGCGGCACGGCCCACCGGCTGTTTTACCCTGGTGTCTGCAAACCGCAGCAGACAAGCCATCTGGCCCGCCCTGAAAACCCATTAGGAATCCCGACTGCCAACAAGAGCGGGCGGCTGAATATCTCCGAGCCGACAGATATTCCGAACGCACTTTTCCGAAAGAGTAAAAAAACTCGGGCTCCAGGCGGCCTGCCCTGCCTGATGCAATAGTCAGAAGCACTTACCCATCTCATGTCATGAAAAACGCAGGCAAAAGCCAAAGAAGGCTTTGCCACAATAGGGAGATGAACACCACATCCTCCCCTCTGAACATGCCTTTCAAGCAAATGAAAAAATATTTTTTTGCCGGCTGCATTGTCGCCATGGCAAGCTTCAGCGCACCGGTTTTTGCCCAGTCCAAAGTCATGCGCATCATCGTGCCCTATGCGCCAGGCGGCCCTATCGACGTGACGGCACGGTTGATGGCCGAACGTGTAAAGGACTCTTTGGGCACCGTCATCATTGAAAACCGTCCTGGCGGCGGCGGCAATATTGGTGTGGATGCGATTGCAAAAGCTGCACCCGACGGCCTGACCGTAGGCATTGCCGCAGTGGCCACCCATGCCATCAACCCCTGGCTATACAGCAAAATGCCCTACAACGCGGCCACGGACTTTGCACCCATCACCCAGATGTTGCGAGTGCCGAACGTGCTGGTGATGAATGCCGACACTGCCAACCGTCTCAAGATCAACACCCTGGCGGACCTGATCAAGTACGCCAAGGCCAATCCGGCAAAACTCAATTACGCCAGCGGCGGCAACGGCAGCGCCGGGCATCTGGCTGGTGAAATGTTCAAGGCCCAGGCTGGAATTTTTGCCCTTCACATTCCCTACAACGGCGGCAACCCGGCCCAGTTGGCGCTGCTGAGCGGCCAGGTGGACTACAACTTTGACAACCTGGCCACCGCATCAGCCAACATCAAGGCCGGCAAACTGAAGGCCATTGCTGTGACCACAAGCCAGCGCAGCGAGGTATTGCCAGACATTCCAGCCATGGCTGAAACACTCAAGGGTTTTGAAATTGACACATGGTGGGGCCTGGTGGCACCTGCAGCCACACCCAAGGACGTGGTGACCAAACTGAATCAGGCTTTTGTAGCGGCGCTGAACTCGCCTGAAGCAAAAACACGTTTTGCAGCACTGATGGCAGAACCCGTGGCCAGCACACCTGAACAATTTGGCGCTTTCATGAAAAAGGAACTGGCCAAGTACGAAAAGGTCGTCAAGGCCTCTGGTGCCAAGGTAGATTGATACCAGACTGGTATTCAGAGATACTTTATGCCTGTTGCACACATCCTGCAGCCATGACTACCTATTGATTGGATAGCAAAAAGCCCACTGCAAATTGCAGCGGGCTTTTTTTATGGCTCAAAAAAAGTCGGGTTTATTCGCCCACTTATTCACCCAAATAAGCCGCCCGCACCCGCGGGTCATCCAGCAGCAGCTTGGCATCACCATTCATGGTCACGATTCCTGATTCCATGACGTAACCTCGGTCGGCAATGCCCAATGCCCGGCTGGCGTTCTGTTCGACCAGCAGCACAGTTACACCGCGTGCCGACACATCACGCACCACTTCAAAAATCTTGTCCACCATGATGGGCGACAAACCCATTGAAGGCTCGTCAAGCAGCAACACCTTGGGGCGGCTCATCAGGGCGCGGCCCATGGCCAGCATCTGCTGTTCACCGCCTGACATGGTGCCGGCCAGTTGGTCCTTGCGTTCACGCAGGCGCGGGAAGATGGTAAACATCTTTTCGATATCTTCGGCAATACCGCCTTTGTCATTGCGGATGTAGGCACCCATCTGCAGATTTTCGGTGATGGTCATGCGGGTAAAAACACCGCGGCCTTCCGGCACCATGGCCAGGCCTTCCTTGACCAGATCCCAGGCACCCTTGCCCTTGATGCTTTTGCCCAGGTATTGAATATCACCTTCAACCATAGGCAAGGTGCCGGTGATGGCTTTCATGGTGGTGGTTTTGCCGGCTCCATTGGAGCCAATCAGCGTGACCAGTTCGCCTTCATTGACCTCGAGGTCAACGCCCTTGACGGCCTTGATGCCGCCGTAAGCGACTTTCAGGCCGGTGATTTTGAGGAGTGTGTTTGCCATGTTGCTGCTTCCCATCAATGACCGGTGCCCAGATAGGCGGTGATCACTTTTTCGTTTTTCTGTACATCTGCCGGTGCGCCTTCGGCAATCTGCTTGCCGTAGTCAAGCACGGTGACCCGGTCACACAGGCCCATGACCAGCTTCACATCGTGCTCAATCAGCAAAATCGTGCGGTTGTCCTTGCGAATCTGGTCGATCAGCTCACGCAGCTGGACTTTTTCAGTCGCATTCATGCCGGCAGCGGGTTCGTCCAGCGCAATCAGCTGCGGGTCCGTTGCCAGGGCACGGGCGATTTCAAGGCGGCGCTGGTCGCCATAACTCAGGGTGCGGGCCTTGAAGTCGGCGTATTTGCCAATGCCAACATAGTCGAGCAATTCCTGCGAGCGTTTGGCAATCGCGGCTTCCTCCGCCTTGAAACCACTGGTACGCAGCACGGCACCAATCAGTCCGGATTTGGTGCGAATGTGGCGGCCCACCATGACGTTTTCGAGCGCCGTCATTTCTGCAAACAGCCGGATGTTCTGGAAAGTGCGTGCAATACCGGCCTTGGCCACTTCATGCACCGCCGTCGGGGTGTAGGGTTTGCCGGCCAGTTCAAAGCTGCCGCTGTCAGGCGTGTAAAGCCCTGTCAGGACATTAAAAAACGTCGTTTTGCCAGCACCGTTGGGGCCAATCAGGCCATAAACCTGACCACGTTCGATATGAATGCCTACATCGCTGAGGGCCTGCAGGCCACCAAAACGTTTGGAGACGCCAGATACTTTAAGAATGGTTTCACTCATTGCCATTCTCCTTAGCTTTTGACAGGTTTGTTAAGTGACTTGCCGTGCTCGGGCGCAGGCCAGAGGCCACGGGGACGCAGCAGCATGATGATGATCATGGCCAGCGCAATCAGCAGCTGGCGCAGGATGGCAGAGTCAAGACGGCCATCGGTCATGGCCTGCAGCGGGCCGGCCACATGGCGCAGCACTTCAGGCAGGGCAGCCAGCAGCAGCGCACCCAGGATCACACCTGGCAGGTGACCGATGCCGCCCAGCACCACCATGGCCACAATCATCACCGACTCCATCAGGCTGAAAGACTCTGGCGAAACAAAACCCTGGAAGGCGGCAAACATGGAACCCGACACACCACCAAAGGTTGCGCCCATGCCAAAAGCCAGCAGTTTCATGTTGCGGGTGTTGATACCCATGGCCTTGGCGGCAATTTCGTCTTCACGAATCGCCATCCAGGCGCGGCCGATACGCGAATTTTCAAGGCGGTGGCAAATGATGACCGAGAAAATAACCAGCACCACAAACAGGTAGTAATACATGGACACCGAGTTGACGGTAAAGCCAAAAAACTCGTGGTTTTTGCCCAGGTCAAATCCGAAGAACTTGATCGAATCGATCTGATTGATACCTTTGGGGCCGTTGGTCAGATTGATGGGGCGATCCAGATTGTTCAAAAACACCCGGATGATTTCACCAAAACCCAGAGTCACGATGGCAAGGTAGTCACCACGCAGCTTGAGGGTTGGAGCGCCCAGCATCACGCCAAACAACCCGGCGATGGCTGCTGCCGCAGGAATGATGGCCCAGATCGGCAAATGCAGGCCATCCGGGAACTGCGTCGCAATCCAGGGAAAGGCTTCTGCCAGATGTGGCGAGCCCAGCAGGGCAAACAGATAGGCACCCACCGCAAAAAAGGCGACGTAACCCAGATCCAGCAGGCCGGCGTAACCGACCACGATGTTAAGGCCCAGGGCCAGCAGCACATAAAGCAGTGCCATGTCCACAATGCGTACCCAGGCGTTGCCGCCTTGCTGGAGCAGCAGCGGCAATATCAGCAGACCCACTGCAAACAGCAGGTATTTGACTGTCTTGTTTGATGTCATGAGAGTTTTTCCTTAACTGTAGTGGTCAGGCTCGATCTGCCACACGTTCACCCAGCAGTCCTGAAGGACGCAGCGTCAACACAAAAATCAGTACGATGAAGGCAAAAATGTCTGAATACTGGCTACCCAGTACACCACCGGTCAGCGGGCCGATGTAACCAGCACCGATCGACTCGATCAGGCCCAGCAGGATGCCGCCCAGAACCGCACCGCCCAGATTGCCAATACCGCCGAACACGGCCGCCGTAAAGGCTTTCAGGCCAGGCAAAAAGCCCATGGTGTGCTGTACCGTGCCGTAGTTGGACGCGTACATCACACCAGCCAGCGCAGCCAGCACAGCGCCGATGATGAAGGTCGCTGAAATCACGGTGTCAGGACGCACACCCATCAGGGCGGCAACACGCGGATTTTCTGCAGTGGCCCGCATCGCCCGCCCCAGCTTGGTGTAATGCACCAGCCACATCAGCACTGACAGCGACACCGCAGTGGCACCCAGAATAAACAGCTGGGTCACGGTAATCACCGCACCACCGATCTGGAAGGGCTCGGAAGGCAGCAGCGTTGGAAAGGGCTTGTAGTTGGGCTTCCAGATGATCATGGCCAGGGTCTGCAGCAACAGCGACATACCGATGGCCGTGATCAGGGGGGCCAGTTTGGGTGAGTTGCGAAGTGGCCGGTAAGCGATTTTTTCAATCGCAAAATTCAGCGCACCGCAAACCACAAACGCAATCAGCAGTGATATCAGCAAAATGATCCAGCCTGGCGTGCCAGGCATGGAATCCTGCATCAGCCCGATGATGGTCCAGCTGGTCAGGGCACCGACCATCAGGACTTCTCCGTGGGCAAAGTTGATCAGGTTGATGATGCCGTACACCATGGTGTAACCCAGTGCGATCAAGGCATACATGCTGCCCAGAACCAGACCATTGATGATCTGCTGCAGGAATACTTCCATAAATCGATTCTCCCGTTAACGATTAAGTTAGATTTTTTGTTACTTGCCCTGCCATGTTTTGACGGCAGGTAACAAAAAGCCTGTCGCGCTCCACCGATAAGGTTTCGCCAACAAGCTGATGTAAAAATTGTAGCCAAGAGCCTCTAGCGAGAATCAAGCCAGCAAACCCGTTTTCGAGGGGTTTACCCTTAAAATCCGATGACAAATGGAAGTTTAATTTTTCATTAGTTTTCCTAATGGTAAAAATCTTTAGAAATCGCACCTAATACAGCGCCAAGCCGCTACGCTTGTCCTGATATTCGCCACGCAGCCAACCCGGCCCATCCATTTCAGATTTGCTTCATGCGATTTCACAAATACGAGGCCATCAACGCGGTATTTCTGTGCGGCACCGTCACCGGAGCAGCCAGGATGCTGAATCTTTCGCAGCCAGCGGTTTCACGGCTGATTTCCAGCGCTGAAACCGAACTCGGTTTTGCCCTGTTCCATCGCTTGCACGGCAGTATGGCACCGACCGATGAGGCCCAGCAGTTGCGACCGGCCATCATCAAGATCATGGAAGCCATGAGCCATGCCGCGTCGCTGGCTGGCAGCCTGCGAAATGGTGGTCTCAAGCAGTTGCGGGTGGCGTCGGTTCCTTCGCTGGCCTCTGCCGTTTTGCCAAGAGCCGTCAAGTCTTTCATCGAGCAGTATCCCAAATGCAGACTGGCGCTGGAAACCTACCATTACGACGCGCTGGTTGATGCCTTGCTGGCGGGTCATGCAGACATCGGTTTTGTCTATGAACCCCTTGCCCATGCGGCGCTTGAAACCACGGATTTGCTGCAGGCGCATTTTTGTTCTGTCTCCACATCGTCTTATTTTTCAAAAAAGAAAAGCTTTGTCAGCGTGCAGGATCTGGGCTCCTGCAACATCATCGGCCTGAGCAAGGATGACCTGGTGGCCTCCCTGATTGCCCAGACCGATGGCGTTGCCGACATTGCCCTGACACGCAATGTGTCGGTTGAAACCAGCGTGGTGGCCATGCATCTGGCGGCGCAGGGAATGGGCGTGGCGCTGGTCGACTCCCTGACCGGCGCTTTGGCAAAAATGCACGGCGCCCAGGTTTTGCCCTTCACACCTGAAGTGCCGATACGGGTAGCGGTGATGCGGCTGGCCACACACCAGGCTGGTTTGCACGAAAAAAAGTTTATCGAACACTTTGCCGCGCAAGCCCGCCTGATCCAGGCTGGCTGAAAGGTACTTGTTCATCTCAATACGCGTCAAAAAAGCGCTGAAGCTCGCCCGTATCCTGCGTCACCGTCAAGGCCAGGCACAACAGGACCCTGGCTTTTTGCGGACTCAGTGTGTCAGCGCTGATGCTGCCAAACACATCGTCATCTACCGCCCCGTTGCGTGACACCAGGCCACTGCCGGTGCGTGAACTCCTGACCACCGCCACGCCCTGCCGCATCACCTCGCGGTAAGCCGCCTGATGGATGCTTGAAACCGAACCATTGCCGGTGCCCGCATGCACCAGACCACACGCGCCACCAGCCACAAAAGCCTGAATGCTTTCGCTGCCAGCACCGGCGTAGGCATAAACAATGTCTACCCTGGGCAAATCATGCAGCCCTGCCACCTCAAAAGGAGAATTGAGCGTGTGCTGGCGTGAGGGCAAGCGGTGCAGTTTGACTTCACCGTTCTGCATATAACCAATACAGCCAAAGTCAGGACTGCAAAAGCTGTCAATGGACGAGGTATGGGATTTGGTGACTTCGCGTGCGGCAAAAATCCGCTCATTGGCCACCACCATCACTCCAAAACCCTGCACCACTCGGCTGGCGGCCAGCTGTACCGCCCGCAACAGGTTCAAGGGCCCGTCGGCACTCAAGGCGGTGGCTGGCCGCATGGCACCCACCACCACTACTGGCTTGCTCAGTTTGAGCGCCAGATGCAGAAAATAGGCCGTTTCTTCCAGCGTATCGGTGCCCTGCGTGAGCACAAAACCGTCAATATCGTGGCTGGCGTGGATACCGGTCATGGCCTCAGCCAGGCTCAGCCAGGTCAGGGTTGAAAAGTTTTCACTGCCCAACTGGCTGATCTGCACCGGAAACAGTTCGATATGCGGTGGCAAATGCCGCGCCAGCGGTGCCAGCGTGGCAGCAGCGGAAAGCTGTGAGTCCTGGTAATGCAGCACTTCTGCAGCCGATGCGGCCTCACCAGCAATGGTGCCGCCCGTTCCCAGCACGGCGATTCTGATTTTTTGCATCACGATTTCAACAAGACGTTTAATGAAAACAAGGGGGATGAAAAGCGGGCTTGTACATCTGCATGCAATCCACCCCAGGCCACAAAAAATCCCGTTATTTCATCGTGATCAGCGTTGTCTTGACCCCTTTGGGATAGCTTGACAAGGTAACTGCAGCCTTTTTACGCTGGCCCGAGCCGTCAAACTCGATCAGGCCAGTGATGCCTTCGTACTTGATTTTTCCTATGGACGGCAGGTATCTGGCCGGTTCGGCCGAACCCGCCGCCTGCATGGCCTTGGCCAGAATCATCACGTTGTCATACGCGTAGGGCGCATAGACCACCACATCGCTGCTGTAGGCAGCCTTGTAGCGTTTTGCAAAATCAGGACCGCCCTTCATGTCCATCAAGGCTTCACCACCATCCCCACAAATCACATTGGTGCCTACGGCCTGTGCGCCAAGTTTGGGCAAATCACCGGTACACACACCGTCACCGCCCATAAACGGCAGATCGCCAATGCCCAGTTGCACCATCTGGCGCAACATGCTGCCGGCCTGTGCGTCCAGGCCGCCAAAAAACACGGCCTGCGGTTTTTTGCCCTTGATGGTGGTCAGAATCGGCAAAAAGTCGGTCGCCTTGTCATTGGTGAATTCACGCGCCACCACCACACCACCCAGTGACTTGAAGGTTTTTTCAAACTCGTCAGCCAGGCCCTGGCCGTAAGAGCTGCGGTCATCAATCAAGGCCACGTTGCGCAGCTTGAGTTTGGTGGCAACATACACCGCCAGCGCGCTGCCAATCATGCCGTCATGCGCAATGGTGCGGAAGGTGGTTTTGTAGCCGAGCTGCGTCAGTTTGGGGTTGGACGCTGCCGGGGTGATGTGCGGCAGGCCGGCATCGTTGTAAATGCGGGCCGCCGGAATCGTGGTGCCGCTGTTGTTGTGGCCCACCACACCATTGACACCCATGTCCACGAGTTTTTGCGCCACAGCCGTGCCCTGCTTGGGGTCGGCCTGGTCATCTTCGGAGATCAGCTCAAACCTGACCACCTTGCCACCAATCCTGAACTCACTGGCGTTCAGGTCGCTGATGGCCAGCTGTGCGCCGCGTTCATTGTCCTTGCCATAGTGGGCGGCGGCACCTGACAGCGGCCCGGCCACAGCAATCCTGACCTTGTCCTGCGCCATGACCGAGCAGGCTGAAACCACAGCCAGCAATGAAAAAACACCTTTTGCATAAAACCTTGATGACATACCCAACTCCTGGTTAATTGATGAGTTTGTAGTGTCAGGCGAGTGTTCACCTTCTGTTCATGCGCCGACGTGGTCGGGTATGCAGAAAGCGTATGCGTGGTTTTGGTGACCTGGACAGCTCAGCCCTCAGGACAGATGCACAAAACCGGTGCAGGATGAGATTTAACTTCCTTGCGCCATTGGTGTAGCACAAGAGCTTTGCGTGCCTACTTTTTTGCTTCGTTTTTGGCCCGCAAATCCAGGAGTTTCTCGGCAATCCTGATTTCAAGGCCCCGGTTCACTGGCTGGTAAAAACCCGGCGCTGTCATGCCCTCGGGAAAGTAGTTTTCACCCGCAGCAAAACCGCCCTCTTCGTCATGTGCATAACGGTAGTTTTTGCCGTAATCCAGCTCTTTCATGAGCTTTGTTGGTGCATTGCGCAAATGCATGGGTACCGGGCGGGTGCCGTCTTTTTTGATCAAGGCCTTCGCTTCGTTAAAGGCCTTGTAAACCGCGTTGGACTTGGGTGCCACGGCGAGATAGATCACGCACTGCGCAAGTGCCAGCTCACCCTCGGGCGAGCCCAGGCGTTCATACACATCAGCGGCGTCCAGCGCCAGACGCAGCGCACGCGGGTCGGCCAGGCCAATGTCCTCAGTCGCCATGCGAATCAGCCGCCGCGCCATGTATTTGGGCTCAGCGCCGCCATCGAGCATACGCATGAACCAATACAGTGCTGCATCCGGATCTGAACCGCGTACCGATTTATGCAGGGCCGAAATCGTGTCGTAAAACTGCTCGCCACCCTTGTCGTAACGCCGCATGCGCTCACCCAGCACCTTGAGCAGCCAGGCGTCGGTGATGGTGCTAAGTTTTTCAGCCGACTTTTCATTGCCAGCCGCCACACTCAGGGACTCCAGTGTGTTCAAAAGCCGCCTTGCATCACCGTCGGCATAGGCCACGAGCCGGTCAACGGCTTCTGGCGCTATGGTTTCAATAGCTGCAAGCGCCTGCTGATCAAGGGCAACAGCCACAATTTTTTTTAAATCGGCTTCCTGAAGCGGCTGCAGCACATAAACGGCGGCGCGTGAGAGCAAAGCCGAGTTGACTTCAAACGACGGGTTCTCGGTGGTCGCGCCAATAAAGGTGAACAGGCCGCTTTCCACATGGGGTAAAAAAGCGTCCTGCTGGCTTTTGTTGAAACGATGCACTTCGTCCACAAACACAATCGTGCGTTTGCCGTCTGCATCGGCCAGGTCACCGGTCTGGCCGCGCCAGACTTGAGCCTGCTCCACCGCCTCACGGATTTCCTTGACTCCACCGAGCACCGCAGAAATGGTGATGAAGTGGGCGTCAAAACTGCTGGCCATCAGGCGTGCAATCGTGGTTTTGCCAACACCGGGCGGCCCCCACAAAATGCAACTGTGCGGCTGGCCCGACTCAAAAGCGATACGCAGGGGCATGCCCTCACCCAGCAGATGCTGCTGGCCAATCACTTCGCCCAGGTTTTTTGGGCGCAGGCGTTCGGCCAGAGGGATATTGGTCTTTTGTTTTGCCATGTCGGCTGCTTTTTACAGGAAGTTTGGCTTGGCCCCTGCCTATAGCCTTATTGCCTGATCACATCCGCCCCGGCTGGCGCCTTGAACTGGAAGCTGGCATCACCAAGCGCCGGATTGACTTCAAACTGGCTGAAAGTCATGACAGAACGCTGGCCAAAACTGTCAACAATCTCCAGCGCAGCCAGTTCGCTGCCTTTGTCGCTGGCCTTGAAACCAACGTTGATATTTTGCAACTGGCCATCCTTTGTTTTGGGAACGGCCTGTACCCACTGCAAACCACTTTTTTCAGGCAAGGCCGTCAAATTGAAGTCAGCCTGCAGGGCCTTGAGGTCAGATGCCGCAGCAATCACGGCGGCCGGTGTGCCATTGAGCACCTGCGCCAGTTTGCGTGAAGTGACCTGATTCAAATCCACGTCATGCAGCCAAAGCGTCTGGCCGTCGGACACGATGGTTTGTTCAAACGGCTTTTTATAGGCAAACTTGAAGCGGTTGGGACGCAAAAACTCAAAAGTACCGCTGGAGGTCTTGGTTTTGGCGACCTGCCCTTCCTTGGGCGGGCTGGTTACGACCTGGGTAAATGCTGCACGGCCGCTTTTGGTGTTTTTGACAAAATTCTCCAGAATCTCAAGGTCTTTTGCACCCGTTGCGCCTGGCTGCTGCGCATGAGAAGTTACTGAAGACATGGCGAAAAACAAAATTGCCGCCGCATTCGCCGTCACTGAAAAAAGTCTGGAAATAGTCAAGTTCATGAGTGCTGCCGGCCAAATGGGCCGTAAAAAAAGTTGTGGGATTGCTCAGGCCTTATTCAAGGCGCGTCAGGTAAGCCGACGGCCCTGTCAATGTATACCTGGTGTAAAACCCTGTCTGTCGTCATTCAGCCCGCGCGGGCACCAGAATGTCTCGCTGGCCGTTGCTGCCCAGGGCGCTGATCAGGCCGGCCTTTTCCATCTCTTCAAGCATTCGGGCCGATCGGTTATAGCCAATTTTGAGGTGGCGCTGCACCAGAGAGATCGAAGCCTTGCGGTTTTTCAGCACCACTTCAACGGCCTGGTCGTACATCGGATCTTTTTCGCCTCCAGCTTCACCGAGCTCACCTTTCAGCTCACCCCCCTCTTCATCTGCAATGCCGCCTTCAAGCACACCTTCGATGTAATTGGGTTCGCCCTGGGACTTGAGGTAAGCCACCACACGGTGCACTTCGTCATCACTGACAAAAGCGCCGTGTACACGGATGGGAAAACCAGTGCCGCTGGGCATGTAAAGCATGTCGCCCATACCCAGCAGCGCCTCCGCACCCATCTGGTCCAGAATGGTGCGGCTGTCAATCTTGCTGCTGACCTGAAACGACAGACGGGTCGGAATATTCGCCTTGATCAGGCCGGTGATCACGTCCACACTGGGTCGCTGGGTCGCCAGCACCAGGTGAATGCCGGCGGCGCGGGCTTTTTGGGCCAGGCGCGCAATCAGCTCTTCAATCTTTTTGCCCACTACCATCATCAGGTCGGCCAGCTCGTCAATCACCACCACGATGTAAGGCAAGCGCTCCAGCGGCTCAGGCTGGTCAGGTGTCAGGCTGAAGGGGTTGTAGATAAATTCGCCTTTGGCCTTGGCTTCATCCATCTTGACGTTGTAACCAGCCAGATTGCGCACGCCGAGCTTGCTCATCAGCTTGTAGCGCTTTTCCATCTCGGCCACACACCAGTTCAGGCCGTGTGCGGCTTGCCGCATATCGGTCACCACCGGAGCCAGAAGATGCGGAATGCCTTCATAAACACTCATTTCAAGCATCTTGGGATCAATCAGCAACAGGCGCACATCACGTGCATCGGCCTTGTACAGCAGGCTCAGTATCATGGCGTTGATACCGACTGACTTGCCCGAACCGGTGGTACCCGCCACCAGGCAATGCGGCATTTTGGCCAGATCAGCCACCACGGCATGACCGGCAATGTCCTTGCCCAAACCAATCGTCAGCATGGACTTGGCTTCGTTATAGGCCTGGGAGCCCAGAATCTCGCTGAGTTTGATGGACTGGCGTTTGGCGTTGGGCAGCTCCAGTGCCATGTAGTTTTTGCCCGGAATCGTTTCAATCACACGAATTGAAATCAGGCTCAGGGCGCGCGCCAGGTCTTTGGCCAGATTGACCACCTGGGAGCCTTTGACGCCCGTTGCCGGTTCGATTTCATACCGTGTAATCACCGGGCCAGGGAAGGCGGCCACCACCAGCACCTCGACACCAAAGTCCTTGAGTTTTTTCTCGATCAGGCGTGAAGTCATTTCAAGCGTTTCAGGTGCCACGCTCTCCTGCCGCAGCAAGGCACCATCAAGCAGGTCAACCTGGGGCAGCCTGGAGTCGGGCATTTCCTTGAACAGCGGCTTCTGCCGCTCTTTTGTCACCCTGTCACTTTTTGGGATATCGACCAGAACCGGCTCGATATAGACAGGAAGCGGATGTTGTTCCTCTATCTCCACACGTTCGGTGGCCAGCTTTTTCTCGCGTTCACGGGCGGCTTTTTTGCCTACGGCAAGGTCCTGGGCAATCTCGCGTTTTTCGCGCGTTGAGTCCACAAGGTTGTAAATCCACTCACCCAGGCGCTGGGCAGTATGCGCCCATGAAAAACCAAATACATTGGAAGCGGCAGCCACACCCAGCACAATAAGTACCAGGCCAGATCCCGCAAAACCCAGCCACTTGACCCCCGCAGTGCCCACCAGGTAACCAAGGGCACCGCCTGCGTGATCTGGCAAATACCCTTCAAACCGGTAAAGCCTGGACCATTCAAGCCCACTGCTGGCAGCCAGCAACAGCAGCAGGCTCAGCCAGAATTTGACACGGTGCCACTGAAACAGCTGGTCAGACAAGGCCGACTCGGCGCGCAACCAGCGTGCAAGCGCTGAAAGCCAGACCTTGACGCCTGCGGCCAGCACCCACCAGACGGAAAAACCAAGCAGGAAATAACTGGCATCAGCCAGCCAGGCACCCAGCTTGCCACCCCAGTTCAGCGCCTGGCCAGCAACCGTGCCCGAGGTGGACCAGGCCGCATCCTGCGAGGAATAGCTTAAAAGCGCCGACAGCCAGAAAATCAGGGCCAGCAGGCCGACGAGCAGGCCGGCTTCCTGCGCAAAACGCTGAACACCGCCAGGCACAGCCTTTGCGGAAGAATTGCGGGACTGAAGAGTATCAAGTGAGTAAGTCATAAGCCTGCGTCAAAGCTTACCGCAGTTGGGCGGGCCTTAAGAACGTGTTCACGGTCTATACGGGGTCGCGCGGCAGCCTTGCCGGGATGCTCTGCCAGGCGCAGCCCTTGCCAATAGAACAGCTATTGGCAAGGGGTCAACACCCCAACGCGACCCTGTATAGACCGTGAGCACGTTCCAAGGTCGCATCGCCGCCTGAAAGCTGAACAAAACCCGTGCAAAAAAAATTGCAAAAAACAGTAATAGTTCAACCCAGCGAATGCAAACGGTCTTTGACCAGCATGGAACCATCGGTACGTGTTTCAATAAAACCACGTTCTTCGAGGTCTTTCATCACACGGCTGACCATTTCACGCGAGGCACCGACCATTTTGGCCAGATCCTGGCGCGAAACCTTGTCGCGGATGACGGCGTTGCCATGTGGATCTTCAGTTGCGAATTCCAGCAGGGCACGGGCAACACGGCCGTAAACGTCCATCAGGGCCAGGGACTCTATCTTGCGATCAGCATGGCGCAGACGCTGAACCAGCCCTTTCATGACCGCATAAGCCATGGAGCTGTTTTCAGGCAGGCATCGGGCAAATTCCATGCGGCCCAGCACCAGCACATCAGTCTGGATTTCAGCCCGCACAGTGGCAGAGTGGGGCTCGTTGTCAATCAGGCTCATCTCGCCAACATAGTCTCCCGGATGCATGGTTGCCAGAATCACCTCGCGCCCTCTCGCATCGGTGGTCACCACGCGGGCACGGCCCGTCAGGATAATTGACAGTGCATTTGACTTTTTGCCCTGCTCGACGATGGATTCACCACGTTTGAACCGGCATTTGACAACAGCACTGGCCACGGACTCTGCCTGGCTTGCCGTGAGCATTGAAAAAAGCGGAACCCGACGGATGAGTTCCAGATTTGACACCATGGTAGACATATTCAACTCTCCTCAAACCTCACCAAAAACAGGACTCTTGCGAGTTCATACAATGGCGCTTTATTTGCTCAACATCGATGGCGCGTCCAAGCATTACTTCTCGGCTAGCCTGACTGTAACTGACTTGCAACGGGCTTCCACCTGACTTTCATCATGAAACATTCTAAAGTTTTGATTCTGGGTTCCGGCCCCGCTGGTTACACTGCAGCTGTATACGCAGCCCGCGCCAACCTGGATCCAGTACTAGTCACCGGAATTGCACAAGGCGGCCAGCTCATGACCACCACCGAGGTGGATAACTGGCCTGCCGATGTGCACGGTGTACAGGGCCCGGAATTGATGCAGCGTTTTCTTGAACATGCAGAACGCTTCAAGACAGAAATCATTTTTGACCATATCAATAAAGTCGATTTCAGCCAGCGCCCCTTCCTGCTGACTGGCGACAGCGGCGCTTATACCTGCGACACCTTGATCATTGCCACAGGTGCGTCGGCAAAATATCTTGGGCTTGAATCCGAAACCGCCTTTATGGGCAGAGGCGTGTCAGGTTGTGCAACCTGTGACGGCTTTTTCTACCGCGAGCAGGAAGTGTGCGTGGTCGGCGGCGGCAACACAGCGGTTGAAGAAGCCTTGTACCTTTCAAATATCGCCAGCAAGGTGTATCTGGTTCATCGCCGCGACAAGTTCAAGGCAGAGGCCATTCTTGTTGACAAGCTCAACGAAAAGGTCGCCGCCGGGAAAATTGTGTTGAAAACGCACAACACACTTGAACAGGTACTCGGTGATGCTGGCGGCGTGACGGGCGTGCGCCTGAAAAGTACGGTTGATGAGTCCACACAGGACATCGCACTCACAGGCTGTTTTATTGCCATTGGCCACCAGCCCAACACGGACATCTTCACCGGCCAGCTCGAAATGAAGGACGGCTACATCGTCACAAAATCCGGCTTGCAGGGTTTTGCCACCATGACCAGCGTGCCGGGTATTTTTGCCGCAGGTGACGTACAGGACCATATCTACCGCCAGGCCATCACCAGTGCCGGAACGGGCTGCATGGCTGCACTTGACGCACAACGCTTTCTTGAACAAAGCGCCTGATACAGACAGCTTTTCAAGGCATGCTCGACTGGCCTGTTTTTTCAGGCTATAATCAATGGCTAAGCTGAATGCCCGTGAGGGTGTCCGCATCCGATTTCTAATTTTTTACGGAGAGTGCTCATGGCACGCGTCTGTCAGGTAACGGGCAAAGGCCCGATGGTGGGAAACAATGTTTCTCACGCTAACAACAAAACCAAACGTCGGTTCATGCCCAACCTGCAATACCGCCGTTTCTGGGTCGAGACCGAAAACCGTTGGGTGCGTCTGCGCATTACCAGCGCCGGTCTTCGTTTGATCGACAAAAAAGGCATTGATGCGGTCCTGGTTGACCTTCGTGCCCGCGGTGAAGTCTAAGGAGAACCAAAATGGCTAAAGGCGCACGCGAAAAAATCAAGCTGGAATCAACCGCCGGCACAGGTCATTTCTACACGACCACCAAAAACAAAAAAACCACGCCCGAGAAAATGCTGATCATGAAGTTTGATCCAAAAGCTCGCAAGCATGTTGAATACAAAGAAATCAAGCTGAAGTAATTCATCTGGATGTCAGGGCGCAAGCCCTATTAAAAAACCCGCTCAGGTTCAAGCCAAGCGGGTTTTTTAACGTCTGGCAGTCTGGCTTTTATGTTTTGGGACCAGCGGAGCTGGCGCTTGTTTGCTTTGTTGACATAGCAGTTGCGTTTATGAGCGCCCGCAAAGACAAATCGCACTGCACTGCATTGACCTGCACCTGGCACAACATCGCGTCGACTCCTCAAAGCCCACCGAAACAAGGCACTTCCAAGTACTCACAGCTCAAGACAAGGCCATCAGCCTCGCAATGCCTGGAGGTTTTCAAGAGGAACGGCACTCTGACGCAAACCAAATTCCATCAAATCCAAATCAGGACAAGCATAAAAAAGCCGCCTCGTATCAAACACGAGGCGGCTAAAAAGAAAATCTGTCAATGCTGTATGAAGCCGATCAACAGCACCCAAGCAGCTTAGGCGCGAGCAGCCCGCAACTTCAGTGAAAACTCACGCAGCGCAGCAATACCGCTTTCTTCCGCACGATGGCACCAGGCCTGCAAATCTGAAGCAAGCTGCTCACGTGATGCAGAAGTCGTCATCCACATCTGGCGAAGCTCTTCACGCATGGTCACCATCTTGTCGAGCACCGGGTGCTCTGCCCTGGCTTGTGCAAGTTGCAGACGTGCAGTTTCAGGCACCTTGTCATCGTCACGGTGCAACCAGCGGTTCGCAGCGCGCAACACGGATACATCAGCCTTCTTTTCCTTGAGGGCATCGAGCTCCAGCTTGCTTGCACGACGCAACTCGCGCGCAAACCCGGCCATGACTTCGTAACGATGGGCGATCAGGGCTTCCAGCGTTTTTTCATCAGCAACGGGCTGAATCTTGCCCAGCTGCAGTTTTGGTGGCACTTTTTTGACTTTGGCCAAACCAATCATTTCCATGCCCCGGATGTAAATCCAGCCGATATCAAACTCATACGGCTTGATCGAAAACTTGGCCGACGTCGGGTAGGTATGGTGATTGTTGTGCAGTTCTTCACCACCAATCATGATGCCCCAGGGCGAGATGTTGGTGCTGGCATCAGGTGCCTCGAAGTTGCGGTAACCCCAGTAGTGTCCGATACCATTGATGATGCCGGCAGCCGTCACGGGAATCCAGGCCATTTGCACAGCCCACACCGCGAGCCCTGCAATACCAAACAGTGCAAGGTTGATGATCATCATCAGGCCAACACCCTGCCAGCTGTAACGTGTGTACAGATTGCGTTCTACCCAGTCGTTTGGCGTGCCATGGCCAAACTTGGACATGGTTTCCTTGTTCTTGCTTTCGGCGCGATACAGTTCGGCACCTTGCCAGAACACTTTTTTGATGCCGTAGGCCTGCGGGCTGTGTGGATCTTCCGAGGTTTCACACTTGGCGTGGTGCTTGCGGTGAATGGAAACCCATTCCTTGGTGACCTGGCCGGTGCCCAGCCAGAGCCAGAATCGGAAAAAATGCGATGGAATCGCGTGCAGGTCCATCGAGCGATGCGCTTGATGGCGGTGCAGATAAATCGTTACGCTGGCAATCGTGATGTGTGTTGTCACCAATGTGTACAACACGATTTGCCACCAGCTGGCAGCAAGCAGACCATGAGCCAACCAATCAAGGGCGGCATCAAAGAAAATCATAAAACTCCTTA
>JAZKIK010000381.1:2482-19087 GCA_040384925.1 Pseudomonadota bacterium | reverse complement strand
AAATTAAGCTGTACCAGCTACCAATTCGGAAAATACGCGGCAACCAACGCAGTCGGAACATATTGTAAAACGATTGGTCATAAAAACCAAATATTTACAACAAGCCTATCAAAGGCGCTCAAACCGGCAAAATCATGACATCAATCAGCAATAAGCACCCAAAAATCGCCATCAGTCGCCAAAATCACGCCGACTTCTGCCAAACCGCCGCAAAAAATCCATCCGTGTGATGCAGGTAGGGCCACAGGCGCAAATAAGGGCCATTGCACAATTTTTCAGCATGTTCGACGCCTGATTGGGTCAAAATCGGCGCTGTTTCAAGCACGTTGAAATCT
This sequence comes from Pseudomonadota bacterium, assembly GCA_040384925.1. Taxonomy (GTDB): domain Bacteria; phylum Pseudomonadota; class Gammaproteobacteria; order Burkholderiales; family Burkholderiaceae_C; genus Polaromonas. The sequence continues at coordinate 18,752 of JAZKIK010000381.1, read as the reverse complement.
TTGTTGGCGGCACCAAAAGCTTCTGCAATCGCTTCATTTTCTTCGCGTAAAACGCTGCATGTGGCGTAAACCAGCCGTCCGCCGGGCTTCAGAAGGCGTGCTGCGCTTTGCAGGATGGCAGTCTGTTTGGCCACCAGCTCTTCAATGGCCTTGGGGTTTTGCCGCCATTTCAGATCAGGGTTGCGCCGCAGGGTGCCCAGGCCCGAACAGGGGGCATCAACCAGTACGCGGTCTATCTTGCCAGCCAGCCGCTTGATGCGCTCATCACGCTCGTGGGCAATGGCCACCGGATGAACATTTGACAGGCCGCTGCGCGCCAGCCGCGGTTTGAGCGCATCCAGCCTGTGGCCTGAGGTGTCAAAAGCGTAAAGCCGTCCGGTATTGCGCATGGATGCGCCCAGAGCCAGCGTTTTACCTCCGGCACCAGCACAAAAATCAACCACCATCTCGCCGCGCTTGGCATCGACCAGCAAGGCCAGCAACTGCGAACCTTCATCCTGCACCTCGATGGCACCGCGTGTGAAGGCATCAAGCTTGCCGAGTTGTGACTTGTCAGCCAGGCGCAAACCCCAGGGCGAATACGGCGTGGCAACGGTTTTGAGACCGACTTTTGACAGCTCTTTCTGGATGTCAGCGCGTTTGTCCTTGAGGGTATTGACACGCATGTCCAGACCAGCCGGTGCGTTCAGGCTTTCAACGAGTGGCCAGAAATCGTCGCCCAACTGCTGTTTGAGGGGCTCAACCAGCCAGTTGGGCAGGTTATGGCGGTGCAATTCCATCAAGTCAGAAGGTTTGACCTGATCACAACGTTTTAACCAGTCAATTTCCTGATCGGTCAGTGCACCATACAAAAAGTCACGACCCGAGGCAAACCCCAGAATCGCCAGACGCCGCTCGGGCGGGCCGCTGCCGTGCTGAGCAAGGTAGGTATAAAGATTTTTTTTGCGCAGAACACCATAAATGGTTTCGGCTACCGTCGCCCGCTCACGGGGGCCAAGCCGGAACTCGCGAAAATAACGCGACAACACCATGTCGGCGGGGTGATCAAATTTGAGAACCTGCTTGAGAAGCTCGGAACAACTGTCTAATAGGGCTTTAGGATGCATAGCCTCCTATTGTCCCACCGTCGTCATGGCAAGGCCACTGTTCATGTTACGGGCATGGCGACAATAGCCGCCATGAGCGACCTACTTCCCCCACTGATAGAAACTCCGCCCGGCCTCTACAGGCACTACAAGGGCATGCTTTACGAAGTGATTGGCACCGTGCGCCACAGCGAAGACCTGATGCCCATGACGCTTTACCGTGCCTTGTATGGTGAAAAGGGCTTGTGGGTGCGCCCCGCTGCCATGTTCAACGAGGAAGTGGTGATAAACGGCGTGCGCCAGCCCCGCTTTGCAAGGCAGGATGCCCCGCCTGCGGAATAAAACACCGCGTCACCGATAATCGTGGGTTATGTCCGAAATCCACGCCCCCACCGAAATTGCAAAACAGGTCAAACGCCGCCGCACGTTTGCCATCATCTCCCACCCCGACGCTGGCAAAACCACGCTGACTGAAAAACTGCTGTTGTTTTCGGGCGCGATTCAGATCGCCGGCAGCGTCAAGGCGCGCAAGGCTGCACGTCACGCCACCTCTGACTGGATGGAGATTGAAAAGCAGCGTGGCATCTCGGTCGCCAGCTCGGTGATGCAGATGGAATACCGCGACTGTGTGATCAACCTGCTTGATACACCTGGTCACCAGGACTTTTCTGAGGATACCTACCGTGTTTTAACCGCAGTTGATGCGGCATTGATGGTCATTGATGCCGCCAACGGTGTTGAACCACAAACCCGCCGGCTGCTGCAGGTCTGCCGCGCACGTGGCACGCCCATTTTGACTTTTGTCAACAAGATGGACCGCGAGGTACAGGACCCCATGACCGTTATGGACGAGATCGAACGTGAACTCGGCATGGCCGTTGTTCCGTTTACCTGGCCAGTTGGCATGGGCAAACTTTTCCATGGTGTTTACGACAGGCGTGAAGACCGTATGCGCGTTTTCAGTCCCGGCGAGGAAAAAGCCGGTGGCGACGACGAAATTCTCGCCGGGCTTGACAATATCGAGGCTGCCACACGGTTTGGCGCTGAATACGAACAGGCCCAGGGCGAGATCGAACTGGTTGCGGGTGCCACACCCGAGTTCAACCGTGAGGAATTTCTGGCCGGCCGCCAAACCCCCATGTTTTTTGGCTCGGCCATCAACAACTTTGGTGTGCAGGAAGTGCTGGATGCACTGGTTGACCTGGCCCCAGCGCCCGGCGACCGCACATCGCTGCAGCGTGTGGTTCACCCTGAAGAGAAAAAATTCTCGGGTGTTGTCTTCAAGATTCAGGCCAATATGGACCCAGCCCACCGCGACCGTATCGCGTTCTTGCGCGTCGCCAGCGGCGAATTCACACGCGGCATGCGGCTCAAGGTGGTACGCAGTGGCAAGGAGCTCAGGCCCAACACGGTGGTCAGCTTCATGAGCCAGCGTCGGGAGCTGCTTGACACGGCTTTTGCCGGTGACATCATCGGTATCCCCAACCATGGCGTTTTGCAGCTTGGCGACACCTTGACCGAAGGTGAGGCACTGCAATTTACTGGCCTGCCATTTTTTGCGCCGGAAATGTTTCGTGCCGTTGAAGTGGCAGATCCGCTGCGCAGCAAACAACTGCGCGCAGGTTTGACGCAGCTGGGCGAAGAAGGCGCAATCCAGGTCTTCAGGCCGATTGCCGGCTCCTTGCTGCTGCTGGGTGCAGTGGGCCAGCTGCAGTTTGAAGTCGTGGCCCATCGGCTGGAACATGAATACGGCGTCAAGGCCCGCATCATGGGAAGCCAGTTCAACCTGGCGCGCTGGGTCACATCAGACGACACCAATGAACTCAAAAAATTCATGGACGCCAACTCACACCGTGTCGCACTTGATGCAGTGGATGCCCCGACCCTACTGGTTGACCACAGCGCCACACTGCGCGCTGTAGAGCAGCAGTGGCCCAAAATCAAGTTCCATGCGCTGCGTGAACACGCCGGGCTGGTGTTTCAGTCAAAAATGTAGTGTTCCAGGCGGCTTTGAGAGGCTGGCTACTCAACTGGCCAGTTCACTCACCAGCATGCCAATCTGCGCCATGACGGCCTCTTTGGCCTGGCCGCCGGCTGGGCTGTCTGCCAGATAGGCAGTCACCACCCAAGGCTGGCGGTTTGGCGACCACAGCACACCAATGTCGTTGGTATCGCTTTTGTTGGTGCCTGTCTTGTCGCCGATTTTCCAGTCGGCAGGCAGCCCGGCTTTCAGGCGTTTGCCGCCCGTGGTGTTGGCCAGCAGCCATTGCTGCAATCGCTCCCTCGACGCAGTGGAAAGAACATTGCCGAGAACCAGTTTTTGCATGGTCTCAGCCATCGCGCGTGGTGAACTGGTGTCCAGCAGCGACTCGGCTTTGCCGACGTTCAAATCGGTTTCGATACGGTCCAGGCGCGTGATCTGGTCGCCCAATTGCCTGGCAAATGCCGTCACCGCAGGCGGGCCGCCATAGCTGGCCAGAATCAGATTGGCGGCGGTGTTGTCGCTGGTCGTGATGGTGGCTTCACACAGCTCGGCCAGGCTCATGCCGGTGCCATCAGCATGTTTTTCGGTGACGGGCGAATAAGTCACCAGATCACTCCTTGAGTACAGAATGCGCCGGTCAAGCGACTCCCTGCCCTGATCAACGCGATACAGCACCAGGGCGCTGGCCAGCAATTTGAAGGAACTGAGCATCATGAAACGCTCATCTGCGCGGTAACTCCAGGCCCGACCGGTGGCGCTGTCAACCATATATACACCCAGACGCCCCTGAACCGAGGCCTCCAGCTCGCGCAAACGGGCCTGCACAGCCTCGACACTTGATCCTGGGTTTGCTGTAAGCGCCAGACTGTATTTGCTTGCAAAACCGCCTAACGCGATACCCGCAAATGAAGTAAAAAACCGTCTTTTGATCAAGCGCTGCTCCTTGGGGACAATTGGAAATGGCAGAAAACATGCCAATGCGCTGATTCTGCCGATGGTGAATGACATGCACTTGGCTACCATGCCAGAGCAGAGATCCAGAAGCTGCCTGATTTATGCCACAAGCTGCTGAACTTCCTGTATACAAAACCAGACTTGCTTATGGACCAGGCTTGAGCCGAACGGGTGCTGGCACTGCCAGTTATAGCTATTCAGAGCTTTTCCATATGATTGACGGCCATCAAATGCTACTTATTTAATAGCAAACAGAATTCAGCAATCGACGGTTCAGATACACGAAAGCCCGCCCCACTGCGCCAGTGAGTCTGTAGATCGCTGAACCTGCAGCAGACTGGCAGTTGGTTCCTTGTCCAGCCGCAATGCCAGCACCAAAGTGTGAACGGTGGGATCGTTGATGGCAGTCCGCAGTATTTTTGAGCCGGGCTGCGAGTTGTCAGGCCCCTCCTCTTCGGAAGCCGCAGCGCTAATGACCTGTAGCAGGCGCTTGCCAAGCGCCTGGTCAATTTCCACGGGTAAAACTGCAGGAACAGTCACAGCTTTAGCCCTTGCGGAACAAAAAACTGTATGCATTGAGTGCCGGCACGCCGCCCAGATGGGCGTACAGAACGCGCGAACCGGCCGGAAATTCACCCAGGCGCACCATGTCAATCATGCCCTGCATGGATTTGCCTTCATACACCGGGTCAGTCAACATGCCTTCCTGGCGGGCGCACAGGCGTATGGCTTCCAGCGTGCCTTCGCTGGGCAGGCCGTATTCCGGGCCGCCGTAGCGGGTGTCCAGAATCACATCTTTTTCTGTGATTTCGCGGCCCAGTTCCACCAGCCGGGCCGTGTTCTGGGCGATCCGCAGGATTTGGGCATGGGTCTGGGCCGGTTTGGCCGAGGCGTCTATACCGATGACACGGTCGGCGCGGCCATCTGCCGCGAAACCGACCACCATGCCGGCCTGTGTGCTGCCAGTGACCGAGCAAACCACGACGTAGTCAAACCTGAAGCCCAGTTCAGCCTCCTGCGCCCGCACTTCGTCGGCAAAACCGACAAAACCCAGGCCACCATAAGGATGCTCCGAGCAACCCGCCGGTATCGGAAACGGCTTGCCACCGGCGTTGCGCACGTCTTCCATGGCCTGTTCCCAGCTGGGACGTATGCCAATGTCAAAACCCGCAGCATCCAGCCGCACGTCGGCACCCATGATTCGTGACATCTCGATATTGCCAACCCGGTCATATACGGCGTCGGAGTAGTTGACCCAGTTTTCCTGCACCAGTACACATTTGAGGCCCAGATGTGCCGCGACTGCGGCAACCTGGCGGGTCTGGTTGGACTGAATGCCGCCGATCGACACCAAGGTGTCACAACCCTGGGCCAGCGCCTCGGGGATCAGGTATTCGAGCTTGCGGGTCTTGTTGCCGCCAAAGGCCAGACCACTGTTGCAGTCCTCCCGTTTGGCAAAAAGCTCGACCTTGCCGCCCAGGTGGGCGCTCAGTCGTTTGAGCGGCTGGATAGGCGTTGGACCGAAGGTCAACGAGTGTCTGGGAAATTTATGCAGTGCAAGTGGGGTCGGGATGTTGGACATGGCTAAAAAGACTTCCGGTAAAAGAAAACAAAAGTTGTCAGGGGTGAAGTAAATCGTAACCAGAGCCGGTGAGAATGAATTGCGTAATTGGCTTCAAAAAATTTCCTGAGAATTAACTTTCAACAATTTCATGGAATATTTTTCAAAAAAAAAGACTTTCAACGCAATAATTCTTCAAACCACCTCTGAAATACTCCATGGAACACGAACTCGACCGCATAGACCGAAGACTGCTCAAGCTGCTGCAGCAGGACGCGTCCCTGCCGAATATGGAACTGGCCGACAAAACCAATCTCAGCGCACCCGCCTGCTCTCGTCGCGTGGCCAAACTCCGGGAAATGGGCCTGATACGCAAGACCGTAGCGCTGGTCAACCCGCGGGCGCTGGGTTACAACGGTCTGGTCATCATCGGTGTGGTGCTGGATCGCTCAACCCCGGCCTCGTTTGCAGCTTTTGAACAGGCCGCCGCCGGCCTGACGGGCTGCCTGGAAGTGCAGCTGGTGACCGGCGAATTTGATTACTTCGTCAAACTGCGCATCAAAAGCATTGACTCATTCAATGAACTGCACGCATCCCAACTGATAGGCCTGCCCGGTGTGCGCCAGATACGCACCTTTGTCTGCCTCAAGGAGGTTTTTGAGACAACAGTGGTGCCGGTTTAGGGTTTTCTACAATGCTGGCAGGCCGTGCTGGACATTCTGCAGAACATCAAGACACAGGGTCCGCAGGCATCAGTGGAGCTGAACCTGTCTCCCAACACTTTCCGCTTGACGCGACACCAGTGCTGCAGAACCAGACGCTGAACGCTCAAAAACAAAACTCTTATGATTGCCGCGTCCGATACAAGCACAAGCGGTGGCATATCTCACAGCCAACTGACCATCAAATGCAAAAAAGCGCCAGAAGCTGCCTCGTTTATGCAATAAGCTGGTGAACCTCTTTTATACAAAGGCACACTTGCGCGGTTTTTTGTTATCTTTGCTGTGCTTTGTTCTTTGCACCGCTCAGGCGCAGGATTTTGACCGCCTGTATGAGGACAGTGTCAAAGTCGAGCTGGCCCGGCCGCTGGAATGGATAGCCGCGCCCAAGGGCTCTGTCAGCTCGCCCGAGGTGTTCGAGAACCCCGAGAGTCTTGACAACCAGGGCTTTCAGCCCTACACCAGCGACACCGTGTTACCCACGTCAGACAAACAGGAAGCCTGGGCCAGGTTTGCACTGCCATCCACCGAAACCCCGCAGACCTGGTTTATTCGTGTTCCGCGCCAGACCATCGTCAAGGTCAGTCTTTTTGCCCGTGACAGCATGGGCCAGTGGCACAGCCAGTCTGCAGGTGAGCTGATACCGCCTGCCGACTGGGCCTTGCCTACGCGGGTGCCGAGTTTTGAGTTGCAGACGCGCAGCGACGGCACGCGGGTTTATTACCTTCGTTTTGAGCACAGGAGCGCCATTACCGAGCGGCCCATGCTGGTGTCGCCGATTGAATACATCAACGGTGCCTCGCGTGTGGGGGTAGTGATTGGCTTGATGTTTGGCATGTTCGGGCTGCTGGCAATGGCCTCAATGACGGCATTTGCCATTTCGCGCAAGATGGTGTTTGTGTGGTTCGGCAGCTTTGTGATGGCCTTGATGTTTACCCAGCTGGTGCTGATTGGTTATGGCAGTTGGCGGCTCTGGCCGCACAGTGCGCACCTGAACCAGGTCATGGCCTGGGTGGCAACTGCACTGGCCATGGCCAGTGGCACCTGGTTTTGTGCCCAGGCCAGTTATGCCCACGACGGTCACCCCTGGGTTTACCGCCTGCTGATCACCGTGGCCGCCGTGAGCCTGATGATGGCCGGCCTGATGCTGGTACGGCAGGACTTTTTGCCACGCGACTGGCGCAATTTGTGGATGATTCTTTCAACCACGGCGGTGATATGCAGCCTGGTCTGGATGTCACTGCGCGGGCAGACCTGGAACCGGCTGTTGCTGCTGGGTGCCGCGCCAATAGGACTGGCCACCTTGGGCCGGGTGTTCTACAACCTGGGCTGGATCAGGAATGTGGAGCTGGCGCAGGCGGCCGGTGTGCTGACGGCGCAGATTGGCCTGTTGTGGATTTTTCTGGCCTTGGCCTGGCGCAGTCGCGAAGCCCTGTTGTCAAGCGAACGTGACAGTGCACTGGCCAGTTACGACCCCGTTACCGGCCTGATGCTGCCGCAGGCGATTGATGCCCGCCTGCCCGGCATGCTGATGCGGGCCAGCCGCAACAAATCGGGCTGCGGTGTGCTGATGCTGCGCTGGCTGGACAACGCCCCTGTGCACGGCCTGCAAAACATCGAAAAACGCAGCGCTGCACTCAACATCATCGGCGACATCATGCGCAAGGCCGCGCGTGATGTGGACACCGTGGTGCGTTACAACCACGAACTTCTGGTGATGCTGGTGGACGGCCCCATCAGCCGCAACGCGGTATCAGACATTTCAACCCAGATCCTGGCCTCGTGCATACGCACCGCAGAACAGTTGGGTGACCCGAATGCGCTGAACCTGCACATCGCCATCTGGCATGACCATCCCGCCAACATGAGCGCCGCAGTGGTGATGGACATACTCAAAACCCGCTTGCACCAGATGTCACACGGCACCCGGCGGCCGGTGCAGTTTGCCGACTCGGCAGCCGACGCCAGCAACCATCCATGGCAAGACAGTGTGCAGCGCAAGGAAAACCTGCTGGCCAAAATCAATGCGATTGAAACGGCTGGTGTGGCTTCGGCAAAAACCGGGTCGCGCGTCAGGCGCTGAGATTCAGGCGTTGAAAGGCCGCCTCAGAGGCAAGGGCAAGGCTGTTTTGTAACGCACCTGCTTCAAGGCAAAACTGGAGCGTATCTTTTCAATACCCGGAATCGGCGTGAGCTGCTCCAGAATGAATTTTTCTAGTGCGCCAATGTCGGCAATGGCGACACGAATCAGATAGTCGCTGTCGCCGGTCATCAGGTAACACTCCATCACCTCATCGTGTTCGGCAATACGGCGTTCAAATTCAGCCAGTGAATCCTTGTTTTGTGAGCGCAGGCTGATCGAGATAAAAACGCTCAAACCCAGTCCCAGCGCGGCAGCGCTGGTGATGGCGACGTAACGATCAATCACCCTGGCATCTTCGAGCGCCTTGACCCGCGCCAGGCATGGCGACGGGCTTAAATGCACCCGACGGGCCAGCTCGACGTTCGACAGCGAGCCGTCACGCTGCAGTTCGTCAAGAATTCTCAGATCGGTATTATCAAGTTGCATATGCTTTGAATTCAGCTTCTGGAAGCATTTTATGCCTTCGTCAGCGCAAGCAAGACATCAATCCGGCAACATCTGTGGCCTGAACTTGCGTAAAGTCAGCTACATAAAGTGAGCTAACCCATGAACCAAGCGACCCCATACCATCTTTTATTGCAGGCAGACCCAGTTGCCGATCCCGACCCACAGGAAACCGCTGAATGGCGCGAGGCCTTTGAGGCGCTGGTCACGACCCAGGGCCCGGCCAGAGCGCGCCAATTGCTTGAAGTGCTGGCCCGCGACGCCAGGGGCCGCCGCATTGGCTGGCAGCCGGAGCTGTCAACGCCTTACCTCAACACCATTGCAGTGGACGAACAGCCCGTTTTTCCCGGTGACCTGGCGATGGAAGAGCGCCTGGCCTCCCTGATGCGCTGGAACGCGCTGGCCATGGTGGTCAAGGCCAACCAGGTCGAAACCGGAGGCTCTGCCGAGCTGGGCGGTCATATTGCAAGCTATGCCAGTGCGGCGGATTTGTTTGAAACCGGCTTCAACCACTTTTTTCGGGCACGTGAAGGCACGGACGAGGGTCAGCATCGCGGTGATCTGGTGTTTTTTCAGCCGCACAGCGCGCCTGGCGTTTATGCACGGGCTTACCTTGAAGGCCGTCTGAGCGAAAAAGACCTTGGTTTTTACCGGCAGGAACTGACCTCGGGCGATGCACAGGGGCTTTGCAGCTATCCGCACCCTTACCTGATGCCAGATTTTTGGCAATTTCCTACCGGCTCCATGGGCATTGGCCCCATCAGCTCGATTTACCACGCCCGGTTCATGCGCTACCTCACGCACCGCAGGCTGCTTGATTGCAAGGCACGAAAAGTCTGGGGCGTATTTGGTGATGGCGAGATGGACGAACCCGAATCCATGAGCGCCCTGACGCTGGCTGCGCGTGAGGGCCTGGACAACCTGGTCTGGGTCGTCAACTGCAACCTGCAGCGGCTTGATGGCCCGGTGCGCGGCAATGGCCGCATCATTGACGAGCTTGAAAGACTGTTTGCCGGCGCGGGCTGGAACGTCATCAAACTGGTCTGGGGCAGCGACTGGGACGGCCTGTTTGCCCGTGACCTGACGGGCGCACTGGCATCGGCTTTTGCCAACACGGTCGATGGCCAGATGCAGACTTTTGCGGCCAAGGACGGACGCTTCAACCGCGACAACTTTTTCGGCCAGAACCCGGAACTGGCGCGCCTGGCACAGGGCATGACAGACGAGCAGATTGACCGCCTCAAACGCGGCGGCCACGATCTGGTCAAGATTCATGCGGCCTATGCAGCGGCGGCAGCACATACAGGCCAGCCGACGGTAATCCTGGCCCACACCAAAAAAGGTTACGGCATGGGCAGCGCCGGTCAGGGCAAGATGACCACACATTCGCAGAAAAAGTTTGACGGCACGGACCTGATTGAATTCAGAAACCGCTTCAACCTGCCGCTCAGCGACGAGCAGGCCACACGGCTGGACTTTTTCAAACCCGCAGCGGACAGCCCCGAAATGCAATACATGCACGCCAGACGCGCAGCCCTGGGCGGCTATCTGCCCAAACGCGAAACACTGGCTGCGCAAGTCGCCATTCCCGCCCTGCCCGCCTATGCCGGTTTTGCGCTGGCTGCTGATGGCAAGGAAATGAGCACCACCATGGCTTTTGTGCGCATGCTGGGCGGCTTGCTCAAGGATTCAGAACTCGGGCCAAAAATAGTACCCATAGTCGCTGACGAGGCGCGTACCTTTGGCATGGCCAATCTGTTCAAGCAGGTCGGCATTTATTCAAGTGTTGGCCAGCGTTATGCACCCGAAGATATTGGCTCGGTGCTCAGTTACCGCGAGGCACTGGACGGCCAGATTCTGGAAGAAGGCATCAGTGAAGCCGGTGCGCTTGCCAGCTGGACCGCAGCCGCCACCAGCTACAGTGTGCATGGCCTGGCCATGCTGCCGTTTTATATCTATTACTCGATGTTTGGTTTTCAACGGGTGGGTGACCAGATCTGGGCCGCGGCCGACCAGCGCGCCAGGGGCTTTTTGCTGGGTGCCACCTCGGGTCGAACCACACTGGGCGGTGAAGGCCTGCAACACCAGGACGGCACCAGCCACCTGATTGCCGCAACAATTCCAAACTGCAAGGCTTATGACCCAGCTTTTGCCTGTGAACTGGCGGTGGTGATTGACCACGGCATGCGCGAGATGATGGTGGAGCAGAAAGACGTTTTTTACTACGTCACCATGATGAACGAGAACTACGCCCAGCCGGATCTGCAGCCCGGCAGCGAAGCTGACATCATTCGCGGATGCTACAAATTCAGCAGCTACTCGTGCCCGCAGGAAAAGCAAAACAAGCACAAGACAGCTGAAAAAGTGACCTTGATGGGTTCCGGGGCAATTTTGACCGAAGTCATCAAGGCCGCACAGCAACTGGCCGAGCTTGGTGTGGAATCAATCGTGTTCAGCGTGACCAGCTGGAGCGAACTGGCCCGCGACGGCGCAGCCTGCCAGCAGAAAACACTGGCCGGGCTGGAGGCCGAACAGTCTTTTGTCGAAGCCCAACTCGACAACAGCCACGGCCCCATCATTGCCGCCACCGACTATGTGCGCGCCGTACCCGAAAGCATTCGCGCTTTTGTGCCGCAAGGCCGCACCTATCTGACCCTGGGCACCGACGGTTTTGGCCGAAGTGACACACGGGCCGCTCTGCGGGCGTTTTTTGGGGTCGATGCGCGCACCATCGTGAAAGCGGCGCTGCATTCGCTGGGTGCGGGCTGAAAAAGCCAGAATCATGCGGTGCAAGGTCGCTTCGTTTTTAGCAGCGCCTTATACCCTCTTTGATTGCACAATCGGCTTATTTAATGCCTAAACGAGCGCCCTGAGATCGCCAAACCGCTGTGCCGCCCAAAACACTGACCGGCAGGCTACTGCCCAACTACCGAACCAGGCGCACAAGGTAGTCGTCGTTGCGGCTGCCGTCGTAGGCGTCGCCGTTGAGGAAATAGACGAACCAGGCATCGTCGGGTTTGCCCACAACCGGAGTTGCTGACCAAAAGTAGGAAGAAGATGTAGCCGGAAAAGCCGTCGTATCTATCGACGGGTTGACTTTGCCTGGGTCGACAATGCTGGCCAACTCCTTGATACTCGGCAGCCGCCAGCCGGTTTGGGTTTGAGCCAGCGCCAGCGCTGCTTCATAGGTGTAGGTGCCTACCGTACCGGTGCAGGTAGAGGCTGCAGCGCTCCAGCTTTGACCCTGGCTGCAGCGCTGCCAGACCAGGCCGGTGGTGGTATCAGTCACCTGTGTGCCATCGGCGCTGGGGGTGTAGCGGCTTTGGGCACTGGCACCCAGGCTGGCCAGGGCACACAGGCCGGTCAGCAGAAAAGGCACACATTTGAAAAAACTGGATGAAAAACCGTTTGACTTCATTTTTTGAGACTCCTTGAAACATTAAAAACTGATGATATGGCACGCCTGCGCGGCACCTGCCAGCGGGCAGGCAACAGGGCATGCCGCAGCCGGGTATCAGACGTGACGAATGGGGCTTTCGAGGACAGGTGATTTCAAACAACAGCCAACATCAGGCACCAGGCGCTTCCAGCAAAGCGCGCACGGCCTTGGGGTAAATCAGGTGCTCTTGTGTCAGAACACGGTCAGCCAGTGTCTGGGCTGTATCACCCGGCAGAACCGGTACTACGGCCTGGGCCAGTATGGGGCCGTGGTCAAGCTCGGCCGTGACAAGGTGTACCGTGCTGCCCGCCACCTTGCAGCCAGCGTCAATTGCGCGTTGATGGGTATTCAGGCCGGCAAACGCCGGCAGCAACGAAGGATGGATGTTGACCAGCCTGCCGGCGTAATGCGCAACAAAGGCCGGGGTCAATATGCGCATGAAACCTGCCAGCACCACCAGTGCAGGCTGGTGCAGGTCTATGGCGGCCAGCAAGGCTGCATCAAAGGCTTCACGCGACTCGAAGTTCTTGTGGTCAATGCTCTGCGTTTTGATGCCCATGGCTGCCGCGCTGGCCAGCCCTTTTGCATCTGCCTTGTTGCTGATGACACAGGCCACACTGGCATGCAGTTTGTCATGCCATTGCTCTTTTTGGGCAGCATTCACAATCGCGGCCATGTTTGATCCGGTTCCCGAGATCAAAATAACCATGTTTTTAGTAACATTTTTCATAGCCTCCTAGTTTATGACCATCAGAACACTGACCCCGATAGAAACCCGCGTGCTGGGCACGCTCATGGAAAAAGCCCGCACCGTACCTGACAGCTACCCCCTCAGCCTCAACGCCATGGTGTCGGGCTGCAACCAGAAAACCAGCCGCGACCCGCTGATGGAAATCAATGACGATGAGGCCCGCGCCGCCATCGACAGCCTGAAAAAACAGAGTCTGGTATTTGAAGGCAGCTCAAGCCGCGTGCCACGGTACGAACACAACTTTCAGCGCGCTGTCGGGGTCAGTGAAACCCAGGCCGTGGTGATGGGTTTGCTGATGCTGCGTGGCCCGCAAACACCGGCCGAACTGCGCACCAACGGAGACCGCTGGTATCGGTTTGCAGATGCTGCAGCGATTGAAGCCGTGTTGCAGGAGTTGCAGCTGCGCGGCGACAACGGCGGCCAGCTCATGGTGCAAAAACTGCCACGTGCACCGGGCGCGCGTGAGCAGCGCTGGGTACACCTGCTCAGCGGTGAGCCTGACATTGAGGCCCTGATCAGCAACACGCCCACAACGTCCGAGGCATCCGACCTGCTGGCACGTGTCACGGCGCTTGAAAACGCCCTCGCCCGCATGAAAACCGACAACGCCCAGTTGCGTGAACAGGTCAAGACCATCAGCGAACAACTCGGCATTGAACTGCCAGGCCTGGCCGAATAAACCCTCACAGTCGCGGTATTGACAGAATAAAAAGCACATCCGTGCTAAAAACCGGACACAGATTCGGTGACACGGCACTAAAGCGGCCTGCAGGCAGGCCAAACAGGAGACAAGCATGGATTTAGCTTTTACCCCCGAAGAACAGGCTTTTCGGGAAGACATACGGGCCTGGGTACACAGTTCCCTGCCCCCTGACATTTCACACAAGGTTCATAACGCCTTGCGGCTGTCGCGTGAGGACATGCAGCGCTGGGCCAAAATCCTTGGTGCCAAGGGCTGGCTTGGTCACGGCTGGCCGAAGGAGTTTGGCGGCCCTGGCTGGAACGCGGTGCAAAAACACCTGTTTGAAGAAGAATGTGCACTGGCTGGCGCACCGCGGGTTGTGCCTTTTGGCCCGGTCATGGTTGCGCCCGTCATCATGGCGTTTGGCTCGCCCGAGCAGCAGCAGCGCTTTTTGCCGGGCATTGCCAGCGGCGAAGTCTGGTGGAGCCAGGGTTACAGCGAACCCGGCTCAGGCTCTGACCTGGCTTCGGTCAAATGCAAGGCTGAACGCCAGGGCGACAAATTCATCGTCAATGGCCAGAAAACCTGGACCACACTGGGCCAGTACGGTGAGTGGATTTTTTGCCTGGTCCGCACCAGCAGCGAAGGCAAACCACAAACCGGCATTTCGTTTTTGCTGATAGACATGAAGTCACCCGGCGTCACCGTGCGGCCCATCAAGCTGCTGGACGGTGAAAGTGAAGTCAACGAGGTCTGGTTTGACAATGTTGAAGTGCCCGCCAACAACCTGATTGGTGAAGAAAACAAGGGCTGGACATACGCCAAACACCTCCTGAGCCACGAACGCACCAATATTGCTGATGTCAACCGTGCCAAACGTGAACTGGAGCGCCTCAAACGCATCGCCAAAACCGAAGGTGTTTATGACGATGTGCGCTTTCGTGACGAAATCGCCAAACTGGAAGTGGATGTGATTGCGCTTGAAATGCTGGTGCTGCGTGTGCTGTCGGCTGAAAAATCCGGCAAAAACTCACTGGACATTGCCGGCCTGCTGAAGATTCGCGGCAGCGAAATCCAGCAGCGTTACAGCGAATTGATGATGCTGGCAGCCGGCCCATTCAGCCTGCCATTCATTGAAGAGGCCATGGAAGCTGGCTGGCAAGGCGACTTCCCTGGTGGTGTGCTGCCCAATGCACCGCTGGCATCGACCTATTTCAACATGCGCAAAACCACGATTTATGGCGGCAGCAACGAAGTGCAGCGCAACATCGTTTCGCAGTTCGTACTCGGTTAAACCCTGCTCAGGAGACACAAAAATGGATTTTGATTTCACAGACGAGCAGGAACAGCTGCGCGACGCGGTTCGCAAATGGGTGGACAAGGGCTACGATTTCGAGCGCCGCCGCAGCATCACCAGCACGGGCGGTTTTTCCCGCGAGGCCTATGGCGAACTGGCGGATCTGGGTCTGGCCGGACTTTTTATTCCTGAAAATGAGGGTGGACTGGGCATGGGCCCGGTCGAAGGCATGGTCGTGATGGAAGAACTTGGGCGCGGCATGGTGCTGGAGCCCTTTGTTCAAACCCTGATGACCAGCGCGGTGCTGGCGGGCTACGCAGACGATGCGCTCAAGGCCGGCTGGTTGCCCAAAATCGCCTCTGGCGAGAGCCTGGTCGTTCTGGCGCACCAGGAACGCGGCGCACGCTACAAAATCGACAAATGCGAAGCAAAAGCGGCTGTTGACTCCAACTCATGGCGACTTACAGCCACCAAAAGCATGGTGGCAGCAGGTGATGAGGCAGATGCATTTATCGTTCCGGCCATGGTCGATGGCGAGATGGCGCTGTTTCTTGTTGAACGATCGGCAGCCGGTGTCAACACAAAAGCTTATGTCACCCAGGACGGCGGGCGCGCCGCAGAGCTGATTTTTGACAACGCCACTGCAAGCCTGGTCACACTCCAGGGCCTGGTCGCCCTGCAACATGCGGTGGACATCGGCATTGCCTCCACCTGTGCCGAAGCCGTTGGAGTGATGGACAAAACGCTTGCCGTGACGGTTGAATACATGAACACCCGCAAACAGTTTGGCGTTGTCATCAGCAGCTTTCAAGCCCTGCGCCACCGTGTGGCCGACATGAAAATGCAGCTGGAACTGGCCCGTTCCATGAGTTTTTATGCCTGCCTGAAACTGAATGCCCCGGCAGAAGAGCGCAGTCGCGCCATGGCCAGAGCCAAATACCAGTTGGGTACCGCAATGCGATTTGTCGGCCAGCAGGCCGTGCAATTGCATGGCGGCATCGGCGTGACGGACGAATACATCGTCAGCCACTACTTCAAAAAGCTGACCCAGCTGGAAATGACCTTTGGTGACTCACTGCACCACCTGGGTGAGGTATCAAGGCAGATGCAGGACACGGCAGGCGTGTTTGCCTAAAACCGGTAAACGCACGCAAAAAACCGCCTGATCGGCGGTTTTTTTGTGGATGAAGCCTATGCAATCAGATCAGCAA
>JAZKIK010000381.1:0-2472 GCA_040384925.1 Pseudomonadota bacterium | reverse complement strand
GCGGTTTTTTTGTGGAAGCGTAGCGCCAATCAAATCAGCAAACGCGAAGACTTGGGCACATGTGCCATCAAAAACTCCATCTGATCGGCCAGAATGCGGCGGTTGCGCAAAATGAAGTCCTCCCACAGGCTGGGCACATAAGGTGTGTACAGCAGCGGCATGTGGGCCTGCTCGGGTGTGCGGTGGCTTTTGCGGTGGTTGCAGGGGCGGCAGGCCGTCACCACATTCATCCAGGTGTCTATGCCTTTTTGGGCAAATGGAATGATGTGTTCGCGTGTCAGATCTTCTTCATGAAAATGCTGGCCACAATAGGCGCACACATTGCGGTCGCGGGCAAACAGCTTGCTGTTGGTCAGGCCCGGTTTGAGCTCAAAGGGGTTGATGCTGGGCACACCCTTGGTGCCAATGATGCTGTTGACCGTGATGATCGACTGCTGACCCGTTACCGCGTTGTGACCACCATGAAAAGTCGCCACATGCGCGCCCATTTCCCAGCGCACTTCATCGGCTGCGTAATGCAACACGGCTTCTTCAAGGCTGATCCAGGACTGCGGCAATCCCTGGGCTGAGAGTTTCAGGACCTTCAAAACAGACCTCCATCATGGTGAAACATGGGAACTGGACGTTCAGGAGCGCTCAACTGACTTGCTGTCAATATACAGTGCTTTGATGACAAAGTTCTTGCACCGCCCGATTAACTGGTTTGAAGCGCTATAAAAACGATAATTGAGCCCATGAAAGTCTTTCGCGGTTTCCGCCACCCCAGTATTGCGCCCGAGTGTGCGCTGACCATTGGCAACTTTGACGGTGTACACCGGGGCCACCAGGCCATGCTGGCGCTGCTTAAAAACGAGGCACAGCACCGGGGTATTCCCAGTTGTGTCATGAGTTTTGAGCCGCATCCGCGTGATTATTTTGCCGCCCAGGCCCGCAAACCCGAGCTGGCACCGGCGCGCATCGCCACACTGCGCGACAAGCTGACCGAACTGTCACGCTGCGGCATTGACCAGTGTGTAGTGCTTCCTTTTGACGCCGCCCTGGCAACCCAACCCGCCGAGGTTTTTATCCAGGATGTTTTGCTGAAGGGCCTGGGCGCAAGATACGTGCTGGTCGGCGATGATTTCCGTTTTGGTGCCAAACGTACCGGTGACTACGCCATGCTGGATGCAGCCGGCCAGCGCCTGGGTTTTGATGTGGCCCGCATGAACAGTTATGAGGTGCAAAGCACCAGGGTGTCGAGCTCGGCGGTACGTCAGGCCTTGGGCCTGGGCCAGATGAGCCGTGTCAGCAGTCTGCTGGGCCGGCCCTACAGCATCTCCGGCCATGTGGTGCATGGCAGAAAACTCGGCCGTGACCTGGGTTTCAGGACGCTCAATCTGCGTTTTTCACACTGGAACCCGGCTGCCAGCGGTATTTTTGCAGTGCAGGTTTATGGTCTGGCCGACAAGCCCCTTCCCGGCGTGGCCAACCTGGGCATAAGGCCTTCAATTGACCCCGATGACGTCAACGGCGGGCGTGTGCTGCTGGAAACCTATTGCCTCGAATGGCCTGACAGCCTGGGACTTGAGGGTGCCTACGGTAAAATTATTCGGGTGGAACTGTTACATAAACTGCACGACGAACTCAAGTACGACGGTCTTGACAGCCTGAAAGCGGGCATCGCCAAGGACTGCGACGACGCACGGGCCTTTTTCTCGGCACAAGCCAAGCGAATTTGACGGGGCAAGAAGCTGGCCTGACAAGCCAGATTCGCCCCACGCTCCCGACTTGCCCCGTCCACAATTGCCTGGCTGCATCATTGGCCCAGGCCCCACCTTTGGCGCACCACACGGTCTGCCTTCCAGAAAAATTCCGATATGACCGAAGCAACTCAAAAAACCGATTACCGCAGCACCCTGAACCTGCCCGACACGCCGTTTCCCATGCGTGGGGACCTGCCCAAACGGGAGGCAGGCTGGGTCAAGGAATGGGATGACAAAGGCATTTATAAAAAGCTGCGTGATGCACGCCACGGTGCCGCAAAATTTGTGCTGCACGATGGCCCGCCCTATGCCAACGGCAACATCCACATTGGCCACGCCGTCAACAAGATTTTGAAAGACATGATCGTCAAGGCGCGCCAGCTCAAGGGCCTGGACGCGATTTATGTGCCGGGTTGGGACTGCCACGGCCTGCCAATTGAAAACGCCATTGAAAAACTGCATGGCAGAAACCTGCCACGCGACGAAGTGCAAGCCAAAAGCCGCGCCTTTGCGACCGAACAAATCGCCGGCCAAATGGCTGACTTCAAGCGCCTCGGTGTGCTCGGTGAGTGGGACAACCCCTACCGCACCATGGATTTTGGCAATGAGGCGCAGGAAATCCGCGCCCTCAAACGCATCATCGAACGCGGTTTTGTCTATCGCGGACTGAAGCCGGTGTACTGGTGTTTTGATTGCGGCTCCTCACTCGCCGAGTTTGAAATCGAATACG
>JAZKIK010000380.1:0-2283 GCA_040384925.1 Pseudomonadota bacterium | reverse complement strand
CTGCCGGGTTTTGAGCTTGTCTTGCACGGCTTCGTCAAAATTCTCCAGCAGCAGTTGCCGGGTTTTCAACATGGCGGTGTTGATTTCGCCTGACAAATCGAGCTGCAACTGTTTGAAGGAGGTTTCAATCTCTTGCGGATTGCGGCAGGTTTTGTAAATTTCTGCAATGCGACGCTCGAAGTCGACACCGCTGCCGACCGCTCCCAGCACTTCGTCGCTGGCACCAAACACGCCTTCAAAAAGCTGAAACTTTTGCGCCAGCAGCTCGTAGACACGGCGGTCGGCGGCGTTGCTGCGGTCAATAAAGTTGACAACCACTACGTCGTGCTTTTGCCCGTAACGGTGGCAACGGCCAATACGCTGTTCAATGCGCTGCGGGTTCCAGGGCAGGTCGTAATTGATGACCAGGGAGCAAAACTGCAGGTTGATACCTTCGGCCCCCGCCTCGGTGGCGATCATGATGCGGGCAGAGTCCCTGAAGTGCTCGACCAGCGCGGCGCGCGTGTCTGCGCTGCGTGAACCTGTGATGTGGTCCGTGCCCGCATGGCGCTGGAGCCAGGCCTTGTAAATCACTGCGGCCTGCTCGCCGCTGTTGGTACCGTTGAACAAAACGGCTTGCCCTGCATAGTGGCTTTGCTCCAGCAGGTCGAGCAAATAAGCCTGGGTGCGTTTGGACTCGGTAAATATCAGCGCTTTCTGGTGGGCACCGAGTTTTTGAAGTTCTGCAAATGCTTTTCCAAGCGCTTGCAGCAAGGCCTGGCCTTTGGCGTTGTCCCGAATCGTTATGGCCTGATGCTGAAAAGCGCGCAGTTCGGCTATTTCTTCAGCAACGCTGGCAAGCTGTTCTGGCGAGGGTGGTGCCTCGGGCTCAATCCACTCTTCTTCGGTTTCATCAAGCGCTTCGTAGTCTTCATCAAGGGTTTCAGCCAGTTCTGAAGTGGCCGGACTGGACGAGGTGGGCACGGGCTGGAACTGGCCTTCAAGCCGTGCGGCCATGGTGCCCAATGCACCTGCAATGGCGTAGCTGCTGGATGCAAGCAGCTTCCACAACACCAGCGAGATCAGTTGCCTTTGGCTTGCCGGCAAGGCGTGGCTGCTGGGGCGGCGCAGGTACTCGGCCACCAGCTGGTGCAGGGCCTGTTCGTCAGCAGACGGCGTGAACTCCTGCACAAGGGGAATGCGCTGGGTGTAGGAGATATAAGGCTGCACCTGGCGGCGCAGTGTGCGTTTGCAGACCGTGGCAAGGCGGCTTCGCAAGCTGGCAAAGGTGTCTGCGTGGCCCAGGGTGCCAAACTGGTCACGAAAACTGGACAAATCACCAAACACGCGTTCGTCAACCATGCTGACGAGGCCGTAAAGCTCAAGCAGCGAGTTTTGCAAGGGGGTGGCTGTCAGCAGTACTTTGGGTGCGTGGGCCAGCGCTTCCTTGAGTGTTTTACCAATCACGTTGCCAGGTTTATAGACATTGCGCAGGCGATGCGCTTCGTCCATCACAACCAGATCCCAGGGCACACGCTTTAAATCTTCAGCCCTGGACTTTGCAAACTGGTAAGAACAGATGATGACGCGGCTGGTCTGGTCAAACGGCTGCTTTTGGCCGTCCTTGCGCTGCTGGTTATAACTTTTGGCCTCAAGAATCAGCGCCTGCAGGCTGAACTTGTCTTGCAGTTCCTGATGCCATTGCTTGCGCAGATTGGCAGGCACCACGATAAGGATATGTCGTTTGCGTTCAGCCCAGCGCTGTGCAATGACCAGCCCGGCTTCTATGGTTTTACCCAAACCGACCTCATCAGCCAGGATAACGCCTTTGGAAAGCGGGCTTTCAAAGGCAAAAAGCGCAGCATCTACCTGATGCGGGTTCAGGTCAACCTGCGCATCAACCAGCGTTGCCGCCAACAGGTCGGCTGAGTCTGCACCCATGCGGCGTGACAGCAACCACGCAAAATACTGGGACTGGTAAGGGGTGAAGTTTTGTATCAAGGCAACTGGGTTTTGGTATTCTTTTGATTATGCGGCCTGACCTGTTTACCGCGGAACTGGAGCATCCGGCTGCAGCATGACCATACGACCGCCTCCCTAAGCAAGCCGGATACCGGCGTTTTTTATCCGCCGTATCGCACTGTCCACTGTTGTCAGCACCGGCAAACCGGTGGCATCTTCACAAAGCTGCCTTGCTCTTGCCATGCTGAACTGTGCCAGGGCAATGACCTTGCAGCCCTGGTCACGCAGCTTGATGGCTTGCCCGGTGATCAGTTTGTCATGTGTTGCCAGGTCTCCGGCATT
>JAZKIK010000379.1:0-7841 GCA_040384925.1 Pseudomonadota bacterium | reverse complement strand
GCCAGCTGGATGGCGCAGGCTGATCAGGGGCTTGCGAGTATTGTTTATGAGTGAAATTGAAGAGTTGCGCAGGGTTGGGCAGCTTGAGTAGCTATTTATATAGCAGCAAAAGCCGCCCAGTCAACTTGATTCGGTTTCAGCCTCTGGGACGCATTTCGATGATCATAATCAGCTCGGGAATGCGTCCATCAATATCCCTGGGCATCACGCGGGTACGAACAATGGCGTTGATGGCTGCCTCATCCCAGTTTTTGTTGCCACTGGACTGGGTCAGGCGCTGGCTGATGACCGTGCCGTCCGAGGTCACACGAACTTCAATTGTGGCCATGGGGCTACCAACAATTTCGTCCGAAAACACTATGTTGGGCCGAATTGCAGCCTGAACCCTTCCTTTGTAGCTGCTTGATGCGCCGGCTCCTGCAGGACGTTGGGCTGACCCGGTAACGCCGTTGTTGCCACTGGCACCGGAAACCCCGGTCAGCATACGATCCTGCAGTTTCGCCAGTTTTTGGGCTTCTGCCTTTCTGGCCTGGTCAGCTGCCAATCGCTGGGCATCTTCCTCTCTGGCCTTTAGCTCTTTTTCTTTTTTAACCTGAACCTGGGCTTGGGCCTGCTGTTTTTCAGATGCCTTCTTGGCGTCGGCCGCTTTTTGCCGTTCGAGCAGCAGCTTGCGTTGTTTTTCCTGCTCCAGGGCAATATCCACATCGGGCTCAGGCGCTGGAGCCTTGACTTCAGGTGCCTTGACGGCCACTTCAGGTGTGGGTTGGGGTGTCGGTGCTGGCGGTTCAGGCGCAGGTGGCGGGGTTTCCACCTGTCTTGGCGCGGGCGGCTGGGACACGGCAGACCATATTTCTGCTTCAAAACCGCTGGACTGATCGGTTTTTTGCCAGTTGATGCCCCAGGTCAGTGCTGCAATCAGCAGTGCATGAACCAGCAGGGCCAGACCAAAAGCGCGTACCGCACCTGCATCTTGCGGCGGGCTGAAGTCTGAACGGTCGTAGGCGCTGGGCATGTTCTTCAGGGATTTTCAGTTACCGGTCTGCACCGAAAGGCCTATGCGTGAGACTCCGGCTCTTTGCAGTTTGTCCATGACCTGCACCACGGTTTCGTATTTGATGGACTTGTCGGCGCTGATGACTACCGGCGTGGCTGCGGCACCTGGTGCGGCGGCCTTGACAGCCGGGTCCATCTTCAGGATGTCCTGAACCACGTTGGCGATGGTGCTGGGCATGGTATTGGTTTTGAGCTTGATCTGAATGGCTTCATCCTTGCCAATCAGGATCTGCACCGGGTTTTGCGGCTGGGTCGGTGCTTTGCCAACCTTGGGCAGGGCAATCATGCTGGGTGTGATCAAGGGGGCAGTCACCATGAAGATGATCAGCAGCACCAGCATCACATCAATGAAGGGCACCATATTGATTTCGCTGATATTGCGGCGCCCCCGGCCACGCGATGAAACTGATGGCATGTTAATGACCGGAAGGAGATTGCGCGCCCAGATTGCGCTGCAGAATGTTTGAAAACTCTTCAATAAAGGTTTCAAGCCGGTTGGCAACACGGTCAATGTCGTGGGCAAAACGGTTATAGGCCACGACCGCCGGAATGGCTGAAAACAGGCCAATGGCGGTGGCAACCAGTGCTTCGGCAATGCCGGGGGCGACGGTGGCGAGTGTGACCTGCTCCAGCGCAGCCAGGCCGGTAAATGCATGCATGATGCCCCAGACCGTGCCAAACAGGCCGACATAGGGAGATACCGAACCAACAGTTGCCAGAAATGACAGATTGGACTCAATTGCGTCGAGTTCACGCTGGTAGCTGGCGCGCATGGCACGACGGGCACCGTCCAGCAGGGTGCCGGGGTCCTTGATGTGGCGTTCGCGCAGTTTCTGGTATTCACGCATGCCGCTGGCAAAAATGCGCTCCATCGAGCCGGAGTGTTTTGCATTTTGTGCGGCACCGGCAAACAGGTCATTGAGGCTGGTGCCTGACCAGAACTCGCGGTCAAACTCGTCATTGAGTTTCTGCACCTTTTTGAGGGCAATGATTTTTCTGAAAATGGCGGCCCAGCTGGCAATCGACACACCGATCAGCAGCGCAACGACGGCCTGAACAACCCAGCTGGCATGGAGGATCAGGGTGACGATGGAAAGATCTTGATTCATATTGAGTTTTTAAGTTCTTGGGGTCAGGCTGTCAAGAATTCGGGACGGAATGCGCATGGGGTTCAATGTAAAGGCATCAACCCAGCTGATGCGTATGCTGCCCTCACAGAGCAAAATTTGAGCCTGATCTGCTGCCAGGTCTGGATTTTGCTCTGAATTCAGTAGCGCTTGCTGCCCGATTATCAATGATGCACGGCCTTTTTCCATCAAACTCGCGGTCACGGTCAGTTGATCGTCAAGCCGGGCAGGGCGCAAATAGCGAACTTTGGTTTCAACAACCACAAACATGCCGCCCAACTCGTCCTTGAGTTTTTGCTGTTCTATGCCCAATGACCTGAGCCATTCGGTGCGCGAGCGTTCAAAAAACTTGAGGTAATTGGCATAAAACACAATGCCGCCTGCATCGGTGTCTTCCCAATAAACCCTGATCGGCCAAGAGAATGTGGCCCCCACGCTTGTCACTTCGTGTACTGCGCTGCCCCCCGAGGGGGCCGCTGCGCCTGCGGTCTGGCAAAGCCAGTCCCGCGGCCCCTGCTTGGATGGATCTACTTCTCCGTTTGAATTGGTCATTTTGTGGCTAGGCAATGACGGCCTCGAGCCTGGCGACTGCAGTTTTTAACTGCTCCATGGAGTTGGCGGTAGAAAAACGTACAAATCTTGCCGGCTCTGCCCGACCAAAATCGCGGCCTGGTGTGATGGCCAGGTGGGCGCGTTTCATCAGCTCAAAAGCAAAGTCCCAGCTGCCACCTGTTCCGTCAGGGCGGGCTGCGCTGATACCCCATTTTTCAGCAATGCCTGAACAATCTGCATAGGCGTAAAAAGCGCCGTCAGGCATGACGGGTACTGTCAAGCCAAGGCGGTTGAGCTCGGGGATGAAGTAGTCGCGTCTGGCCCTGAATTCTGTTCGACGCCGCTCATACTCGGCCAGGCTGTCGGGCTCAAAACAGGCCAGTGCTGCATGTTGGGCGATGGAACTGGCGCAGATAAACAGGTTTTGGGCAATCCGCTCGATCACGGGCACCAGTGCTTCGGGTACCACCAGCCAGCCAAGCCGCCAGCCTGTCATGTTGAAATATTTGCTGAAGCTGTTGATGCTGATGATGTTCTGGCCCAGTTCACCGGGCATCGCCAGGGCCGTATGACCAAAATGCTCCTCATAACTCAAACCAAGATAAATTTCGTCAATCAGTGTGATGCCGTCGCGCCCATGTACAAACTCATGGATGCGCTGCAGCTCTTCAGGTGCAATAGAGGTGCCGGTCGGGTTGGACGGTGATGCCAGCAGCACGCCGCGTGTCTTGCCGCTCCAGGCGGCTTCAACCTTGCTGCGGGTCAGCTGAAAACGCTCTTGCGCCGTGGTGGGTATCAGGACCGAACGGCCTTCTGCGGCGCTTACAAAATGCCGGTTGCAGGGATAGCTTGGGTCGGGCATGAGGATTTCATCACCCGCTTCTATCAGTGCCAGGCAGGCCAGTTGCAAGGCAGCCGAAGCTCCGGCGGTGATGATGATTCGGCTGGGGGCTACCTCTACCTTGAAACGTGAGGCATACCAGCCACTGATTTTTTCACGCAGGGCCTCCAGACCTGTCGCCTGGGTGTACTGTGTGTTGCCCTGCGAAATGGCTCTGGCTGCGGCCTCCTGAACCAGCGGTGGTGCGGTGAAATCAGGCTCGCCGATGTTCAGAAAAATCATCGGGTCGCTGGTGGCAGCAAAGTCCCGCGCAAGGCTTGAGGCCGCTTTGGCGACTTCCATGACATAAAAGGGCTCGATACGTTGGGCCCGCTGGGCAATTCTCATGGAAGGCCTCGGCTTATGGGTGCTGTCAAGCTTGTCGCGCGTTGTCGGCCGCGACTTCAGCGGCTCGCAGCGAGGGTGCCATCTTGTGCAACACGCCATTGACGTATTTATGGCCGTCAGTGCCGCCAAAGGCTTTGGCAAGTTCTATACATTCATTGATGACCACGCGGTAAGGCACATCAAGGCAGTTTTTGAATTCGTAAGCACCGATCCAGAGAATGGAGTGTTCCACTGGTGAAATCTCGGCCATGGGCCGGTCCAGCAGAGGTGTGATGCCAGCGTCCAGGGCTTCTCCCTCATTGATGCAACCATGCAGCAGGGCATCATAATGCGCTGAATCGGCCTTGTGGAAACCGACCAGGTCTCGGGTAAAGGAGTCAATCGAATCGGCTTCATTTCGGCCAACCATATGCTGGTAAAGCGCCTGCATGGCAAATTCACGCGCGCGGGTACGTGGGGATTTGTCTGCGGCTTTTTTAACCCCGGTATCTGTCAGGCCGGTGCGGACTTGTGGTGGGCGTTTTGGTTTTGTTTGAGGTTCAGCCATAAAGCGCCAGTTAAGTGAAGGGAATGTATAAAAAGACGAAAGAGCAGCTTTGCCAAAAAACGCCGATCCGCGATCAGCCCAGTTCGTCAAGCAGGTTGGCCATTTCGACCGCAACACGCGCGGCATCACGGCCTTTTTCTTCTTGTCGAACCTGCGCCTGTTCAAGGTTTTCAGTTGTCAAAATGGCATTGGCAATCGGCAACTGGTAATCAAGTGCCACTCGTGTCACGGCTGAGCCGCTCTCATTGGCGACCAGTTCAAAGTGATAGGTTTCGCCACGAATGATGCAGCCCAGTGCAATCAGGGCATCAAATTTGTCACTTTCAGCCATGGCTTGCAAGGCACTGGCTACTTCAAGCGCGCCGGGTACCTTGACATGGGTGACGTTGTCACTGTCAACACCCAGCTTTTCCAGCTCGTGTTTGCAGGCTTGGGCCAAAACATTCGTCACGCTTTCGTTAAAACGTGCCTGGACGATGCCGATGCAAAGTTTTCTGCCGTCGAGTTTGTCGGCCTGTCCTTTTTCTGCTCCAAACATGGTGCGATTCCCTTTGATATCTGAGTTGTTTATTTGGTGATGTAGCCGACGGTTTCGAGGCCGTAACCCACCATGCTGGGCATGCGGCGCGGATTGCCCATCAGATTCATTTTGTGTACACCGCAGTCACGCAGAATCTGTGCGCCAACACCGTAGGTACGCAGATCCATGCGGCCACGCTCTGGTGCCTGGCTGGCTCGCGCCGTGCCTTCAAACTGGGCCTGCAACTGGGCCGCACTTTCGCCGCAGTTGAGCAGCACAGCCACTCCTTTGCCTGCATCTGCAATGTATCTCAGGCTCTGGTCAAGATTCCATGAGTGCATGGCGCGTCCGGTTTCCAGTGCATCCAGTACAGACAGCGGCTCATGCACACGGGCTGGTACGGTGTCTTCTGGCGACCACGCGCCCTTGACCAGCGCCAGATGCAGGCCCTGGCTGGTTTTGTCTTTGTAGGCGTGTGCGGTGAACTCGCCAAATGCGGTGTGCATGGTCCGGCTGCCAATTTTTTCAATCAAAGACTCGTTGCGACTGCGGTGTTCTATCAGGTCGGCAATCGTGCCAATCTTCAGTCCGTGCTCGGCAGCAAAAATCAGCAAATCAGGCAAACGGGCCATGGTGCCGTCGTCCTTCATGATCTCGCAGATCATGGATGCGGGTGAACAACCGGCCATGGCTGCCAGGTCACAACCAGCTTCAGTATGCCCGGCGCGCATCAGCACACCACCGTCCACTGCCTGCAACGGGAATATATGTCCAGGCTGAACCAGATCGTCAGCTTTGGCGTTTTTTGCAACTGCCGCCTGTACGGTTCTGGCCCTGTCGGCAGCCGAGATGCCGGTGGTAACACCTTCTGCGGCTTCAATCGATATGGTGAACGCGGTTGCATGTTTGGTGCCGTTGCGTGTTGCCATGGGAGGCAGTTTCAGCAGCTCACAACGCTCGCGTGTGAGTGTCAGGCAAATCAGGCCGCGACCATACCGGGCCATGAAGTTGACTGATTCCGCTGTGACGTGGTCTGCAGCAACTACCAGGTCACCTTCGTTTTCACGGTCTTCCTCGTCAATCAAAATCACAATTTTGCCGGCGCGCATGTCGGCAACAATGTCTTCTACCGGGGAAATCACGGTAACTGGTGGTGGGGTGGTGCTCATGTTCAGGCTTTCCAGGTGTCTTTTAGGGTGTCTTGCAGCATGCGTTCAACGTAGCGTGCGACGGTATCAATTTCAAGGTTGACTTTGGAGCCAGCGGCCAGCTGGCCCAGGGCGGTATTTTGGACTGTGTGGGGGATGAGGTTGATGCTGATCTCGCAGCCCTGGCCATTGTCCAGATCAATCACGCGATTGACTGTCAGGCTGACGCCATTGACGGTAACCGAGCCTTTGTAGGCCATGTATTTGGCCAGTTCACGCGGTGCATGTATTCGCAGCTCCCAGCTTTCGCCAATTTCGGCGAAGTAGCTGACCTGACCCATGCCGTCCACATGACCGGAAACGATATGACCACCAAGCCTGTCACTGGCGCGTAATGCTTTTTCAAGGTTGATGACACCTTTTTCAGCCAGGCCGCTCGTTTTGGCAAGTGATTCGGCAGAAATGTCGATGGCAAACTGGTTGTGCGTGTCGTCCAGCGCCACTGCGGTCATGCAGGCACCATTGAGCGCAATGCTGTCGCCCAGACCTACGTCGTTGAGGTAGCCCACAGGCGTTTCGATGGTAAGTCGCAAACCGTGGTTTGAAGAGCTGCCCAGGCTTTGGATGGCGACGATGCGCCCCAAGCCGGTGATGATTCCGGTAAACATGCGCGTATTTTCGCAGGGATTCAAGGCATTGCGGCAGACAGGGCCACTAATGCAGGTATGAAGTGAGCTTAAAAGGCAGAAAACAGCTCAGGGCCTGCGGCAAAAAGCCCGTGACCCAGCCGTCAAAATTTGTCCCGGCCTTCAATGCGAAGCAGCATTCGCAGGTCATCACCCATCAGCTCGGTGGACAAAAACTTCAGCTTGACAGCCTCGTTCAGGTTTTGCAGTGGACCGAACGACGCCATTTCCTGCCCGGCACCCATGAGTCTGGGGGCCATATAAACCAGCAGTTCGTCTACCAGCCCTTCACGAATCAGCGAACCATTGAGTTTTTGGCCAGCTTCAACATGCACCTCATTGACTTCACGCTCGGCCAGATCTCGCAGCATGGCAGCAAGGTCCACCTTGTTGTTGGGGCCAGGCATATGGATGACCGTGGCACCGCGCGCCTCCAGTACCGACTTCTTTTCATCATTTTGTTCACTGGCATAGATGAAAAGACGACGCTCTGCCTCAAAAATGAGCGCATCAGGCGGAGTCTGCAACTTGCTGTCAATGACTACAAGATGGGGCTGCCGCGGTGTTTCAAACAGCCGGACATCAAGGCGCGGGTTGTCCTGCAGCACCGTGCCGATGCCAGTCAGCACTGCACAGCTACGCGCACGCCAGGCATGACCATCTGCGCGTGCCGCAGCACCGGTAATCCACTGGCTTTGACCATTGAGCAAACCAGTTTTTCCATCAAGCGAGGCCGCCACCTTCATGCGAACCCAGGGCGTCTTGCGAATCATGCGGCTGAAAAAGCCAATATTGAGTTCACGCGACTCATCAGCGCCAGGCCCTACCTCCACTTCAAGCCCCGCCGCCCGAAGCCGCTCGAAACCACGCCCGGCAACCAGAGGGTTGGGGTCTGCAATGGATGCAACCACCTTTTTGATGCCAGCAGCAATCAGGGCGTCACAGCAGGGCGGGGTGCGACCGTGGTGGGAGCAGGGCTC
>JAZKIK010000378.1:10251-12795 GCA_040384925.1 Pseudomonadota bacterium | reverse complement strand
CCCCCCGAGGGGGCCGCTGCGCCTACGGCCCGGCGAAGCCGGTTCCGTGGCCCCTACTTGAAAAAAGATACGCCCAAGCTAGCCCTGCTGAAGGGTGTCCAAGCCAGATCAATCGTCAGATCACTCGCTGATCTTGAGGTTCTGGGTTTTCACTACGTTGCGCCAGGCGCGGTAGTCGGCTTCTATGAAGTGGCCTAGCAGGGCGGGTGAGCCGGGGGCGGCTTCTACTGCGTCGGTTTTGAAGCGTGCCAGTACCTCGGGCAAGGTCACAGCCTTGTTGATGGCGGCGTTCAGGGCGGTGATGATGGGTTCGGGTGTTCCGGCAGGTGCCATCAGTGCGAAGTAGTTCACCACGTCAATGCCGGCAAGGCCCGATTCCGTCATGCTGGGTACGTCGGGCAATGCGCCAGAACGTTTGGCGCTGGTCACGGCCAGGGGCCTGACGCTGCCGTTCTTGATAAAGGGCAGCAGCGCGGGAATGGTGCCGGTGACCAGTTGGATCTGTCCGCCAATCATATCCATGGTGGCCGGCGCAATGCCGCGATAGGGAATGTGTGTGATGAAGGTGCCGGTACGCGACTTCAGCAACTCCAGCACCAGATGATTGACACCACCCGCACCAGCCGAGCCGTAATTCAGCGCACCCGGTTTTTGTTTGGCCAGTTTGACCAGTTCTTTCATGTCGCTGACCGGCAAGCTGGTGTTGGCGGCCCAGACCAGCGGCCCGCTGGCAATCATGCCGACTGGCGAAAACTGCCTCAAAGGGTCGTAATTGGCAGACGGAACCGAGGCGGCAACGGTTGTAAACGGCGAAGCCACCAGCAGCAAGGTGTAGCCGTCAGCCGGTGCCTGGGCCACAAACTGGGTGCCAATTGCGCCTGATGCTCCGGTCTTGTTGTCCACCACAAAAGTGGCTTTCATGATTTCGCCCAGCTTCTGGGCAATCAGCCTGGCCATGGAATCGGTGCCCGCGCCGGGTGCAAATGGCACCACGATCTTGACAGGTTTGTCTGGATACACCGGGGCCTGGGCCATTACAAAAGGCGCGTTCAAGGCGGCAGCACCGGCCAGCAAGGCATGTCGGCGCGAAACAAGACCTGGCTGCGCGCGGTTTGGGGTGGAGTTCATGAAGTTTTCAGGCCTGGACAAGTAAAAGTCGCCCGATTTTCACCTAAGGCGGTGACGCTTTCATGACATGGCAGTGACAGACCACCAGGCCAGACCGACTCAACTGCCCCGGTAAGTCGAATAACTCCAGGGGCTGACGAGCAAGGGCACATGGTAGTGCTGGCTGGTGTCGGCCACGCCAAAATCCAGGCTGACTTCATTCAAAAAAGCCGGTTCGGGCAATGTCACCCCACGGCCCTTGAAGTAGCTGGCCACATCAAACACCAGGCGGTAGGTGCCGGTTTTCAGTGTTGCCGAGTCGTACAGCAGCCCGTCCGGATTACGCCCGTCAGCGTTCAATGTAAAACGTTTGACAAGCGTTGCCACCGCACCCTGCGTCGTGTAAAGTGCCACCGCCATGCCCCCTGCTGGCGTACCGTGCATGGTGTCCAGTACATGTGTGCTCAAGCCCATGGTTGTCCTTTAAAAAGCCCTGCAAATAAATAAAAACTGCGCAATCGGTCAAACAAGACACTGTCGGTACTTTCGGCACTGTCGTTCAAGGGGATAGCACCCCATAGCGTGTTTTGTTGCGCAAGTCGTGTGAAAACAAGCCCCAGTTTACCGAAAGTGTATACAGTTTCAGGCTTTGCAGATATGATGAAAATTATGGAATCGCTTACCGTCCCACCATCTGCGGCAGCTCCTGCCACCAGCAACCCCACCAGCACCATCGTCGAGGCTTTGACCAAGGCCATTGTCGAGCACCGGCTGCACCCTGGCACCAAACTGGCCGAGCAAAAACTGGCTGACCATTTTGGCGTATCCCGCACGCTGGTAAGGCAGGCGCTGTTTCAGTTGTCGCAAAACCGGCTGATTCGCCTGGAGCCTGCGCGTGGTGCCTTTGTTGCCGCGCCTTCGGTGCTTGAGGCGCGCCAGGTGTTTGCCGTCAGGCGCATGCTGGAAGCAGAAATGACCCGCGCCTTCATACGCGATGTCACGCCAGCCAAAATCCGCGCGCTCAAGGACCATGTGGCACAAGAGAAAAAAGCCGTGGCGCGTGATGACGTGGCCGGACGGACGGAACTGCTTGGTGACTTTCACGTCCGTATGGCCGAGCTGATGGGCAACGAGGTGCTGGCGCAGTTGCTGGGCGAGCTGATTTCACGCTGCTCCCTGATTACCCTGATGTACCAGACCGCGACCGCAGCCGAACATTCAAACGACGAACATGCAGACATCGTCAAGGCGCTGGCAGCCAAGGATGAAGAAAAAGCGGTTTACCTGATGAACGAACATTTGCTGAACGTCGAAAAAAACCTGGCTTTTGACCGCAAGATACCCAGCAACGATATTTCAATGGCGCTGTCATGATTTCTGATTACCCTAGAGACCTGGTCGGCCATGGCCGCAATCCGCCTCATGCCCAATGGCCCG
>JAZKIK010000378.1:0-10151 GCA_040384925.1 Pseudomonadota bacterium | reverse complement strand
TACCCTAGAGACCTGGTCGGCCATGGCCGCAATCCGCCTCATGCCCAATGGCCCGGCAAGGCGCGCATCGCGGTGCAGTTTGTACTCAATTACGAAGAAGGTGGTGAAAATTCGGTGCTGCACGGTGATGCAGGCTCAGAGCAGTTTTTGTCTGAAATGTTCAATCCGCCCAGTTTTCCAGACCGGCACCTGAGCATGGAGAGCATTTATGAATATGGCTCACGTGCCGGTGTGTGGCGCATTCTTCGCGAATTTGAAAAACGGGGTTTGCCGCTGACAGTATTTGGTGTGGGCATGGCCTTGCAGCGCCACCCGGACGTGACGGCGGCTTTTGTCGAACTTGGCCACGAAATCGCCTGCCATGGCTGGCGCTGGATCAACTACCAGACGATTGACGAGGCCACCGAACGTGAACACATGCGCCTGGCGCTGGACACCATACAGCAACTCACGGGCACCCGGCCGCTGGGCTGGTACACCGGGCGTGACAGCCCCAATACACGCCGCCTCGTGGCTGATGAGGGCGGGCTGCTGTATGACAGCGACTATTACGGTGATGACCTGCCCTTCTGGACTGAAGTCAGGCGCACCGATGGTGTGCTCGTGCCCCGGCTTGTGGTGCCGTATGCGATGGACACCAACGACATGCGTTTTTCGCTTCCTCAGGGGTTTGCTCAGGGTGATGACTTTTTCACCTACCTGAAAGACAGTTTTGACGTGTTGTACGCCGAAGGCTCGCCCGAAGCGCAAGACCGTCCCAAAATGCTCAGTGTGGGCATGCACTGCCGCCTTCTGGGCAGGCCGGGCCGTCTGGTGGCCTTGCAGCGTTTTCTGGACCATATCCAGCGGTACGAGGATGTATGGATTTGCCGGCGCGACGACATCGCCCGTCACTGGCAGGCCACGCACCCGTGGCAGCCGCGTGAAGGCAGCGCGTCATGACAAGGCCCATCACGCTGGAACAGGTCAACAGCGCGCCCCACGCCGAGGCGCTGGCGCTGCTTGACGGCCTGTATGAACATTCACCGTGGATTGCCGAAAAAGCGCTGGCAGCTCGACCTTTCCAGTCACTGGCCCATCTGAAGCACGTCATGACGGTGGTTTTGCGTGATGCCGGCAAAGAGGCCCAGATCAAGCTGATTCAGGCCCACCCGGAGCTGGCAGGCAAAGCCATGGTAAGCCAGAGCCTGACACCCGAGTCCAGCCATGAACAGGGCAAGGCCGGGCTGACAAACTGCACAGCCGAAGAATTTGCCACCATCCAGCGCCTCAATACCGACTACAACAACAAATTTGGTTTCCCCTTCATCCTGGCGGTGCGCGGGCCACGCGGTGATGGCCTGAGCAAACAGCAAATCATCAGCACCTTTGAAAGAAGGCTGCAAAACCACCCGGACTTTGAGCTGGACGAATGTTTGCGCAACATCCACCGTGTGGTTGAACTGCGCCTGAACGACAAATTTGGCCAGCAACCCAGCCTGGGCAATGACGCCTGGGACTGGCACGAACAGCTGGCGCAGTACAGCGACCCTGCTTATTTTGAAAAGGGCCAGCTCACGGTGACCTACCTGACCGACGCGCACCGGGCATGCGCAGCTTTTATCTCGCGCACCATGCAGGACTGCGGGTTTGACGAGGTAAAAATTGACGCCGTGGGCAATGTGGTCGGCATTTACAGCGCTGAAACACCGGAGGCCAAAACCCTGCTGACCGGCAGCCACTATGACACCGTGCGCAATGGCGGCAAGTACGATGGCCGGCTCGGCATTTTTGTACCCATGGCCTGTGTGCGCGAACTGCACCGCCAGGGCAAACGCCTGCCCTTTCACCTTGAAGTGGTCGGGTTTGCCGAAGAAGAAGGCCAGCGCTACAAGGCCACCTTTCTAGGATCGGGCGCGTTGGTTGGTGACTTCAAACCCGAATGGCTTGACCAAAAGGACGCCGACGGCATCACCATGCGCGAAGCCATGGCACATGCCGGGCTTGATGTGGAAAACATCGCTTCACTCAAACGTGATGCGGCGCGCTACCTTGGTTTTGTTGAAGTCCATATTGAGCAGGGGCCGGTTTTGAACGAACTGGACATTCCGCTGGGCATCGTGACATCGATCAACGGCAGTGTGCGTTACCTGTGTGAAATCACCGGCATGGCCAGCCACGCAGGCACCACACCCATGAAGCGCCGCCGCGACGCCGCCTGCGCCGCAGCCGAGCTGGCGCTGTATGTTGAACAGCGCGCTGCAGAAGACGGTGATTCGGTCGGTACCATGGGCATGTTGCAGGTACCCAATGGCTCCATCAACGTGGTGCCGGGCCGTTGCCTGTTTTCACTCGACATGCGTGCGCCGGTTGATGCACAGCGTGACGCGCTGGCCGCTGATGTGCTGGCAGAACTGAAAAACATTTGTGAGCGGCGCGGTGTGCACTACACACTGGAGCTGACCGAACGCGCCGCTGCTGCCCCGAGTGCGCCCGACTGGCAGCAGCGCTGGCAAAACGCCGTGCTGCCGCTTGGTGTGCCGCTTCACACCATGCCCAGCGGCGCTGGCCACGACGCCATGAAAATCCACAAGATCATGCCGCAGGCCATGCTGTTTGTGCGCGGGCAAAACTCTGGCATCAGCCACAACCCGCTGGAAAGCACGACAAGCGACGACATTCAGCTTTCAATAGATGCTTTTACCCATCTGCTGCTTGACTTGAGCCAAGGCTAAACGTTTTAGAAAAACAATGACTTCAATCACCGCGACCGTTCCGACCTCCCCCGCCGACTACCAGAGACTTGACAGCTGGGTTGATGCACACTTTGACGAAGAAGTCAGTTTTTTGCAGCAACTGGTTCAGGTTCCAACCGACACCCCGCCAGGCAACAACGCGCCTCACGCCGAGCGCACTGCCGAACTGCTGAAAATTTTTGGTTTTGAGGCTGAAAAATTTGCCGTACCCGAAGCCGAGGTCAAGGCCTACGGCATGGAGTCGATCACCAACCTGATCGTGCGCCGCAAGTACAGCGACGGTGGCAAAACCATCGCCCTCAACGCCCATGGCGATGTGGTGCCGCCCGGCGACGGCTGGAGCCACGACCCTTACGGTGGCGCGATCAGGGACGGCAAGATTTATGGCCGCGCAACCGCCGTCAGCAAGGGCGACTTTGCCAGTTTTACCTTCGCCGTCAGGGCGCTTGAAGCGCTGGGTGCGCCGCTCAAAGGCCAGGTCGAGCTGCACTTTACCTATGACGAAGAGTTTGGCGGCGAACTGGGCCCCGGCTGGCTGCTGCGCCAGGGCCTGACAAAACCTGATTTGCTGATTGCTGCCGGTTTTTCATATGAGGTGGTTACCGCCCACAACGGCTGCCTGCAAATGGAAGTGACCGTCAATGGCAAGATGGCACATGCGGCCATTCCGGACACCGGCGTGGACGCATTGCAGGGTGCGGTCAGCATTCTCAACGCGCTTTACGCGCAAAACGTGCTTTACAAGCAGATCAGCTCGCAGGTCGAGGGCATCAAACACCCTTACCTCAATGTGGGCCGCATTGAAGGCGGCACCAACACCAATGTGGTGCCCGGCAAGGTCAGCTTCAAGCTGGACCGCCGCATGATTCCCGAAGAAAACCCGCAACAGGTCGAAGCCGCCATACGCCAGGTGATTGCCGACGCAGCCGCTGCCTGCCCCGGCATCACGGTGGATATCAAACGCCTGCTGCTGGCCAATTCCATGCGCCCGCTGCCTGGCAACCAGCCGCTGGTTGACGCGATTCAAACCCACGGCCAAGCCCTGTTCGGCGCAAAAATCCCGGCCATGGGCACACCGCTTTACACCGATGTGCGTTTGTATGCCGAAGCCGGTATTCCGGGCGTGATTTACGGCGCTGGTCCACGCACAGTGCTGGAGTCAAATGCCAAACGGGCTGACGAACACCTGGATCTGGAAGACTTGAGGCGGGCGACCAAAGTCATTGCGCGGGTGTTGCTGGATTTGCTGACTTCAGAAAAAGTCGCCTTTTATGCATAAAACCAGCCCGCCGCACATATGCAGCGGGCATAGTTTTCTGCTATTTTTATAGCAAAAAGCTTATTTGCTGGCAGTCAGGCCTTTTTTTGCGGCCTGCTGCTCTTCCCACTGCCTGGCCGCCGTCACGGTTTCCTTGAAGGCCATCGCGCTTTCAAGCAGCCATTTTTTGTTTTCGTCCGACAGCGCGTAACTGAGCCTGAACTCATCCATGGGCATGCGGTCTTCACGTACAGACTTGATCAGGCGATCAACCTCCCCTGCAGCATGGGCCGGTGTTGACAGCAGCACCAGACGGCTCATTTTGTCCGGGTTGTTGGGTACGTGGCAGTTCACACACTGGGATTCACGTAATTGCACTGCCAGGTCACGATAACGTTTGTCCATGGTATTGACGTAGGGGTTGTCGGCCCGGTAGATACCGTCAAACAGCGTCACGGCAGGCTGGGTTTTGCCTTGGTCGTCAGTCCATAACCATGGCCCCTTGTATTTTTCGTGTTTGACGGTCGTCACGGCCTGCAGCATGGGTGTGGGTGCCTGGTCGGTGAACTGCGCCGCCCGGATCAGAGCCGTTTCAGGCTGTATCCACAACATCAGGGCGTTGGCATTTTCATACATCGACCATTTGGCATCGTCATGCCAGAACGGGTAAGGAAACTGTCCGGCAGGCAAACGGTTGCGAAAAGCCGCTTCCAGCCGGACCAGAAACATTTTTTCGTCTGCCACCCACTCCACCGTGTGTTTACCGTTGAACATGAACAAGGGCGCATACATGCTGGTCCAGACATCGGGTGCAAACTGCGTCAGATTGGTCTGGCGAAGCGTGGCATTGGGCACCTTGCTCTGCCGGCCCCACATCAGAAAGGCGGGTAAATGGGAACGCAACTGGCTTTTGCCGAACAGGGCCTGGCGACAAGCGTTGTAGGCTGCAATATCGCCGGCGGGCACCAGCGGACAAGCCTTGCCAAGCTCACCCGCAATGTCTGCAGCGGCCTGCAGCACCTTGGCCGGGGGCAGCACCTTGTCCTGTGCGCCTGCCTGGCCGGGGAGGCAAAAAGCAGCAAGAACCAATACTGCCAGGCTCGCCGCCCTGGCAGGCCGACCAAGCCGGTCCGACAGTGCTCCAACGCCAAAAATTTTACCCACTCGTTTCATCTTTACTCCCTGGTGTAAGTCAACAAATTGATGTAATCGGCGGGCTCTGCCTTGGCCCACGACTTGACCCCGATTGAAGTCAGCACAGCCGCCGCTTCAGGACTACTGCCAAGCAGGGCTTCGCGCATCAGCTGAACCTGCTCGGCAGACACAGCTGGCGAGGCCAGCAATGACCAATTGACGACGGGTTGTGTCTCTGCAAGCACCCGGCCGCCGTCTTCCACCCACTTTTTGGCAATCGTCGGGTTGACCACGCCAACCTGCCCCAGCCCGAGTTTCACCATCTGGGCCACCTCTTCCTGAAACTTCACATGGGTAACGCGGCCGGTCGGTATTTTTTGCTGGCGCATTTCGGCCAGGGCAACGGCCGTGGTCGCAGCCAATAGATCAGGCATGATGATCTTGGCGCTGGCGGCATCTGCCAGGTTTTTGAAGGGCGACTCCTTGGCCACGATAAAAGCCGCCTTGTAGGGGTCTGCGCGTTTGACAATCGGCTGGTAGCCGTTGTCGCGCACCAGTTTTGCGAGCTGGTTGACTGATTTGCCAAACACCAGCTCAGGCTTGCTGGCAGCCTGTGCCACGGTCATGAAACGCTTGATGTCCACGATGGGCTCAACCGTCACAGAAACACTCTTGAGCTGGCTGTCCAGAAATTCGGTCAAGGACCGGTATCTGCTCGTCAGCACAAAGGTGTTGGTTTCACCTGTCACCGCCTCATTGACGACCAGCCGCCATGTGCCGGTAGTGGTGCTTGCGTTACCGGAAGTGGCGGGGGTCTTTTTCGCGGCGGGCACTGGCTGTGCAAAACCAGCGCCAGCACCTGCCAAGGCAGCAAGTCCCAGCGAAGCAGCTGTTGCCGACAAAAAACGCCGCCGGACTTGAAAAGAATGTGTGTCCATAAAATGCAAAACTTCCATTGATGGTGACTGACACAGACCATGGTGCGGCGCACCATAGGTATGGATCGAACTTGAATTTGACTTTAGATGCGATGGCAACTATTGGTCAAGTCATGACGAAAGCGCACGAAAATATTGAACGCGGTTCGAAAAATACGCACAAACGGACACATTTCAGGCACGCCGCAGCCGGGTAGACGAAAAGCCGGAAGGTCGAAAATCCGCTTTATGTCGGCTAAAAAGCACTTTATAGATGCTTTTATCAAGCTTAATTGACATGACTGATCCCAAGCAGGCCCAGTGAGCTGGCATGCTGACTGCAAACTCCAGGTACCCAAAAACCCTGATCCGACAGCTGATTTTCCAGCGTTTCAAAATACCTTTCATTACAAAAAACAACAAAAAACAACTAGATACACATAAAAAACAACAAAACCACATTTGGATATCTCTTGTATGTGACTTATCGAACAGACATGGACAATAAGATGGTGTAAGAAAAATAGATTACAAAAAAAAGTACACTGGACTTGACTCAGTCAAAAATGGCAATTCGGCACTGTTATTGCTTTGCTTGCCATCAGCTTGACCGCGTTTTACTTTCCACTCATGGCAAGACAGCCTGTCATCCCGGACTCGATCCGCAATCCATGACCTCGCATCGTGCAGCCAAGGCCGCAGGGGATGGATCCCGGATCGAGTCCGGGATGACAGTTTTATGGTCAGATGCAGGTAGTTAATCAGGTCAAAATGAAATGATGACAAGCCTTGCCCGTCATAACATTTGAATCACTCACAGCAAAACCTCATGAAAAATTCCTTGATGCCTTTCTTGCCTCTGGCCTGCAAATTCACCAGTGCCGTTCTGATGCTCACAGCCTTCAGCGCCGCCCAGGCCCAGACCACACCCATCAAATTCCAGCTCGACTGGCGTTTTGAAGGCCCGTCAGCCTTGTTTTTGACACCGGTAGCCAAGGGTTATTTCAAGGAAGCCAAACTGGATGTGGCCGTTGACGCCGGCAACGGCTCGGGTGGCACAGTGACCCGCGTGGCCTCTGGCGCGTATGACATTGGTTTTGCCGACCTGGCGGCCTTGATGGAATTCCATGCCAACAACCCGGATGCGCCTAACAAGCCGGTCGCCATCATGATGGTTTACAACGACACACCGGCGTCGGTCATGGCGCTGAAAAAGTCCGGCATCAAGACCCCTGCCGACCTGAATGGCAAAAAGCTGGGTGCTCCGGTTTTTGATGCGGGCCGTCGTGCTTTCCCGATTTTTGCCAAGGCCAATCAGGTCAGCGGCGTGACCTGGACAGCCATGGACCCGCCACTGCGTGAAACCATGCTGGTGCGCGGCGACATTGACGCCATCACCGGTTTTACCTTCACCTCGCTGCTCAATCTGGAAGCGCGTGGCGTCAAGGCTGAAGATGTGGTGGTGCTGCCCTACCCTGATTACGGCGTCAAACTGTATGGCAACGCCATCATTGCCTCGCCAAAAATCCTCAAGGAAAATCCGGCCGCAGTCAAAGCCTTTCTGGCAGCCTTTACCAAAGGGGTGAAAGACGTGATTGCCAATCCTTCGGCCGCAATTGCCGACGTCAAGGCACGTGACGGCATTGTCAATGTCGAGCTGGAAACCCGCCGCCTCAAGCTGGCGATTGACACAGTCATCAACAGCCCCAACGCCCGCGCCGAAGGTTTTGGCCAGGTCAACGGCCCACGCCTGACCCTGATGGCGTCCCAGGTGTCAGATGCCTTCAACACCAAAACCAGGGTGAATCCGGATGCCGTGTGGAACGCGTCTTATCTGCCCAGCAAGGCCGAGCTGAACGTGCTGCCGAAAAAATGATGGCCCAGGGGCGATCATGAAAAGATCGCCCACTGGCTGGCTGGCTAGCCTGTTGATGGTCAGCCATACCCGCAGCACCTGCGCAATCTGCCAATTTGATGGACAAAAGCATGCAAGAAACACCCGAGGCGTGGTTTGTAGACTTCCAGGACGTCTGGCTGGCCTACAACGAGCAGTTGCTCAAACAAAATCACTTTGCGGTCGAAGCCATTGACCTGAAGGTCAAGCGTGGCGAATTCATCGCCATCGTCGGACCTTCCGGTTGCGGCAAATCCACCTTCATGAAACTGACCACCG
This sequence comes from Pseudomonadota bacterium, assembly GCA_040384925.1. GTDB lineage: Bacteria > Pseudomonadota > Gammaproteobacteria > Burkholderiales > Burkholderiaceae_C > Polaromonas. Next base: position 1,934 of record JAZKIK010000378.1, on the reverse strand, counting down.
GCCTGAAAATGCCGTCCATGGGCAAGATCATCATTGACCAGCAGCCGGTGACCGGCCCGCTCAAGATTTCGGGCATGTCGTTTCAGGCACCGTCCCTGTTGCCCTGGCGCACCACGGTTGACAACGTCTTGCTGCCGCTTGAAATCGTTGAGCCCTTTCGCAGCAACTTCAAGCAAAAGCGCAAGGAATATGAAGAACGTGCGCGCAAACTGCTGCAAAAGGTCGGACTTGCAGGATATGAAGACAAGTTTCCCTGGCAACTGTCAGGCGGCATGCAGCAGCGCGCCAGCATCTGCAGGGCGCTGATTCATGAACCCAAGATGCTGCTGCTGGACGAGCCTTTTGGCGCGCTGGACGCCTTCACGCGGGAAGAGTTGTGGTGCATTCTGCGTGATCTGTGGACCGAGCAGCAGTTCAACGTGATTCTGGTCACACACGACCTGCGCGAGTCGGTGTTTCTGGCTGACACCGTGTATGTGATGAGCAAAAGCCCTGGGCGTTTTGTTGTCAAGCGGCATATCGACCTGCCGCGCCCGCGTGAACTGGAAACAACCTATACCAAGGAGTTTTCAGACATCGTGCATGAGCTGCGTGGGCACATTGGCGCGCTGCGAAAAACCACGCCCCTCACCACCCCATAATCAAGAATTGCATCATGAATAAAAAACAGCTTGAACTGTGGTCGCCCTGGCTGCTTTTGCTTTTTGTGCTGGTGTTCTGGCAAGTCATCTGCTCGGCTTTTGATATTTCGGAATTCATCTTCCCCAGCCCCTGGCGCATCTGGACGCAGTTCTGGGAGTTCAAGGCCATCATTGCCGGCCATGCCTGGCGCACCTTCTGGGTGACCATGGTGGGTTTTGGCATTGCAATTGTGGTGGGGGTGCTGCTGGGTTTTGTGATTGGCAGTTCACGCCTGGCTTATGCTGCGGTTTACCCGCTGATGACGGCCTTCAACGCCCTGCCCAAAGCCGCTTTTGTTCCGATTCTGGTGGTGTGGTTTGGCATTGGTGTGGGTCCGGCCATCCTGACGGCGTTTTTGATCTGCTTTTTCCCCATCATGGTCAACATCGCCACGGGTCTTGCCACGCTGGAGCCGGAACTGGAAGACGTGTTGCGTGTGTTGGGCGCCAAACGCTGGGACGTATTGATAAAAGTCGGCCTGCCGCGCTCCATGCCCTACTTTTACGGCTCCCTCAAGGTGGCGATCACGCTGGCTTTTGTCGGCACGACAGTGTCAGAGATGACGGCCGCCAACGAAGGCATTGGTTACCTGCTGATTTCAGCCGGCTCGTCCATGCAGATGGGCCTGGCTTTTGCCGGTCTGGTGGTGGTCGGTGCCATGGCCATGGTGATGTATGAACTGTTCAGCATCATTGAAAAACGCACAACCGGCTGGGCGCACCGCGGATCTCAGGGCTAGGCACACCCCCGTGTCTGCACGCACTTCGTGTCCTTTCGCCTCCCCCCTTGCAGGGGGCAACACCTGCTGCCCGGCAAAGCCGGTTCAGCGCTGTTACTTGAAAAATCCGTCTTGTCCATTTCATTTGCAACATGAGCCCTGAGCAAACCCTGCGACACCTGCAGCGCGCCAATGCGGTGGCAAAACGCGCGCTGTCTTTGGGGCGGCACCCATTTGGTGCAATCCTGGTGGCACCTGATGGTGAAACCGTGCTGGCTGAACAAGGCAATGTGGATGCCGTCAACCATGCCGAAGCCGTGCTGGCCCGCACTGCTACCCTGAACTTCAGCCCCGACTATCTGTGGGACTGCACCCTGGTCACCACGGCCGAACCCTGCGCCATGTGCGCCGGCACGCAATACTGGGCCAATATCGGCCATCTGGTGTACGGCATGACAGAACACCGGCTGCTGGAGCTGACTGGCAACAGCCATGAGAACCCGACCATGGACTTGCCCTGCCGCGAGGTTTTTTC
>JAZKIK010000377.1:11333-14045 GCA_040384925.1 Pseudomonadota bacterium | reverse complement strand
CCCTGCTTGAAGGGGGCCGTCCCCACGGTCGTTCACTGCGTGTAACTCCCTGCCCCCCGAGGGCGCCGCTACGCCTGTGGCCCGGCGAAGCCGGTTCTGCGGCCCCTGCTTGAAAAGGATAGAGCCCCCACGGTCGCTCACTTCGTGTAGCTCCCTGCCCCCGAGGGGGCCGCTGCGCCTGCAGCCCGGCTAAGCCGGTTCTGCGGCCCCTGCTTGAATGTTGCAGCGATCCGTAGAGCGCTATTTCTCCGTAACACCAAAGATTCCCGCCGCATTGTTCCATGCAATCTGCCTCGCCACTTCAGGCGGCAAATCACCCAGCCAGGTGCGGTAGCCTTTCATCAGATCGTCGTAATACAGCCAGCGCTGAACCACCCAGGTGTCGGAGCCTATTAAGAACCGGCCAGGGTATTTAAGAAGCAATGCTCGCCACTCAGGGCAAAGTTTGCCATCTGCACATGTCAAACCGGGGCGATAGGACAGCTCGCCCATCAACAGCGGGTATTTGGCCAACAAGGCGTCAACCCTGGCGACAGGTGCGCCGCCTATGCCGGTGTGGGCCCAGATCAAACGGATTTTCTGGCCTTTTGACGGGGTGTTGGCCATCAGCAGGTCAATCGCGGCGTCGTCAACATGGGCCAGCACGGCGAGGTTTTTGTCTTCGGCAAAAGCCATCAGTTTTCTGGCGACGGGCTGGGTGGCATTTGCGCTGTCATACAGGTGGAATTCGCCTATGCCCCTGTACGGCCCGGCCTGGTCGCCGCCGACACCTTTGGCAAACTCGGCCAACACCATGTCGTAGATGGTGTCGTCCCTGAACCAGTTGTCATAGTCGGCGCGGTTGCGGTACAGGCGAATAAACGGCACGACGGCTACGCCTGCCTTGCGGGTTTCGGGCAGGCTGGCCAGGATCTTGGTGCCATCGTTGGGACGCGAATTGGAAACGATGGCCTTGATGCCGTTGCGCTGCATTCTGGCCAGCACATCTGTTGGCGAATGGGGCCCCAGCTTTCCGTTCCAGGCTTCTTCGTTGTAATGCAGATGGGCATCAAACAGCGGGCCGGTGTAGTCGGCGGCATGAACTGACACCCCAAACGCCATCAAAACAATGGCTGCCAGCGCCCACTGCGCCTGGGCAACAGGCATGAATAACCTGAAACTGGCAGCTTTGGACATGGTTTTAACCCAGTTTGTCGGCCAGAAAAGCCAGTGAACGCTCACGCGCGGTGTTGGCGGCGGCTTCGTTATAGGAGCCGCGCTGGTCGCAGTTAAAACCGTGGTTGGCAGCATACACATGGACTTCGACTTCGGGGTGCGCCTTTTTGAAGACCTCGACACCTTCGAGTGGAATCCAGTGGTCCTGGTCGCCAAAATGGGCCAGGACCGGGCACTTTGGCGAGCGGGCAACTTCAGCTTCGCCGGTGATGCCTCCACCATAGTAGGGCACGGCAGCACTCAGGCCAGTCAGATTGCAGGCAGCACGCCAGGTCAGCAGGCCACCCCAGCAAAAACCAATGATGCCGACCTTGCCGCCGCTGGTCTGGGCGGCGTAGTCAATTGCGGCCTGTATGTCGGGCATCACGCCATCGCCGGACAGCGCTTCAACCGCTGTTTTGAAACCAAAACCGGTGCCCATGTCGGCCTCTGTGTATCCGAGTTCCACACCGGGCTGCACCCGTTCAAAGGTGGCGGGCGCGACAGCCAGGTAACCCTGGGCGGCAAAACGGTCGGTCACGGCACGGATGTGGGAGTTGACGCCAAAAATCTCCTGCAGCACGACCACGGCAGCGCGCGGTGTGCCTTCGGGCTGCGCCACGTAGGCAGGGAAAACATTGCCGTCAGCGGCTGTGAGATTGATGAATTGACCCATGGTGATGTCCTTTTGGATTGAAGATTTATACAAGATATGACTGAAAAACTCAGAAAGACCAGTTCCCGGCCAGCAGCGGGCGACTGGAGTGACTGCGTTCGGCGTGCATCTGGTTGACACGCTGGCGTATCCTGCGCAGTGTCCAGAACAGAAAATAAAACAGTGCCGCCGTGCCGGCCGCCATGCCGGCAAATACCCACCAGGCCAGCGTATTGGCCTGGTGGGCCTGGGTATGGACACTCACGCCAGACACCAGCAGCAACCTGAAAGCCATAAAAACCGACAGCACGGTGACCAGCGCCAGACCACCGCGTGTGATGCGCAGCACCAGAATTGTCAATGAAGTCAGCCAGTTGCTGCGGGTTGACTGGCGCGCCCCAGCCCCGCCACTGACGGGACGAGCGCCCAGCAGTGCCACAAAAAACAGCACCAGCAACAAGATCACAAGCAGTTTCATCAGGACCCGGTGGTAGTGGACATGGGCTGGAGTTTACGCAGAGCGCGTCAGGACGCCATTGCCTTTTCCAGAAAGTCCAGCCTGTCCTGGCCCCAGAAAATCTCGCCGTCCACAACATAACTGGGCGCGCCAAAAACACCTGCGTCCATGGCTTGTTGGGTGATGGCTTCGTAACGCTGTTGCACCTCTGGTGCGCGAGACTGCTCAAGTCGGGCAAGGTCCAGGCCGCACTCTGAAAGGATGTCGGCCAGGGTGGCCGCATCAGCAATATTGCGCTCCTGCGCCCAGACGGCGCTGAAAATCGCGCCGCTCAACTTGAGTGCAGCTGGCGCGCCGTCTTGCTGGCCCACCATGATGATGAGGCGCGATGCGTCGTCACCAGCTA
>JAZKIK010000377.1:0-11323 GCA_040384925.1 Pseudomonadota bacterium | reverse complement strand
CAGCGGAATGTTCAGGTGTTCTGAAAAGCGTTTGAGCTCCACCAGACGATAAGCCTGGCGCTGCGGTGCCCGTTTGGCCAGGGGCAAACCGCCCGAGGCCGGAAACACCTTGCCGTAATCCACCGGCAAAACCCGCACCGTCGCACCGGCGGCCTCGGCGATAGCGACAAAACGCTGGTGGCCCAGATAGGTCCACGGACTTTGCGGGGTGAAAAAATAGTCAATGGTTTTGCCCATGTTTGTCTCCTGATGGTTTTTGGCCCTGGCAGCGGCTGTGCGGGACGCAGGCTGAATTAAAGACTGATCAGTCCACTGTTGTGTCCAGCCCGGTTTGTACACGGGTTTGGTTTTCCCCGCAAAACCACAGGGGTTTGGCACGTGGCCAGGCATTCGGAATTTCCCTTTGCCAAAGTCTCGCAAAATGTTACAACTATGGGGATCAACGGTGTTACCCGACCCCGTAATCGTCGGGCTTTGACTTTGATTCAACCAGGGACAGGATATGACGACAGAATGCAATTGTTTCGCCCCAAAAATTCTCCCGGACTCCCGCCGGCGGCTGATGCTGGCCAGCATGACCACGCTGATTGCAGGCACCTTGAGTCCGTTTGCCAACGCAGCCGTGCCAGACAACGCCATAGGCGGTGACGCGGCACTCAAGCGGCTGATGCAGGGCAATGAGCGCTACGTTTCCAACAAGCCAGTGCAGCGGGATTTTTCAGCCGGGCGTGTGGCACGGACCAAAACCCAAAAACCCATAGTGGCCATCTTGAGTTGCGCCGATTCCAGGGTTGCACCCGAGCTGGCATTTGACCAGAGCCTGGGCGATGTATTTGTTGTCCGTGTGGCTGGCAACATCGTCAATGACGATGGCCTGGCCAGCCTGGAATATGCCGTCAGCTTTCTCGGGGTGCCGCTGGTGATGGTGCTGGGCCACAGCAACTGTGGCGCGGTGGATGCAGCCATCAAGGTGCTCAAGGAGAACATCGTTCTGCCCGGCCATTTGCCCGGTCTGATTGATGCCATCAAGCCCGCCGTGGAAAAAGCCAGGCAATCAAGCCCTGAGGCGCTGCTGCCCGCCGCCATCAAACAAAACGTCATTCACAACGTGGAGCGCATCACCGGTTCGGCACCGGTTCTGGCTGGACTGACCCAGAACAAGACCATCAAGGTGGTTGGCGGCATTTACGATCTGGCGACTGGCCGCGTGTCACTGGTTTGAGCTGTGCGAGGGCCGGCCACAAGGCCGCCCGCAGAATCGAGGCGTTTTTTACCCCGCATCCGCTCAATGCAAGGCTATGCTTGTGTGCCTGACTTAAAAGACGATGATCTTCCCCTGCCTGAAGGCCGGAGATGCAGGCAAGCATGCTTTCTGACCTTTTTGCAGGAGACGGGATTTGTCCAAAGTTGTTTTGATTACCGGTGGCTCACGCGGCATAGGCGCGGCCACCGCCTTGCTGGCAGCCAGCCAGGCCTATGCTGTGGCCGTCAACTACACCGCCAATTCCTTGGCCGCTGATGAAGTGGTGCGGCAGATTCGTGCCAGCGGCGGCCAGGCCATGGCGGTCAAGGCCGATGTGGCCAAAGAGGCCGAGGTGCTGGCCATGTTTGAAAAAATCGATGCCAAATTTGGTCGGTTGACGGCTTTGGTCAACAACGCGGGTGTGGTTGACCAGACCAGCCGGGTGGACGGCATGAGCCTGGCGCGCTTGCAGCGCATGTTTGAGGTCAATGTGTTTGGCTCTTTCATGTGCGCACGTGAGGCCGTCAAACGCATGAGCACCCGTTACGGCGGTGCTGGTGGGGCGATTGTGAATGTGTCGAGCGCCGCAGCCCGTATTGGCTCACCTGGTCAGTATGTGGATTACGCGGCAGCCAAGGGTGCAATTGACACTTTCACGATGGGCCTGGCCAAGGAAGTTGCCGCCGAAGGCATACGCGTCAACGCGGTGCGGCCCGGCATTATTGAAACCGAAATCCACGCCTCGGGCGGCCTGCCTGACCGCGTGCGTGACCTGACACCGCAGTTGCCGATGAAAAGGCCGGGCACAGCGACGGAGGTAGCGAAAGCCATCATGTGGCTGCTGAGTGACAGTTCAACATATACAACCGGCGCTTTGCTGGATGTTTCTGGAGGAAGGTAGATATGGATTTCAAACCCCTGGTCACGCTGCTGGCCATCGTCAACCCCCTGGCCATCGTGCCGTTTTTTATCCACTACACACAGGACTTTTCAGACGAGCAGCGCCGCCGCACGGTGCTGGTAGCGTCCTTCAGTGCTTTTGTGGTGATTGCAACCAGCGCCTTGCTGGGGCTGCAGATTCTTGAGTTTTTCAGCATCTCACTGGCGAGTTTTCAGGTCGGTGGCGGCATGCTGCTGCTGATCAGCTCGATGAACATGCTGAACGCCCAGCCAGCCGAAGCCAAACCGCAGACCAATGAGATGGAAGACGGCGCCGCCAAGGCCGCACGCGGTGCCAGCATTGCCGTGGTGCCGCTGACGATTCCGCTGCTGACCGGCCCGGCCACGATGTCCACTGTGGTTATTTATGCGGAAAAAGCCAAAACCGTGCTGCAGCTGACCACACTGGTCGGCTACGGCATCGTGATTGGCCTGGTCACCGCCATCTGCTTTTCACTGGCAGAGCCGATCTCGCGTCTGCTTGGCAAAACCGGCATCAATGTCATGACCCGGCTGATGGGGCTGATTCTGGCAGCGCTTGCGGTAGAAGTGATGGCTGGCGGACTGGTCAAGCTGTTCCCCGTGCTGCTGGGCAGTTAGCCTGTACATGGCCGGTGAACTTGTCCTGCTGGTCGAAGACGACCCCGCCATCGCCCGGACCATCATCTACACACTGGAGCGCGACGGCCTGCTGGTCACCCATTGCCTGCTGCTGGGCGACGCGCGCCGCCAGTTAAGCCTGAAAAAGCCTGATGTGCTGATTCTGGATGTAGGCCTGCCTGATGGCAGTGGGCTGGACTTGTGCCGCGAGGTGCGCGCTTCAGGAAGCCTGCCTGTGTTGATGCTCAGCGCCCACGGCGAAGAAATCGACCGTGTTCTGGGGCTGGAACTGGGTGCCGACGACTACGTGAGCAAACCCTTCAGCCCGCGTGAGCTGCTGGCGCGGGTGCGCAGCATGATACGGCGTTCGCGCATGAAACCAGTTGCCGCGCCAGAGAGCCGGCCAAACAGTCCTTTCGAGATTGACCTGGCCGGTCAACGCATTCGCCTGCAAGGCCAGACGCTGGACCTGACGCGGCGTGAATATGGCTTGCTTGCTGATTTGCTTCAACACCGTGGCCGCATCCGTTCGCGTGACGATTTGCTCGGTGCGGTGTGGGGCGCTGACTCGGACAGCACGGATCGCACGGTGGATACACATATCAAGACCTTGCGGGCAAAACTGCAACAGGTCGCTCCGGACAAAGAGTTCATAGTCACCCATCGCGGCATGGGTTATGGAATTGATTGAACACCCCCATGGAGGCTTCGCCTCCTCCCCCTTGCAGGGGGCGACGCTTGCGGCCCGGCAAAGCCGGTTCCGCGGCGTCCGCTTGAACAGACTGGAAACACTCGCGCGAGCTTTTTGCCCTACGCTGCAAAAACCAGTGCGAGCAATAACCCCATGCGACTAGGCATTCGCCTGCTGTTCGGTTTCTTCCTTGTCACCGGCTTGGCTGCATTTTTTGTGCTGCGTGTGTTCCTGACCGAAGTCAAACCCAGCGTACGGGAGGTGATGGAAGACATGCTGGTTGATACCGCCAACATCCTGGCCGAGCTGGCCAGTGATGACCTGGCGGCGGGCCGCATGGGCAGCGGCCGCTTTGCGGCGCAAGTCAAAAATTACGCACAGCGGCCTGTGGGTGCACAGATCTGGGGGCTGGCCAAACAGTCGCTGGATTTTCGGGTTTATGTGACAGACGCACGCGGCACCGTGCTGTTTGACTCTGAAAATGTCGCGACCGGCAAGGACTATTCACAGTGGCGTGACGTTGCCCGCACCTTGCGCGGTGAATACGGTGCCCGCGCCACACGCGAGGTGCAAAACGATGACCGCACGGCAGTCATGTATGTGGCCGCACCGGTAGAGCGCGATGGAAAAGTCATTGGTGTGCTGACCGTGGCCAAACCCATGGCCACCATCCAGGCTTTTATTGACCGCGCCGAACGCAAGATCTTTCTCAACGGCCTGTTGCTGCTGGCACTGTCGCTGGTCATTGGTGTGGCCGTGACCTTGTGGGTGGTGTGGAGCATTCGCAAACTGCGGCACTACGCCCAGGCCGTGGGCCAGGGTGAACGCCCGGCGGTGCCGCAGGTGCCGGGCGAGCTGGGCGAGCTGGCAGTCGCCATGGACACCATGCGGCTGAAACTTGAGGGCCATGAATACATGGAAGCCTATGTTCTGGCGCTGACACATGAACTGAAAAGCCCGCTGGCGGCGATTCGTGGTGCGGGCGAGCTGCTTCAGGACGAATTGCAGGAAGCCGACCGGCATGAATTTGCCGGCCTGGTACTGGCACAAACCGAACGCCTGCAAGCCATGGTGGACAAGATGCTGGCCCTGAGCCGGCTGGAGCGGCGCCACGGCGGCCTGCAAACCGAACACCTGCAGTGGAGCGTTTTTTTAAGGTCCTTTATGCCAGCTGTGTCAGCACAACTGGCTCGGCACCCTATTGAAATCATGATCAATCCACCAGACGCCAGCATTGATGCAGAACCCGCCTTGCTGGCGCTGGCCCTGGGCAATCTGCTGGAAAATGCCAGGTCATTCGCGCCGCCCGGCTCCAGCATCGTGATTGAAGCAGGCGCGGGCAAGGTGTCGGTGCGTGACTTTGGCCCTGGTGCGGCAGACTATGCCCTGCCACGCCTGGGTGAACGCTTTTTTTCAACCGCCCGGCCCGATTACCCCGGAACGCCGACCACCAAAGGTTCGGGCCTGGGCCTGGCCATCGTCAGGCAGATCATGGTTTTGCATGGCGGAAGCATGGAAGTGGCCAACGCCGGGCCGGGTTTGCGCGTCACCCTGCGGTTTTAGCGGGTCAATCGCAAAACCGGGCGCTGGACTTGACGGCAGCCCCGGCAAATACATTGCCCGGCGTGCCGCCATTCCCACCTGATGTGGGCGGTTTCTTGCCCGGACCACCAGCCCCACCCGCGTCGCCGTTCTGCTCAAAACGTGCATACCAGTCCACCCGTCGTGTCATCAACATCACCGCTGCCAGCACCACAAACAACGTGATCGCGCCCAGCACCAGCGCAGTCTGCTCCATCTGCAGCAACACAAACAGCATGCCGTACAGCGCCGCAATGCCCAGGCCAAAAGGCAGGCCGCGCGACCAGCTCTTAAGCATGTAACAAGCGTAATAGGTCAGCAGAAGCACACAGGCGGCCGCTGCCGCGCCATAAGCCATTCCAAACGGCATGTGTTCGGACAGGCTGACCAGCAGCAAAAAGAAGATGCACACCGCGCTGCCGGCCAGCAGGTATTGCACCGGGTGAACGCGCAACGACTTCATGAACTCGAAAAGCCCGACGGCCAGAAAAGTCAGCCCGATGAACAGCAGGCCGTATTTGGTGGCCCGGTCGCTCAGTGCATAGGTGTTGCCGGGGTCAACAAAAGTCACGTTCAGGGTTTCGGCACCTTCCTTTTTATTCGCCACGTCCTGCTGCGCCGTGCTGGCGAGCGACGAAATGCGCCAGCTGGCTTCAAAACCCTCATCTGTGACCTTGCGTTCCACCGGCAAAAACTGACCGCCAAAACTCGGATGTGGCCAGTTCGACGTCAGATTAACCTGGGTGTCGCTGCCCATGGGCACGATGGCCAGCTGTTCGGTGCCGACCAGTTCCAGTTCCAGCACAGCTTCCAGTGGCTCAGTCATCACCAGTGCAGCAGGCAGCGCGGCATGTACGCCTCGCGGGTAAGTGCCGTAAAACGTACCGGGTTTAAGCGGCAAGGTCTGCGCGCCTAGCTTCAAACCGGCATGCCGTATGCCGCGCGCATCCGAAACTGAAAGCATCAACAGTGGCTGACCACAATTGATGCGCGAGCCGCTGTGTTCTGCCACTGGCTGCAGTGCAGCAAGGTCAGGCCACTGCGCCAGCAAGCTTGCCTTGAGGTTAAAAGCCTGGGTCGCGTGCAGCCCCCTGGCCCGCGCCTCCAGCTGGCTGCCGCCCCGCACTGTCAACGACGCTGGTGCCAGCGTCAGATGAAACTCGCGTCTTTCCGTCTGTACCCGTTTGTCAGGCAACGCAATATCCCACTCCTCGGTACAGGCCCGGTGAATCAGCGGCCCGGTCAGCGTCTGTGGCCCGGCCAGGCTTTTGGCGACACTTTCAATCGCAATCTGCCGGTATGTCTGCCGGTCCTGCACCACCCCGCTGATCTGCATCAGCCCCACCACCAGCAAAAGCAGCACCAGCGCTATCGAGACAAGTTTGACTTTCACTTTTTTCCTTTCAGTTTTACGGATGAAAGGGAGTTTGTGGAAAGTGTGTGAGGCGAGTTTGAGGTGCTTGGAGAATTGTGAAGTGGAGGTGAACAGCCAGCAACCTATGACTGAAACCTCGCACCTCAGTTAAAACTGGCCGCTGCCTTGCCCGAGCGTATTTTCTCTATCTCCAGCATGTCGTTGATCAGGCGAATCAGGCGTTCGGAATCGTTTTGCGCCTCCTCTGCGGCCACGCTGATAGCGGCAGGCAAGAGGCTGTGGCTCAGGCAGATGCGGTCCAGGGAGTTGCGGATGCTGGTCAGCAAGGGCCGGACTTCATGGCTGACGGTGGCGATGAATTCGCTTTTAAGGCGGTCAATCCGCCGGATTTCGGTGATGTCGGTTGCCAGCGAATAAAAACCTATGACCTGCCCGTCTTCTTCACCATCACCATAACGCGGAAAATAATTGACGGCGTAGTCACGGTAGTCACCGCGTGCAGTTTTCTGGGTTCTTTCGTAACTCACCGGGTAGCCTGATAACACATCGTCCACCTTGTCGCGCAGTGTTTCATACAACTCTGCACCAAGCACCGCCCGCATGTGCTGACCATCAATTTCAGCTTGGAGCAGGCCAAAAACCTCTTCATAAGCACGGTTGTGAAAACGAAAACGGTGGCCTGAATCCACATAGGCAATCATGGCTGGCACGGTATCGGTGATCTGGCGCAGCTGGGCTTCGCTTTTTCGCAGCGCTTCAGTCATTCGGCGGATTTCGGTGACGTTGCGCCCGACGCCCCGGTAGCCGGTAAAACGGCCTGTCGCGTCGAACATGGGCAGCGCACTGATATTGAAGTAATGCAGGGCACCGTCCTTCCCCAAACGTGTCATTTCAAGGTTTTTAAAAGGCTGGTGACTCTCATGCATGGCCTTGTGAGAAGCCCAGGCCTGCTGGTCCATATTGTCGTATTGCAGTTCCCAGGGTTTTTTGCCGATCAGGAAACGCGCCAGAGCCGTGCCCTTGTCATCATTGCTCTGGCCTTGTGCAGACACCTCAATAAAACGGAATTGCTCGTCCTGCTCCCAGTACCAGTCTGAGGACAGCGCCGTCAGTGCACGAAAACGCTCTTCACTCTCACGCAGGGTCTGCTCTATCCGTTTGCGTTCGGTGATATCCAGAACCTGCGAGATAAAGTGCAGCGGCTTGCGGTCCGCATCACGCACCAGCGAGCAGGTCAGGTAGGCCCAGACCGTGCGACCGGACTGATGGATGTAGCGCTTTTCCCACTGGTAGGTTTCAATTTCTCCGGCCAGTGCGCGCTTGCGCTGCTGCAGGTCCCAGTGCATGTCTTCAGGATGTGTCACATCAAGCACGGTGCGAGCCAGCATCTCAGCCTCGGAATAACCGAGCATGCGGCAAAAAGCACTGTTCACGCGCAGGCGCCTCGAATCCAGCCCGACCAGCGCCATACCTATAGGGGAATGCTCGAATGCATTGCTGAACTGCCTTTCCCCAGCGAAAAAGGCATCGTTGTCGCTGCTGATGATTTTTTGCGTATCAAAGACCGGGGCCGCTACCGTAAGGTTGCCAAAAATATCCGTTGTGCGGATCCGCAGCGAGGTTTTTCCAGGCTCCTCAATGGGTTTGAGATCATCGTGCGGCGTATTTTGCTGCTCGCCGCCCAGCGTAAAGAAAAATGTACTCCCTTCGCCCAGCACTGATTCGGCCCAAATTTTTCCGCCATGGCGCACAATGATCCGCTCCACTGTGGCCAGACCAATACCGCTGCCAACAAACTCCTGGGGCGAGTGCAGGCGCTGGAAAGTACCGAACAGCTTGTCGACGTAAGCCATGTCGAAACCAGCGCCCTTGTCCCTGACAAAAAAAACAGTCTGATCGCCACCACGCAGGGCACCTATGCTTATTTCAATGCCTGGTTTTTTTGAGGAAAACTTCCAGGCATTGGCAATCAGGTTCTGCAGCACCTGGTTCAAAAGCGAGCGGTCTGCCCGCACCAGCAGCTCAGGCTCAATATTGGCCTGCACCAGACGTGTACTGTCCTTTTCCGACAATTCATTGATGATTTTCGCGGCATCGGCACTCAAATCCACGGTTTCCCAATTCAGGCTGGTACGTGAGAGTTTTGCCAGTGACAGCAGTCCATTGGTGAGTTCACCCATGTTGCTGACCCCGCTGCGGATCCGCGCCATGTAATGCTGCATGCGCGGGTTGGCATCAGCTGGCAATGATTTTTGCAGCAGGGCGCAAAAACCGTCAATCGTGCCCAGCGGCGAACGCAAATCATGGGCCACGGAATAGGAAAACGCTTCCAGCTCGCGGTTTGCCGCCAGCAACTGGGCGGTTCGCCGTGACACCCGGTTTTCAAGGTCGATATTGAGCCTGACAATCTCAAGTTCTGCCAGCTTGCGTTTGGTGATATCGGTAAGACTGGTGACAAACCCGGACGGAATCTTGCTGTTGGCTTCAAAGAGCGGCTGCACATTGATAAGCGCCCACAGATCCGTGCCGTCAGGCTTGCGATAGCACACAGTCACATCGGACTGCGGCAAACCGGTGCGCCGTGCAACCACGTTAGGCTGCTCCTCAAGCGGCATCATGGTGCCATCCTCACGCAGCAACTGCCACTCGGGAGCGGCCACGACTGTACCCCGCATCTGCTCCAGCGTTTTGCCCAGAATGCGCTGGGCGCTGAGGTTGCAGTCAATGATGCAGCCCTCCGCATCGCGCACCATGATGGCCTCACCCATGGCCGCAACGACTGCACGATAACGCGCCTCACCACGGCGCAACCGGGCTTCCTTGTCCAGCCGTTCGGTCATGTCTTCAGCCGTACACAGAATATGGCTTACTGCGCCGCCAGCATCACGCAGGGGCACCTTCTGAAGCCTGACGCGAATGGGCCCGCCGTTTCGGGTCGGATGCAGCAGGTCGGCAAACTCCTGCGCCACACCTGAAGCCGCCAGATCCAGATTGACGGCATGCATAAGGCCAGCATCCTCGTCCGGCCAAAGCTCATCCGGCCTGCGACCCAGCGCATCGTCGCGGCTGATGCCAAACAGCATTTCAGCTTTTTTGTTCCAGCTCACCACACGGAAGTCATCATTGACGCAGAGCAGATGCACCGACACGGGCATGTTTTCGACAATACCGTTCAAAAAATGCGCACTGTCACTGATCCCGGCAGTCGAAACTGCCACCAGACTGCGCAAATGTCTGGCCTCATCCTGCAGAACCTGCAGCGCCTGCTCTTTTTCGGCCAGTTGTTGCCTCAAGCTTTTGTTTTCATGGGCCATCCCCGGCATGTCACCCATGCTGAAGCCGTCGGGCTCGGGGACCGCAGCCCCATCCTCGCTTCTTTTGACCATTGAACACCTGCCTTCAAGAAACACATACAAAGCCTTTGAAACTCGGAACAAAACGGCACATGCTGCCCTCTTGAATACTTTTCAGGCTGGAATCAGTCACCCCGATCCGGCCAGACTACAGTGACCAAGTGTGCGATGTCACAAGCCTTTTTCCATCGGTATAAATCCTCGAACTGCACAGCTTATTTGGATAAACGCCATCCGGTAGCAACTTGCCGTGAAATACTGAGCCCATGACAAATGCCCATTTAAGCGAATGCCTGCGCCCCTGGAAGCTGGCTACGCTGGTTATCGGCATTGGACTCTTGATCGCGGGTTCTTTTTATTATGAAGCGCCGGACTGGGACATCCCCATCAGTTTCATCATGGCATTGTTTGCCTACCTGACGGTGCCGTGGAGTTTGCGAGTTGTGGTTGAACGGCGGTGGCGCCAGTGGCCAGCGATGCTTTTTGCCACCTGGTTTACTGTGGACGGCTGCTACGCCATCTACTGGCATTTCAAAAACCCGGTGGCACTTGAGTTGATGCGCGACGCGAATTTTTTCGCCTCGCTGTCCCTGTACGGCATGTGCGGTTTGTTGTGGTTTTACGAAGGCAGTTTGGCGCAGATGCTGGCTGACGCCAAAAATACCTTGAAACGGTGATGTGGCGGCTGAAGCTGCAATCTGCGACAGCCTTTTGGTCAAGCCTTAGAACGTGTTCACGGTCTAATACAGCAGTTGTGCGGCAGCTGGCCAGTTGAAACCCATTTACTTGTAAATCACTTGCCCGGCAGCCACCAGCCTTGACTGCAGTGTCCTGACGTCGATAGCCTGCACAGCCACATTGTTCTCAATCGCCAGGGCGGCAGCAGCTCCGGCGGCCTGGCCCAGAACCATAAAAGTGGGCTCCATGCGCAGCGAACTGTAGGCCAGCGAAGTTGATGACAAGGTAACCGGATTCAACAGGTTGGTGATTTCACTACGCCGTGGTGTAAGACTCCGATACGACACGGGGTAAGGCAGATCATCCGGCTGGCGAATGCCCACACCGCCTTCGTGACCCACCATGTCACGGGCCGGATTCCTGCCCACGACGCGGTTGACAACCACAATCTGGCGAACATGGCTGTCCATGTTGTAGGCACCCATACCAATCGAATCCGTCACCTGCGGGCGTCTGCCGTTGCGCAGGATGTCGTTGGCATTGAGCACATATTCACCCACCATACGGCGGGATTCGCGCACATAAAGCCTGTAAGGAAAGTTGCCATTGTCAACAAACTCATCCTTGCACAAGCCAAAACGGCCAACCTTGGTATTCAGTGCACCAAAACGCGGTTCGGTCTGCCAGTAATACAGCAGGCCCTGAATGTAGTTGCGATAGTCCAGGACAATCCTGGCGCGGGTTGCGGCATTCGCTTCAGGGTAGATCTGGTTCAGATCTGGTGCCGTCATGTCGGTTGAAAACACGGAGCCGCCGTTCAGGTCATGTTTGAAATACGCGCTGTTTTTTGAGCGTACGGTAGG
>JAZKIK010000376.1:0-2106 GCA_040384925.1 Pseudomonadota bacterium | reverse complement strand
TCATCCTGCTTCAACTCCCCATTTTTACGACCTGAGAACATCGTCCACCACACAATGAATATCAGCAAACACAGCGCCAAAAGTGCTTCCAGCAGCAAAAGAGTCATGACCACACGCCTTACAGATACCGCGCAAAAAGCCGCGCAGAGCGCTGTCATTATCCTGATGGCGTTTGTCCTTGCATCGTGTGCAGTCAAACCCCAACACCCGGCGCAAGCGCCCGCCCGGCCACCCGCAGCCAGCAGCCCCGCAAGCGCCCTTGTCATCCCCAGCCAGTTTGACGACACCGGCCCGCTGCCCGCCGCCCGCACCCAGGGCAAAACCCGCTGGATACCGGTGCGCTGGTCAGAACTGCCCGGTTTTGAGGAAGACCCGCTATTTGAAGCCTGGAACGCCTGGATAAAAAGCTGCGAAAAACCCGGCCCCGTGTTTGCATCGCTGTGCAGCGACGTCAGGCAACTGAGCATTGGCACCGGCGAGCAGCAGCGCGCCTGGATGAGTGCGCGCCTGCAGCCCTACCGGGTCGAGTCATTGCAGGGTGTGGCTGAAGGCCAGCTGACCAGTTATTACGAACCACTGCTCAGGGCCAGCAGGCAGCCCGGCAACGGTTACGAGGTGCCGCTGTACAAACCCCCGGCCGGCCTGGGCAACCGCAAACCCTGGTTTTCAAGACAGGAGATAGAAACTGTTGCAGAAGCCCGCGCCGCCCTGCGTGGCCGTGAAATCGCCTGGCTGGCCGACCCGATTGACGCCATGCTGCTGCACATCCAGGGTTCAGGCCGGCTCAGCATCACCGAGCCCGATGGCACCCAGCGCATTGTGCGAGTGGCCTTTGCCGGCTCCAACGACCAGCCCTTTCGCAGCATTACCCAGTGGCTGGCCGAGCAGGGCGAAGGCCGCATGACAGCACCCTGGGCAGACTCCACCAAAGCCTGGGTGGCGCGCAACCCACAACGCGTCAACCAGCTGATGTGGAGCAACCCGCGTTACATCTTTTTCAGGGAAGAAGCCCTGAGCGAACTTGACGCCGCCTTCGGCCCCAGAGGCGCGCAAGGCGTGCCGCTGACCGCAGGCCGCTCCATAGCCGTTGACCGCGACGGCATTCCCTACGGCACACCGGTCTGGCTCGCCTCACGCGGCAGCGCCGCCAGCCTGCAAAAACTAGTGATGGCGCAAGATACGGGCAGCGCCATTGTCGGCGCCGTGCGTGCCGACTACTTTGCCGGCACAGGCGCAGAAGCCGGCGACTTCGCATCCCGCGTCAACCAGCCCCTGCGCCTGTGGGTGCTGTGGCCCAAATGATGAAAAAAGGAATGTTCACCATGAAGTCAATAGCCACCCAAACCCGCATGCATGGCGCAGCTGCCCTGACAATCTTGAAAACCGTACCCGCACGCAGTCTGGCCTGCCTCTCGGCACTGGCAATGCTGTCAGCCTGCTCGGGTTTTGGCGGCTCGGCCGGCCCGCACTACCGCTGCGAACATGGCATTGAATTTAATGTCAAATTTGTGGACAACACCGCCATACTCAGCGGCTCAGGCGGCCACGATGTGCTGTTGCGCGACGCAGGCGGCCAGGGCGAAAAACAGACCGTCTACACCAACCCCAGAATGCGCGCCGAATTCGGCCTGGGCAGCAGCGGCAAGGAGGCGATTTTGCGCTATCCCTTGTTGCCGCTGGCAGCTCGGTGTGCACGGGATTGAGGAAAAGCCAGATCGGGGGTTTTTGAGTATCAGATCAATCGCTTGCGCAATCGCAGCGGGCACAAAAAACCATTAATTTTGCAGTCATTCAGACCACCATGGCCACCATTTGAATCCGAAACTCTTTGCCGCGTCAAAGTTGACGAGGAAGTTGGATGTTGTTTTGCAAGACCTGACCCAATGCTGTTCGTTTAAGCGGGTTCCCCTGCCTGTCATTGCGGACTCGATCCGCAATCCATGACCCCGCATCGTAGGGCCGACGCTGAAGGGGATGGATCCCGGATCGGGCCTGCCCCGGACCTGATCCGGGGTCCGGGATGACATACAAGGGTGTTAAACGAACAGTATTGGGGCCTGACCCAATACTGTTCTCTCAAGGCCGTTCGCCCTGAGCTTGTCGAAG
>JAZKIK010000375.1:0-1812 GCA_040384925.1 Pseudomonadota bacterium | reverse complement strand
GCCAAAAACGGGATATTTGGCATTTCCGCCTCCCTAAGAACGTGTTCACGGTCTATACGGGGTCGCGTATAGACCGTGAACACGGTCTGAGTAGCAACGCGCAGAAGGCCGCCCGGCAGGGTCTATTCACGTACCGGTTTTTTGCTGCGCCGGCAAGGGCTCGCGCCCAGCCAGACGGGTTAACACATATATCAAGGCAGCGTAGGGCCAGAGCCAGCCCAGCCACTGCACCACACCGTGAAAGCGTATAAAACGGCCCTGCTCCCAGGTTTGCAGCGTTTGCGCAAAATAGGCGCTGGCAGGTGCCTGATTCAAAAGACCCAGATGGATGGTGAGTGCCAACAAGGCAAAAGCCGCCGCACCTCGCCGCCGCACCGGCAACAGCACCAAAGCCAGCACGATCGACAGGCCCAGGCCCACCCGTACCGGCAAGTCCAGCCAGGCCCAGGCATGTTCAGGGCCATAACTAAGCGCCGCTGAAAGTGCGGAGGCGGCCATGCCGGCAGTCAGCATCACGCCGGAAAACACCGCACGCTGCCAGATGGTGCGAATCACGCAATAACCGATCAGACACGGAATCAGCGCGCCCAGCGCTACACAGATCAGCTCGACAATGGGCACCAGCGGTTGCAATTCAATGTCGCGTACCGGCAACCACTCCAGAAACGGCGTGTCGGTCAGGGCTTCGCCCAGGGCTTCTTCCAGCCGCTCAAAAACCTGGCCCAGCCCCATGGGCACCGAGGCTGGAAACAGCAAGGCCACAGGCCAAAGCACCAGCAAAGCCAGCGCACCACGCGCGTCCAGCGAAAACCAGCGCGCCCTGAAACGGCTCCAGCGGTCAACAATACCCGCCTTTTGCAGCAACCAGGCAACACAGGCACCCAGCCAGGCACCAGACGTATTGAGCACCAGATCAACATTGGAAGGCACACGCGAAGGCAGATAACTTTGCAGTGTTTCCAGACACAGCGACAAGGCAGCCGAGGCCAGCACCGCCACACTGACAGCCCATTTGACACGCCGGCTGCGCAAGGCCGACAGCGCCAGCAAAAACCCGACAGGCGCATAACCCGCCAGATTGGCACCCACATCAAAACCCGTCCAGTATTTGGGCAAGGGTGCCGTCAGAAAACGAAAAGGTGAAATACCCTGGTCGCGCCAGTCTGCAAAAGGATAGAGGCTCGCATAAACAATCAGGCAAATGACGGCCAGTGCCAGGGGCCAGGCGGAAGTTGGTACACCCCTATCGTTCTCACTTCGCTGCGCTTCGTGTAGTGCCTTTTCCCCTTGCAGGGGACGACGCATTTCGCCCGGCGGAGCCGGATCGTCCGCGTCTGCTGGTAGGTTGGGGAGCGGGGACTTCACTTTTGGCGCTTTGTGATTTGCTGTCAGAACGGTTTGACGACTACCAGAATCACTATGGCCAGCAGCAGCAGTACGGGTACTTCGTTAAACCAGCGAAACCATTTGTGGCTGCGGGTGTTGCGGCCGGCGATGAATTTCAGCAGGATTTTTTTGCAGGCATGGTGGTAGCCCATGGCCAGCGCCACCATCAGCCATTTGGCGTGCATCCAGCCACTGCCTTTGCCTATGCCGTAAGCCAGGTAAAGCCACAACCCGAACAGAACCGCCGGACCGGCCAGAAAAGTCGTGAAGCGCATCAGTTTGCCAGCCATCAACAGCAGCCGGTCACGCTCTGCAAGGCTGTCTGGCGGCACCATCGCCAGGTTCACAAAGATGCGCGGCAGATAAAAAAGCCCAGCAAACCAGCTGGCGACAAAAACAATGTGGAGTGATTTGATCAAGAGCATG
>JAZKIK010000374.1:0-4925 GCA_040384925.1 Pseudomonadota bacterium | reverse complement strand
GCGGCGATGCTCGGCAAACAGGGCATCATCACGGCCGACGATGCCGCCAAGATCGCTCACGGTCTAGACACGATCCTGTCAGAGATCGAGGGCGGCAAGCTCGAGCTCAAGCGGGCGCTCGAGGACATCCACATGAACGTGGAGAGCCGGCTCGCCGAGCTGATCGGGCCGGCCGCCACGCTGGTGGCCGAAAAACGCCCGCCACTGCAGGCCATTGCAGCAGCCGAATGCCTGCACACGGCATTTGAAAAACAGGCGGTTTTGACACCCGAACGCACTGCGCTTGTCACCAGCGAGGTCACGCTTGACTACGCCACGCTGCAGCTGGCTGCATCACATCTGGCGGCCCATCTGTCAGCCCAACTGGGCGGCCTGGATGCGGCGCGTGACAGGCTGGTTGCAGTGTGTTTTGCCAAGGGCTGGCAGCAGATTGTGGCGGTGCTGGCCATTTTGAAGGCCGGTGCAGCCTATCTGCCGGTTGACCCATCGCTGCCACCAGAGCGGCAGCGGCTGCTGATAGAGCAGGGCCAGGCCCTGGTGCTGGACGACCTTGCATTGCTGGACGCAGTACTGGCTGCGGCGCAGGCGAAAGGCGCAGCCCGTGACTTGCCCGCCATGACGGACTGCAAGCGGCTGGCCTATGTGATTTACACATCGGGTTCCACCGGCACACCCAAGGGTGTGATGATTGAACACGCCGCCGCGCTGGCCACGGTGCGTGAAGTCAACCGGCGCTGGCATGTTGGCCCTGAAGATCGGGTGCTGGGCCTGTCGGCATTGAGTTTTGATTTGTCGGTGTATGACATCTTCGGGCCGCTCAGTGTGGGTGCGGCGCTGGTGCTGCCTGAGGCGCAAGCCGCCCGTGACCCGAGCCGCTGGAGCAGCTTGCTGACCCAGCACCGGGTGACGATCTGGAACACGGTACCGGCCCTGATGGCCATGCAGCTTGAATACGGGCTGCCAGCAGGCCATGCGCTGCGCCTGGTGATGATGAGTGGTGACTGGGTTCCGCTGGAACTGGTTGGCAAACTGAAGTTGCTGGCACCGCGTGCGCAGTTGGTGGCACTGGGTGGTGCGACCGAAGCAGGCATCTGGTCAAACGCCCATGAAATTGGGGTGCTGGACCCTGACTGGCCCAGCATTCCCTACGGCTTGCCGCTGGACGGCCACAATCTGCATGTGGTAAACCACCACTTTGAGCCCTGCCCTGACTGGGCCACCGGGCAGATCGAAATATCCGGCCAGGGCCTGGCAAGAGGCTACTGGCGTGATGCAGAACGCACGGCAGAACGTTTTCGCATGGACCCGGCCACTGGCGAGCGGCGCTACCGCACGGGCGACCTGGGGCGCTTTCGGCCCTATGCAGGCTCGACCCTGCAGGCCACGCCCATCGAATTTCTGGGGCGTGAAGACTCGCAGGTCAAGGTGCAGGGCCACCGGATCGAGCTGGGTGAAATTGAGGCCGTGCTGGAAACACACCCGCAGGTCTCCCGTGCAGTGGCCACTGTATTTGGCCGCGCTGGTTCGCAGGCACGAAGCCTGCACGCTTTTGTGACCACCAAAAATGGTGGCAGCGAGGCACTGGCCTGGCAAAAATTTGTGGATGCAGGGCGGGAAGCTGCCCGGCAGAAGGCCGAATTCATCAGTGCCGAGGCCTTTGATGCGGTGGCCGATGCCACCATCAGCCACACGCTGGGTGCGGCGGCTACTGCCTTGAGAAGCCTGGCCGGCCCCGGCCAGGCGCTTGACTGGCGCTCGCTGATTGCGGTGTCTGGCGTGGCACCGCGTTATGAACACTGGCTTAAACGCATGCTGCCGCAACTTGAAAAACTTGGCTCATCACAAGGCGCGCCGGGTTCCATCGCCAGCATCGAGCGGCTGGACCTGTTTGGTTTTGGTGCCAGCGATTTCGCCATGCTGACCGATGTGGCCAGCCGCCTGCCCGACATACTGACCGAACGTGTGCATTCGTCCGACATCTACCTGTCGGCCCAGACACCCGAGGTGTATGCCAAGCTGTTTGCCGGACCCAATGCAGTGATTGCCAGCCTGCTGAAGAGGCTTGCACAACAAGGGCCGATTTCAGTGATGGAAGTGGGTGGCGGGCTGGGCACCACACTGGCCGCCATTGCGCCTGAATTGCCGGGTGAAGGCTTGCGTTACCACTTTACCGACCTGAGCCCGCATATGCTCAGGCGCGCGCGGGAATCCTTCAATAAGCCATGGCTGAGTTTTGGCATTTTTGACTTTGACAGCGAACCCGCAGCCGATGCGCCAAAGCATGACGTGATCATTGCATCCAGCGCGCTGCATGCTGCAGCTGATGTCAAACGCAGCCTGGGCTATCTGGCGGCCATGCTGGCACCGGGCGGCGTGCTGCTTGTGCTGGAGCAGACACGGTTTTTCCCCTGGTTTGACCTCAACATGGGTCTGCAGGCCGGTTTTGACTCGCGCACCGATTTTGAGTTGCGGCCTGAACACCCGCTGCTGGCCCGCAAGGCCTGGCAGCAGGTGCTGAAAGATACCGGGTTTGACGATGTTTGCAGCCTGCAGGCCGAAGGCAGCCGCGACGACAGGCTGGGCCTGGATGTGTTTGTGGCCCGCGCACCGCAGTCAGCACAGGCCTCTGGCCAACTCAGCCTGCAGGACGGCGGCGCGCTGGGTGCCGAGCTGACGGACTGGGTGCGCAGCCACCTGCCAGCGTACATGGTGCCCAAAACCATTGATGTGATCAAGCGCATGCCGCTGTCGTCCAACGGCAAGCTGGACCGCAGCCTGCTGAACCGGCTGCTGGATCAGCGCGAAAGCGCAGCAAATAGCGGCACGCAGCAGCCGGGTGAACAAAACGACACTCTGCAACAGGTCACGGCCCTGGTGCGCGAGTTGCTGCCTCAGGGTGGTGATGACACCGAACGTTCGCTGTTTGAAATGGGTGCAACTTCCCTGACCCTGGTCACCCTGCACCGCCTGATGAGCCAGAAGTTTGGCCGCGCCGTGCCGCTGCAACTGATGTTTGAAGCGCCCACCATTGCCAGCCTGGCGCGTGAGCTGGCCGCAACAGCCGACAAACGCCCAGCACCCGCAGCCAATCCGGCAAGCCCGGCACTGCCTGAAGCCCTGCCAGACCTGCTGGAAGACACAGCCAGCCGCGAGGCCTGGAAACGCCAGCGCCACGCGATTCGCAAGGCAACAGAAGGTGAGCGACGTATCAGCCTGCTGCAAAAAGGCCTGGAAGACCAGTACTGGCGTCGGCGCTCTACCCGCAATTTCAGCGCGCATCTGTCATTTGAATCGCTGTCGGGTTTGCTGGCCGTGTTGCGCACGCGCACATACGGGCAAGACTTCCGCAACCGTTACCCTTCAGCCGGTGGTACCTACAACGTACAGGCCTGGCTGCATGTCAAGGAAAATGCCGTTGATGGCGTGCCTGGCGGTTTTTATTATTACCACCCGGACCAGCACGACCTGGAATACGTGGCCCAGGGCGAGCTGGACGGCCACCACCTGCACTGGTTTGCCAACCACGCGCCTTTTGACACCTGTGGCTGCTCGCTTTTTCTGGTGTCGGCACTGGACGCCATGGCACCCATGTACGGTGCGCTGTCGCGTGATTTCTGCCTGATCGAGTCAGGTTACATGGGGCAGTTGCTGACTGAACATGCCGCCACACTCGGGCTGGGAATCTGCCCGATTGGCGAGGTGCATGACCAGTCTGCACTGGCTGGCCCGCTGGAGCTGGGGCCGCTGCGCCAGCTGGCACACAGTTTTGTGATTGGCTGGCCTGGTGGCGATGCAGCCACGCTGGCCACAGAAGCAGCGCTGGGACAGGCCAGCCCCTTTGTGTCTTTTGACCGGCGCGGTGCGGGGCAGGATGCCCGCCCCACGCTGATCATGATGCCGGGCGTGCTGGCCCTGCCCTTTTACCTGCGCGGCCTGGCCAGTGCGCTGTCAGCCGATGTGGTGCTGACCACCATGCAGCTGCCCGGCATGTTTGACGACCAGCAGCCGCTTGACTCGGTCGAGGCACAGGCTGACTTTGCCATCAGGCACCTGAAGCAGTTTCAGCCCAAGGGGCCTTACCTGCTGGCCGGGCATTCTTATGGCGGTTATATCGCCATTGAAATGGCACGCCGCCTGCGTGATGCCGGTGAAGCCGTGCCGCTGCTGATTCTGGGCGACAGCGTGCGAACACACAGCAGCCTGGACGCCTTCCAGAGTGACGAAATTGCCTATGTGGCGATGACAAAGGCGCTGTACGCCCTTTATGGCGCGCACCTGGCACAGCCTTATGAAGACATCAGCCAATTGGGCGCACGCGCCGCGTTTGACATCACAGCCGCAGCGGTTGAAGCCGCCGGGCTGTTTGGCACCACCGGCCTGCCTTTTGACCGCATGACAGCCATCTTCAAGGCCAACTTCAAGGCCCTGGGTGCCTACCGCCCCGGCCCGATACCGGGCGACGTCACCGTGGTCAGAACAGAAGGAGGCTTTCCGCCCGAGTTTCATGACTACGAATCGGGTGATTCGTTGGACGACCCTGGCCTTGGCTGGACCGAGCTGGTACAGGGAAAACTGGAGGTTTACCGCATGCCTGGGGATCATTTGTCGATGCAGGATGAGGCGAATACGACGGCGTTTGCTGACATTTTGCGGCGGTTGGTGCTCGGGGTGAAGGCCGGGTGAGTGCTCGATAGTTGCCATTAAAGCAGTAGCTGTTCATGCCTGCTGCTGATAGCGCCGCAGTTTCCAGCCGCCTTATACCCCGGACTGATCCCCTGTGCCGTGGCCTGTTCTTCATCACCCTTTTTGCCGGACCTGCAAGCCAGAAAACCGGACAAGGCTGGCAGCACCCCATGCTAAGCTAGACCCTAAAAGCTACCAATGTGCCATTAATTGACTTTTGAATTGATGGCCCATCGGACTTT
>JAZKIK010000373.1:0-3393 GCA_040384925.1 Pseudomonadota bacterium | reverse complement strand
CGACGTGCTGGCCCGCATGGCGCTGGTGCCGCGCACGCTGGAGGCGCGCGGGCTGGACGCCACACCGCCCATGCAGGCCAAACTGCGCAAGGTAGGTTCGCCCCATGCCCTGCGTGCAGTCGAGATTCTGGACATCATCCTGCGTGACGAGATTGGCCATGTGGCGATTGGCAACCACTGGTACCGCTATCTGTGCACACAGCGCGGGCTGGAGCCGGTGGCCACTTACGCCCTGCTGGCCGCGCAGTATGGGGCGCCACGCATCAAGGGGCCGCTGAATCTGGATGCACGCCGCCGGGCTGGTTTTGACAATACCGAGCTGGATTTATTGAGCGCCCAGGCCTGAAAATGCCCATGGGTCTACCCGCGAGGGTGATTTTCCTTGTGGATGTGTTTGAGCCGCTCCCTTGCCACGTGCGTGTAAATCGTCGTGGTTGAAATATCGGCGTGCCCCAGCAGCATCTGAACCGCACGCAAATCGGCACCGTGGTTGAGTAAATGGGTGGCAAAGGCGTGGCGCAGGGTATGTGGCGACAGCGGCGAGGTGATGCCCGCCAGCATTGCATACTTTTTGACCAGCATCCAGAACATCACCCGGCTCATGCCGTGGCCGTGGCCGGTCACAAACAGGTCTTCAGTCTGCTGGCCGCCCAGAATGGCGGGCCGCGATACCGCCAGATATCGCACGATGGCTTCACGCGCGACCTGGCCAAAAGGCACCAGCCGCTCCTTGCCGCCCTTGCCCATCACCCGCAGGACTCCCTCATTCAGGCCGAGATGAAAGGTCTTCAGGCCAATCAGCTCACTGACTCGCAGGCCGCTGGCATACATCAGTTCCAGCATGGCGCGGTCACGCTGGCCCAGTGCCGTGTCGTCGTCCGGTGCAGCCAGCAAGGCATCGACCTGCTTTTCAGTCATCAGCTTGGGTACACGCAGACCCTGTTTGGCTGACAGGATTTTTATGGTCGGGTCAGCTGTCGTCAGTTTTTCACGCAGGGCCCAGTGAAAGTAGCGTTTGAATACCGTCAGCCTGCGATTGGCCGATGTGGCTTTGGTATCTGCCCTGGCGCTGGCATAGGCTTGCAGATCACTTTCAGTGCTTTCGTCCAGCTTGCGGCCCTGCGGTTTTTGAGCACCCAGCCAACTCGCGTACAGGGTCAGGTCACGCCGATAGGCTTCCAGTGTATTTTTTGACAGGCCGTCTTCCAGCCACAAGGCGTCGATAAAGGCATCAATACCGGACTGGCTGGCCGGATCGGGGGCGGCGGGCTGTGCGGCCTGGACAGACTCAATGGAAGCGGTGGTACTTGGCATCATCTGACCATAACAAAAAAACCGCCGAACAGACATGTGTCTGCGAGGCGGTTTATCAGGACGAGGCCCGTCAGGCCTTCATGCAGACATTACTCCAGCTTGAGTCCGGCAGAGTCCACCACTTTTTTGTAAGTTTCGTATTCAGCCTTGATCTGTGCTGTGAACTGTTCCGGCGTGTTGGCAACCACCAGCGAACCCGTGTCTTCAATGCGTTTGCGCACGGCCGGGTCTTCAAGCGCCTTCTTCACACCGGCATTGACCTTGTCAACCACCTCTTTCGGCAGGCCCTTGGGGCCCAGAATGCCGTAATAAGCCATGCGGTTGACCGGCTCCAGACCCAATTCCTTGAAGGTTGGCACGTCAGGCAGTACGGCCAGGCGCTGCGGTGCAGCGACCACGATGGGCACCAGGCGCTTTTGCTGAATAAACGGCAAGGCCGACGGAATATTGTCAAAAATCATGTTGACCTGGCCGGCCACCGTGTCGTTCAGCGCCGGGCCGGCGCCACGGTAAGGAATGTGCGTGACAAACGTGCCGCTCAGGTTTTTATACAGCTCCATCTGCAGATGGCCAATACCGCCGGTGCCTGAGGATGAATACGAATATTTGCCTGGGTTCTTTTTGAGTTCGGCAACAAATTCCTTGTAGTTTTT
The DNA here is from genome assembly GCA_040384925.1 of Pseudomonadota bacterium. Classification (GTDB taxonomy): domain Bacteria; phylum Pseudomonadota; class Gammaproteobacteria; order Burkholderiales; family Burkholderiaceae_C; genus Polaromonas. The sequence goes on along the minus strand of JAZKIK010000373.1, from coordinate 1,426 downwards.
GGCCGGAAAACTCGGGTGTACCGCAATGATGTTGGGCGTGGCCGCAATATTGATGATGGGGGTGAAATCGGTCAGCGTGTTGTAAGTGATTTTCGGGTTGATGGCCGGGTTGGCCGCTGTGGTGGATACCGTTGCCACACCGAGGATGTAACCATCCGGCGCGGTGCGGGCAATTTCGGTGGCACCGATCACGCCGCCACCACCAGCCTTGTTTTCAACAATCACGCTCTGCCCCAGCGCCTTGCCGAGCGGCTCGGCAATCACGCGGGCCACGATGTCAGTGGTGCCGCCCGGTGCAAACGGCACCTGGAGCTTGATGACCTTGTTGGGGTAGGACTGTGCAAAAGCAGAGCTGGTGAAAGTGGCGGATGCGGTCAAAAATACCGCACCTGCGGTTGACAGGGCAAAGAGATGACGACGTTGCATGTTCAAGTCCTTCTGGTAAAAAACAACCGAGATGGTAAGCGCAAGAACTGTTCCTGCCAGTTGTGGATTACGCATAAGGGCAAACCCGGATTTACCTGCAAATTGCGGTTATTCTTGCCCGCGTGAACTACGCGCAACTCTTATTTCCAGATTTTTCCCTGATTGTTTGCGGCTTTCTGGTCTGCCGCTACACGGCCCTCAACCGCACCGTCTGGGAGCAGGTTGAAAGCCTGGTTTATTACTTTTTGTTTCCAGTGCTGCTGTTTCACTCGATTGTGAAAAGCCCGCTGGACCTAGTGGCAACCTCCAGCCTGATCACCGCAGGCATTCTGCTGGGCCTGAGTGCCATAGCGCTGGCCTACAGCCTGCCCTATCTGCCCTGGCTTGGCAAAAAAATTGACCGACGTGAACACGCAGGCAGCGCGCAGGTGGCTTTTCGCTTCAACTCCTTTATCGGCCTGGCGCTGGCTGACCGCCTGGCTGGCAGTGAAGGCCTGCTGCTGATTGCTGTGCTGATTGGTGTTTGTGTACCGCTTTTTAATATTGCAGCAGTGTGGCCCATGGCGAGGCATGGCAAACGCGGTTTTGTGCGTGAACTGATACGCAACCCGCTCATCATCGCCACAGCCACCGGCCTGGTGGCCAATCTGCTCGGCTTTTCATTGCCTGTGTGGCTGGAGCCTACCGTCACACGCATCGGTGCGGCTTCCCTGGCTTTGGGTTTGATGGCCGCTGGCGCAGGCATGCAGTTTGGCCATCTGTCACAAGCCAAAACACTGGCCATAGCGGTTTTGTCGATTCGCCACCTGATCACACCCATCGTGGCCATCGTGCTGGCAAAACTCTTCAGCCTGTCGCCCGCCCAGACCACGATCCTGCTGGCCTTCTCAGCCCTGCCAACCGCGTCAAGCTGCTACGTGCTGGCTGCACGCATGGGTTACAACGGCGCTTATGTGGCTGGTCTGGTGACCTTGTCCACCATGCTGGGCATGGTGAGTTT
>JAZKIK010000372.1:346-5053 GCA_040384925.1 Pseudomonadota bacterium | reverse complement strand
GCAACGTCAAGGTGCTGGTGGTCGGCAACCCCGCCAACACCAACGCCTACATCGCCATGAAGAGCGCCCCAGACCTGCCGCGCAAAAACTTCACCGCCATGCTGCGCCTGGACCACAACCGCGCCGCCAGCCAGATCGCTGCCAAAACCGGCAAGGCCGTGGCCGACATTGAAAAACTCACCGTCTGGGGCAACCATTCACCCACGATGTACGCCGACTACCGTTTTGCCACCATCAATGGCGAAAGCGTGTCAGCCATGATCAACGACCAGGAATGGAATGCCAACACCTTCCTGCCAACCGTTGGCAAACGCGGTGCCGCCATCATCGAGGCACGTGGCCTGTCCTCGGCTGCCTCGGCTGCCAACGCTGCCATTGACCACATGCGCGACTGGGCGCTGGGCACCAATGGCAAATGGGTCACCATGGGCATTCCGTCGGATGGCCAGTACGGCATTCCTGCGGACACCATGTTTGGTTTCCCCGTGACCTGTGAAGGCGGCGAATACAAGATCGTTGAAGGCCTTGAAATCGATGCTTTCAGCCAGGAACGCATCAACAAGACGCTGGAAGAGCTGCAAGGCGAGCAGGCAGGTGTTGCACATCTGCTGTAAGCGCTGAAAAAAATGCATCCGCGCGAGGTTTTGCTTGGTGCCCAGGGCACAGCCGGTTTTCTGCCGGTTTGTGATCACTACAGCGGTGTTGAGGCGCGGATGCGCAAAAGCCTGCAGTTGCAGGCTGAAATGTGTGAGGAATTTGGCACCTGCGTTTTTGATGTAACGCTTGATTGTGAAGACGGTGCCCCCGTCGGTGGTGAGTCCGACCACGCCGCGATGGTGCTTGCACTGCTCACGCTGGCCAGCCCCAAGGCGCGTGTTGCCGTGCGTGTACATGCTGTTGATCATCCGGCTTTTGAATCGGATGTGGCGGTGCTTGCAGGCAAGGCCGGCAGCAGGTTGTCACACATCATGGTGCCCAAGGTTGAATCGCTTGAAGACGTGATCCGGGCCGAGCAGGCCCTGATTGCCGCTTCGGCTGGCCATCTGCCGCTGCACGTGCTGATTGAATCCCCGGCAGCGGTATACCGGGCCTTTGAAATTGCAGCTCACCCGCGTGTCCAGTCAATAAGTTTTGGCCTGATGGATTTTGTGTCCAGCCACGGCGGTGCGATTCCCGCACATGGCATGAGTGGCCAGGGCCAGTTCAGCCATCCGCTGGTGCTGCGGGCCAAACTCGAAATTGCATCAAGCTGCCACGCACATGGCAAGGTGCCATCACATTGTGTGGTGACAGAGTTCAATGACCTTGACGCCATGAAACTTGCCGCCCGCAAGGCTGCGCATGAGCTGGGTTACACCCGTATGTGGAGTATTCATCCCAAGCAGATCAGGCCGATTCTGGAGGCCTTTTCGCCATCCTGGGGTGAGATTGAGGACGCTACCAAAATAATATCTGCTGCCGCCCAGGCTGATTGGGCTCCAATCAGTTTTGACGGTAAATTGCATGATCGCGCCAGTTATCGTTACTTCTGGCAGGTTCTGGAGCGTGCGCACCAGACCGGCCGCGCCATGCCACAAGTGGCGCAGAGCTACTTTGCCGCCCCGGCCCAGCCAGTTGCTGCTTCACCCGTGTCCCCCAGGGCACCAGCCGCTGAACCCATTGTTTAAGGATTTCCCATGAAGTTTGTTTTGATGGCCGCGCTTGTTTTTGCAGCGCCCGCCCTGTCACTGGCCCAGACTGCCCAGCCGGCAAAATCTGCCGCAGCCAAAACCTCCACTGCTGCTGCCAAGCCCGCACCCAAGCCGTCCCCGGCGGCTGTCAGGCGCTCTGCTCTCAAGGCGGTGGAAGAAATCACACCGATTGACGATGACCAGAGTATCAAGATAAGCGCCGAAGACCTGGAATTGGCAAAAAAGGTTTATGTCGGCACGATTGCCTGTGAACTGGGTGCCTCGGTCACCATCACGGCCGACGAAAAACGCCCTGGCTTTTTTACCGTGCAGACCAAGGGCAACCGTTTTCGCATGCACCCGGTGGAAAGCCGGACCGGCGCGCTTCGACTTGAAGACCCAAGAGGTGGGGCCATGTGGCTGCAACTGGGCAACAAATCCATGCTCATGAGCCAGAAACTGGGTCAGCGTCTGGCTGATGAGTGCGCAAGCCCGTCACAGCTCACATTTGCCGAAGAAATGAAGAAAAACCCGCTGCCGGGCATTCTGGATGCGGCTCCAAAGCCGGCAACGGCTCAAGCTGGCGCGACTTCTGCTCAGTCTTCCCAGCCAGCAAGCCCGACTACCCGTTGAGAGCGTGCTGATACCCCTTGTTAGTGCACCGTTTTGACCCGAATTTAAAACCAGGAGAGCCCCATATGAGCGAATTTTTGCAAACCTACCGAAGCCACGTCGCTGAACGCGCTGTAGTGGGCATTCCGCCCCTGCCACTGTCGGCCAAACAAACCGGTGAAGTCATTGAACTGCTGAAAAACCCGCCAGCAGGCGAAGAAACCTTTCTGGTGGACCTGATTACCCACCGCGTACCAGCCGGTGTGGACGATGCCGCCAAGGTCAAGGCCAGTTACCTCGCCGCTGTGGCACACGGCACCGAAAAGTGCGAACTGATTTCGCGCGAAAAAGCCACGCAGTTGCTGGGCACCATGCTGGGTGGTTACAACATCAGCCCGATGATTGCGCTGCTTGACGACAGCGAGGAAAGTGTCGCCATCCAGGCTGCAGCCGGCCTGAAAAACACACTGCTGATGTTTGACCAGTTTCATGATGTCAAGGAAAAGGCAGACAAGGGCAATAAATTCGCCAAATCCGTGCTGCAGAGCTGGGCCGATGCCGAATGGTTTACCAGCCGTCCGGAAGTGCCGGAATCGATCACGCTGACCGTCTTCAAGGTCGCTGGCGAGATCAACACCGATGACCTGTCACCCGCGCCGGACGCCTGGAGCCGCCCTGACATTCCCTTGCATGCCCTGGCCATGCACAAAAACGCCCGCCCTGGTGTGACGCCTGAAGAAGACGGCAAACGCGGTCCGGTCAAGTTCATCGAAGAACTCAAGTCCAAGGGCAATCTGGTTGCCTATGTGGGCGACGTGGTCGGCACCGGTTCGTCACGCAAGTCGGCTACCAATTCTGTACTGTGGTGGACGGGTCAGGACATTCCCTATGTGCCGAACAAACGTTTTGGCGGCGTTTGCCTGGGTAGCAAGATTGCTCCGATTTTCTACAACACCATGGAAGACTCGGGTGCCTTGCCCATCGAGCTGGACGTGAGCCAGATGGCCATGGGCGACGTGATCGAACTGCGCCCCTACGAAGGCAAGGCGTTGAAAGACAGCGTGGTGATTGCCGAGTTCAAACTCAAAAGCGAGGTGCTTTTTGACGAAGTGCGTGCCGGTGGCCGCATTCCGTTGATCGTTGGCCGTGGCCTGACTGCCAAGGCGCGTTTTGTATTGGGTCTGCCGGTTTCTACCCTGTTCCGCCTGCCGCAAAACCCGCAGGACAATGGCCGCGGTTTTACCCTGGCGCAAAAAATGGTCGGACGCGCCGTCGGTCTGCCAGAAGGCCAGGGCGTTCGCCCGGGTACGTACTGCGAACCAAAGATGACCTCGGTCGGTTCACAGGACACCACCGGCCCGATGACACGCGACGAGCTGAAAGACCTGGCCTGTCTCGGTTTCAGCGCTGACCTGGTCATGCAGTCCTTCTGCCACACGGCGGCTTACCCCAAGCCGGTCGATGTGAAGATGCACCACGAGTTGCCAGAGTTCATGAGCACCCGTGGTGGTGTTCCGCTGCGCCCGGGTGACGGCATCATCCACAGCTGGCTCAACCGCATGCTGTTGCCTGACACCGTCGGCACAGGGGGCGACAGCCACACCCGTTTCCCGATCGGTATCAGCTTCCCCGCCGGTTCCGGCCTGGTTGCCTTCGGTGCTGCTACCGGTGTGATGCCGCTGGACATGCCCGAGTCGGTTCTGGTGCGTTTCAAGGGTGAAATGCAGCCAGGCATCACCCTGCGTGACCTGGTCAATGCGATTCCCCTGTATGCCATCAAGGCTGGTTTGCTGACCGTGGCCAAACAGGGCAAGAAAAACATCTTCTCCGGCCGCATCCTTGAAATCGAAGGTTTGCCTGACCTGAAGGTCGAGCAGGCTTTTGAGTTGAGCGATGCCTCGGCCGAGCGTTCAGCCGGTGGTTGCACGGTTCACCTGAACAAGGAACCGATCATCGAATACATCACCAGCAACATCACCATGCTCAAGTGGATGATTGCCAGTGGTTATTCGGATGTGCGCACCATCAAGCGCCGTATCGCCGCCATGGAAGCCTGGCTGGCTGACCCGCAACTGCTCAAGGGTGATGCAGATGCCGAATACGCAGCCGTCATTGAAATCAATCTGGCCGACATTCATGAACCCATCGTTGCCTGCCCTAACGACCCTGATGACGTGAAAACGCTGTCGGAAGTCGCCGGCAGCAAGATTGACGAAGTGTTTATCGGCAGCTGCATGACCAATATCGGCCATTTCCGCGCAGCCTCCAAACTGCTCGAAAACAAGCGTGACATCCCGGTCAAACTCTGGATGGCTCCACCCACCAAGATGGATGCCAAACAACTGAGCGAAGAAGGCCATTATGGCGTTCTGGGTTCTGCCGGTGCGCGTATGGAAATGCCAGGCTGCAGCCTGTGCATGGGCAA
>JAZKIK010000372.1:0-336 GCA_040384925.1 Pseudomonadota bacterium | reverse complement strand
AAGGAAGGTGCCACGGTGTTTTCAACATCGACCCGCAACTTCCCCAACCGTCTGGGCAAGAACTCCAATGTGTACCTCGGTTCAGCCGAGCTGGCTGCAATCTGCTCCAAGCTGGGCCGTATTCCGACCAAAGCCGAATACATGAGTGACATGGGTGTGTTGACGGCTTCCAGTGGCACGATTTACCAGTACCTGAACTTTGACAAGGTGCAGGACTACACCGACATGGCGGATACTGTGAAGGACGGGGTTGCTGCCTGATCCGTAGCGACTTGCAAAAGCAAAAAAAGCGGCCTTCGGGTCGCTTTTTTTTGTGCTCTGATCTCAATAGCAATA
>JAZKIK010000371.1:11313-14766 GCA_040384925.1 Pseudomonadota bacterium | reverse complement strand
CGCTTTGACACTGGAAGAAATTCCGGCCATCGTGGCGGCTTATGCCCAGGGTGCCAAAAACGCCATTGCTGCAGGTTTTGACGGTGTGGAAGTGCATGGCGCCAATGGTTACCTGATTGACCAGTTTTTGCGCGACAGCCCCAACCAGCGCACCGATGCCTATGGCGGCCCGCTTGAAAACCGCGCACGCCTGCTGTTTGAGGTGCTGACTGCCGTAAGCGCCGCCATTGGAGCAGACCGCGTGGGCCTGCGCCTGTCGCCCGTCAACAGCTACAACAGCATGAAAGACAGCGACCCGGTCGCCCTGATCGGCTTTTTGGCAGAAAAGCTCAATGCCTTTAACCTGGCTTACCTGCATGTGATGCGTGCCGACTTTTTTGGGCTGCAAAAGGCCGAAGTGTTGTCAGTAGCACGCGAAAAGTACCATGGCGTGCTGGTCGCCAACATGGGCTACAGCGCCGAGGAAGCCGAAGCAGCGATTGCAGAAGGCAAACTAGACGCCGTGGCCTTTGGCACATCCTTTCTGGCCAACCCTGACTTGCCTGCGCGCATTGAGGCCAAGGCAGCGCTGAATACACCTGACCCCAGCACTTTTTATACGCCGGGTGCGAAGGGTTATACGGACTATCCGGCGCTGTGATGGCGTGAATTGCAGGGAGTGCGCACTGGCCACCGGTTGCTTGCCCAGAGGCTTCGACAGGCTCAGCCCGAACGGATTTGAGGCCCAAGTGAGCCGTATTGGCACTAGCCCTGCGTTTTCATGTTTCTGGCATGTGCCTCCTGCACAAAGCGCCCGACAGATTCAGGCACAAGCAGGTTGTTGGGCAGCCAGGCGCTGATGTCAGCCCACTGCTTCGGGCTGGTAGCTACATAAATTTGCTGTCTGCACCAGCGCCCCAAAAACTCGCGCACATTGGCTTGCAATGCGGGCTGAACATCAGCATCTGCAAAGCGGGTCAATGACACCAGATGCATGCTGAGCCATACGGAAACGTGACCAGCGTAGCCAATCAGCCATACAAAAAACTCCAGTTGCCCACTTTTTGCCTGGGCAACTGGCAGCAAATCGTCATACGCCAGGTGGTCGCCTGTGCTCAATGAAATCTCGAAACTCTTGCGCAGTACCGCCATATCCTTGTCATGCAGACCGTTGACCAGGTAGGCATGCCGGTATGCAGGGGCAATGCTGCAAAGCGCTTCCAGCGCTGACTTGCGTACCGTAGGGTGGGCGTCCGCAAGGGCAATTTCGCAACAATCCACGGTATCGGCCTGACGCAGTTGCTCCAGACCCTCCAGCGCATGGCGTTTGAGGCGAATCGCGCTTTCTTCAGCCAGCACGCGGCGATAGGCCGCCGCCAGAACGGCAGGGGTTTGCCTGTACCAGTGGCGGGCTATCCAGCGGATTAAAAATGCACGGTCCCACAGGGCTAGCGCCAGCAACGTATCGGTGTCGCCAAGCTTTCTGCGCCAGGCGCTGACATACACGGCGCGGCGAAGCGGCGCGGCCTTCAGGCGCAGATGCTGGTTGAGAATGTTCTGCAATTCGCCATCAGACAACGTATCAACCAGGGACTCGACATTGCGCGCCAGAAAAGCGTCGCCACTCTGAATGGCGTATTCCACCTTCTCAAGCGCCGTCCACTCAAACACCTCAAGGCAAAGCTGCCAGCAGTGTTTTCGTACCTTGGGGCTGCTGGAGCCCACACCTGCCAGCAGCAAATCGCGGTTTTGCGGGTCTTTGAGGCGCGCATGCACAGCGTCCAGTACCTGCGCAAAGTTGGCGCGGCTTTGTCCTTGCAGGGCGTAGATTTCCGGAATGGCCTCTATCACCACTGCAAAGGGCAACTCTGCCAGCCATTTCAGCACCAGCCGCGAGGACAGGTCGCGGTTAACCTCCACATAGTCGTTGAGCCGTCTGAGCACAGGCCGCAAGCCGTTCACCCAATCCTGGGCCATCAGAACCCGCAGGCTGAATTCACGCAGGTAACCGCTGCGCTTGTCCAGACACCCAATGGCCGTCACGGTGGACAAAAGCTGCAGGCGTGCAACGGTCGCAATGCCGCCTTTGCACCATTCCACATAGGCCTTGGCGTAGTCATCATCAGACACCATGAAAACATCCTGCTCGGATTCGTATTTCACGTAAGCCACTGATGAGACTGCTGGAATCCGGCCAGCTCCAGAGCCTGAGGCCAGCAGGCCGTTTAAAAATTTGATGAAAGACACATTTTTCTCCGTTTGGGCCGCACTTGCGTGTGAGGCTATGCAGCAGTGCTGGCTTCTCCACCGCAATGCAGTGTTGTAGCAGTTGTTCGGCTCAGCGCAGTCAAACGCCCCTGATCAAGTGATTGAAAAAATTTTGTTTCACTGAGCTATCCTTGCCCCATGCAATCCCAAGACATCCTGAATTTCTGGTTCAAGGAACTGACGCCCAAACAGCACTTTGCCAAAGACACAGCGCTGGACGAGTCCATGCGCAGCCGGTTTACGGCCGTGCTGGAATCTGCTGCGCGTTGCGAGCTGTGGGCCTGGCGGGCCACTGCTGGCGGTCGGCTGGCTGAAATACTGGTGCTGGACCAGTTTTCACGCAATATCTGGCGCGACACGCCGCGCTCTTTTGCGCAGGACGCGCTGGCCCTGGTGCTGGCGCAAGAGCTGGTGGCCAGTGGGCTGGACAGCAGCCTGCCGCTTGAGCAGCGGCGTTTTGTTTACATGCCCTATATGCACAGCGAATCAGCGCTGGTACACACGCAGGCGGTGCAGTTGTTTGACCAGCCGGGGCTGGAAGACAACCTGCGCTTTGAGCTGGCGCACAAATCCATCATTGAGCGTTTTGGCCGTTACCCGCATCGCAACGCCATTCTTGGGCGCACGTCCAGCGCAGAAGAAATTGCTTTTTTGAACGAACCGGGGTCATCGTTCTGAGCTTGTTCAAGGCTTGTTCGCATGGCTGTCAGGGGCTTCGACAAGCTTGCTTCGACTTCGCTCAACACAGGCGGCTTCGACAAGCTCAGCCCGAACGGTTTTGAACATTGTTGAGTTGATCCAATACGGTTCACCCAAGGCCGTTCGCCCTGAGCCTGTCGAAGGGTGTTCGCATGGTCAGCAGACGCTTCGACAAGCTTGCTTCGACTTCGCTCAGCACAGGCGGCTTCGACAAGCTCAGCCCGAACGGTTTCGAACATTGGAGCTGACCCAGTCAATCACCACTCTCCATCATCATCTTCAAACGTCCAAGCGCCTGTTCCCACTGCTGGCCAATGGTTTCAAGCGACTGACGCGCCGCTTCCATCTGCGCCGGTTCAAACTGCCAGAGCCTTTCGCGCCCCACCTTGACGTGCTGCACCAGGCCGGCATCGGCCAGCACCTGCAGGTGTTTGGTCACGGCCTGGCGGGTCACTTCGGTGTTGGCTGTCAGTTGCGCGATGGAGAGCGCGCCGCCTGCGCACAAAA
>JAZKIK010000371.1:10653-11303 GCA_040384925.1 Pseudomonadota bacterium | reverse complement strand
CGAAGGCGTTGCCGAGCTTCGGATGGACGCAAACGCCTCGGCATTCTTCAGGCCAAGCGTGATCAGCTGCAGGCGGGTCTTGTCGCCCAGCGCAAAGAACACCGATGCCAGTTCGGACGTGGGTTTGGGCAGTTGCATGGTGTCAGTCAAGGCTTGCATAACGGTTGATGTTTCTGAGCTGCCCCTCCCAGCCGCCACTGTTCATGCGGAAAGCCAGTTGGCGGCGCTCGGGCGGGACTTTGTCAAAGCCTGTTTCGGTCACTGTCAGCAGTGTGCCGCCTGCGGCTTGCTTGAGGGTAAAGGTTACCAGCGTGCGGTCTTCTTTTGAATAGTCCATGGCCGCGTCAACCGCATACGGGTGCCAGCGGTAAGACATCAGGTCTTCAGGCTCTACCCGTTCAATGACCACATCAAAAAGCACATGCTCAAAGCCTGAAATGGTGATATGGCCCTGCACCCGTTTGCCGGGCGTAAAGGTCTGGCCCTTGAGGTTGGCACCAAACCAGTTGCCATATTCCTCGGCATTGGACAAGGCCCGCCAGACCTTGGTTTGCGGTGCCTTGATGTGTACGCTGCGCTCAATTTTATCGGTGCTTGCGCCAGCATCAAGCGCCGCCGCGATGCCGAAGGCGCCAAGATAGGCGTTGATG
>JAZKIK010000371.1:1642-10643 GCA_040384925.1 Pseudomonadota bacterium | reverse complement strand
TGGGACAGGCAGCGTCTGCAACAAAAGGCGCGCCCTGCCCGGTTTCAACAAATTTTTGCAGACTGCCGAGAAAAAGATTCCAGCCAGACTGGCAAACATCAAAACACTGCAGGGCCGGTGTGAGACCAATGTGCTCAAAGTCCAGCAAGGTTTTACCGCCCTCAGCTGGCGAGAGCCTGAACACAATGCGCGTGCCAAGCCACTCATTTTTGCTTTGCACCCCCGGTGCCTCCAGATTGGCACCAACACACAGCCAGCGCACCTCGCTGTCAGGCAACAGGGTTTCAATTTTCATGAGCTTGTGCGTCTGGTTAAAACGAAAAGTGTGCTCGCCCCCAACGGATCCTGCCACATCACAGGTCTGCGTCCACCAGCCGCGCAGCCCTTCTGCTGTGGTCAGTGCCTGATAAACGGTGGCGGGTGGGGCAGCCAGCGTGAGCTGGTTCTGGTAGTGGCTCATGGTCAAATGCTCCTTGTGGATTAAAAGGCAATAAATTGGTTGCGCTTTTATTTTGCATGGATCAGCAAAATCATGCAACCAAAATATTGCATTTCTAAAAGCCTGTGGCAAGCGGCAAAATACGCCTTCAAAACCCAGGAGCCAAAACTTGCCCCAAAACATCACCACCATTGAAGAACTGCGCACCTTGTATGGCGCGGCACGTGAACGTTCTGTCAAAAAAGAGCTGCCTGCGCTTGACATCCATGCCCAGCGGTTTATCGGCATGTCGCCGCTGCTGGTCATTGCAAGCAGTGGCGCTGGTGGGGCGCTGGACGCCTCACCGCGTGGGGGCGAGGCCGGTTTTGTAAAAATCCTTGATGCCAATACGCTGCTGATAGCTGATTCGCCGGGCAATAACCGGCTCGACACGCTTGAAAACATCGTCCAGACCGGCCAGGTCGGCCTGATTTTTCTGTTGCCGGGTGTCGATGAGACCTTGCGGGTCAATGGCACGGCGGTGCTGTCGGTGGCAGATGGCGATTTGACGCTTTGCACCGATGCCAGACGCCGGCCCAAGCTGGTGATTCGGGTCACGGTTCAGGCGTCCTATCTGCACTGCGCCAAGGCGCTGATGCGCTCTGCCCTGTGGGACGCCAGCCGCCATGTCAAGCGCTCGGTCATGCCATCGATGGGTGAAATGCTTAAAGAGCAGATTGGCGGTGACATTCCTGCCGAAACCCAGGAAGAAATGCTGGTGCGGTATGCACAAACCCTGTAGACATGTTGCCAATGCATCTGCCCTGCTGGCTATTTTTCTGCTGTCAGCAGGGCTGGCCCAGGCCAATTCACCACCTGGACGTGCACCCTTCAGCAATGCAGGCGACTTTTCAGAAGCGGCCATCCTGAGCGGCGTCAGTGCCAAGCGGGCGCAGTGTGAAGCGGCGGACAACACAGTCTGGGCAGAAACCAAAAACTCGGGCACTGAATGCCTGAAGTACTGGAAAGGCGGTTTTGGCGCGGCCCGCTCCGGCCAGCCTGTGCGGGCCATGGTTTATTTTCATGGTGATGTGTTTGTAGGCGTGGGCAAAACCGGCAAAAGTTACCTTGAGCTGAACAACACTACCCTGCAAAACCAGGCGGACTCGTGGGCCAAATATGTGGGTGTGCCCTATATTTTTGTCGGCCGGCCCGGCACCCACGGCTCGTCGGGTGACCACATGCAGCGCAGGCGTATCGCTGAATCAGAGCTGATTTCTGCCGCGCTCGATGCGCTGAAAAAACGCCACAACATCAATGAATGGGTAGTCACCGGGCAAAGTGGCGGCGGCCATGTCACCTCAGCCCTGATCACCGGGCGCGCCGACATCGTCTGCGCCGTGCCGACTTCGGCCGTTTCATCACCACGCATACGCTGGGGAAAGAAGGGCCTGAGCAAAGACACGACTGGCTACAGCGACTCCTACGAACCTTCAAAATTCATAGTCAAAGACAAAACCAACCCCAAACTGCGTGTGTTTGTATTGGGCGACCCAAAGGACAAAAACGTCCCCTGGCCAGCCCAGACCGTGATGGCCGACGCCTTGAAAACAGCGCAAATACCGGTGCAGGTTTTAAAAGGCGAAGGCGCAGGCCCGGAATCACACGGCCTGGTTCAGTCAGCACGCATCGTGGCGGGCTGGTGTGCCCGGGACTTGTCAACGGACGAGATTTTGCTGCGGGCTGGCAAGGGTTTGAAGGGCTAAACCCGATCTGATTTAAATGAGGGCTTAGTCAGCTTTTTATGTCAACCCGCCCTTGGCCGACAGACTTTCACCCAAAAATGGTGCGAAATAGAGTCTCCGTGGCCGCAAGGCCTTTTACTGAAGTCAAAAAGGAGATAAACATGCCCCAGTTCGCCATGATTACCGGAGAGGTGACTTACACGCCGGGTGACGGTGCGCCGATTGAAATACCCAAGGTGCGAATTGAAGTGGTACTGGCACCTGACAGCGCCACGCTGAGTTGGGAGGCAGCCGAGGGCGTTGCGGCTGTGACTGCGATTCCGCTGACGCAATTTGAAGACTACCTGCGCGATGGCAAGATCAAGTGGATCAAGGACAGTGCCTGAGCTGTTTGTACGCCACTCATGGCTATTTCCCAATAACAATGGATTTTGATAGCTATAAAATATGTAGCATAACAAAACAGCTTTTCCAAGCACCGTGTTTAACAAAAACCTTTCACTGAATCAGCAGACCTTTTCGCGGCGCTCTGCCCTGCTTGGCAGCGCCAGTCTGCTGGCCTTGCCCTGGGCGGCTGGCGTACATGCGCAGCCGTCCGGCATCTGGCCGCTTGCCTTGCAGGTGCCTGGTGGGGTGGCGCGGCTGTCGCTTGGCCCGGCTGCGGACAGGCCCCAGGCCTTTGCCAGTGACATACCTCTGCTGGTGCTTGGGGATGTGATTGACTGGACCGCACTGGTCGGCATACCGCTGGCGGCCCTGCCTGGCCAGGCAAACATCACCATCAAAACTGCGGAAGGCAAGGATCGTTTGCTGGCCTACACAATTGAGGCCAAACGCTATAGCGAACAGCGTCTGAAGGTGGCACCAGGCACTGTGAACTTGTCATCTGCTGATGAGGCACGTTACGAGCGTGAACGTACTCACCAGGCTACGGTAGTGGCAACTTTCAGCCAGCCTTTGCCTTCAGGCCTGTCACTGCGCATGAATGTGCCGGTGCCGGGGCGGCGTTCCAGCTCTTTTGGGCTGCGGCGGGTGTTTAATGGCCAGGCGCGCAACCCGCACAGCGGCATGGACATTGCCGCCGCCACGGGCACACCGATAACGGTGCCGATGGCGGGCCGGGTGATTGATGTGGGTGACTACTTTTTTAACGGCAATACGGTGTGGCTGGACCATGGCGGCGGGCTGCTGACCATGTACTGCCACCTGAGCGCCGTGCATGTCAAACCTGGCGATGTACTTAAAACGGGCGAACGCCTGGGCGATGTGGGTGCCACGGGACGAGTAACCGGGCCGCACCTGCACTGGGGTGTGATGCTGAACCGCAGCATGGTGGACCCGGCGCTTTTTCTGGCGGCATGAATCACGATATGACTCAAGCCAGCTTCAGCCCCGCAGCTGACCGCAACAAACACGCGATTCTGGAAGTCTTGATGCAGCTTGTGCCTGACAGAGGCCAGGCGCTGGAGATTGCATCAGGCACCGGCCAGCATGCAGCCTGGTTTGCCGCCGCCCTGCCTGGCTGGCGCTGGCAGCCGACTGATGCGATGCCTGAAGCAATGGGCTCCATCATCGCCTGGGTGTTTGAACACCAGCTGAAAAATGTAGCCCCTCCGCTGTTGCTGGATGTGACGAGTCCGTCATGGCAGGTGGATGACAGCAGCTTCGATCTGATTTATTGCGCCAACATGCTGCACATTTCGCCCTGGCCGACCACTGCGGCCCTGATGCAAGGCAGTGCACGCCGCCTTGCGCCCGGCGGCCTGCTGGTGACTTACGGGCCGTATTTTGAAGACGGGGTGCTGCCATCTGCAGGCAACCTGGCTTTTGATGAGAGCCTGCGTGCGCAAAACCCGGACTGGGGCATTCGCAGACGGGAGGACGTGCAAGCTCAGGCGGCGCTTGCTGGCCTGGGACTACAGTCCCGGCATCAGATGCCTGCAAACAATTTGCTGCTGGTCTGGAGCCTTGATACCGCAGCCAGATCGGCTAAGGTGCCTCGCTCAAAACCAGATAACGTTTGACCAGGTCAAAAAACCTTTCATAAAACACATCTGACGAAATCGTGGCGCTGCCCACCTTGACCATCGAGTCATTGCCCGAGGTAAAGGGCAAGGACACCGAACCAATGGCACCCACACCCAGGCTGGCGGAGTTGTTGCTCTTTTTAAGGGCGTAAGTTTCCTGCAGGGCGGTGACAAAACCCAGACTGATCTGGCCGTCGGCACTCTCAGGGGCACAAACCACCCGAATCACCATCTGCAGGGTGGAATCAGGCTCGGGCTGAAAACTTTTCTGGCCTTCAACCATGTCAGCCCGGCTGGTGTTGATCAGGTAACCCTGGCTAAGCAATGCACGCCTGGACGCCTCGCAGGTTTGGGCGGGCGGCGCGTCAAACAGCCTTGAGTAGGTATGGGTGGAGCCAAAACTCTCCTGCAAAGGAAACTCCTTGGCACCGGTGGCACAACCGGCCAGCAGGCCCGAAAGCCCGACCACACTGACCAGAAGTTTGAAGGAAGTTTTATACAACAAGAACCTCAAGCCTTGCGTTTGACCGTCGCATAAATCACCAGCAGGATTACCGCGCCTATGACCGAAGCGATAAAACCAGCGGTTTCGCCAGTACGGTAAATACCAAGGGCGGCACCCGCGTAGCTGGCCAGAAACGAACCGGCAATGCCAAGAACAATGGTCATGATCCAGCCGAGTTTGTCGTCGCCGGGCTTGACAAAACGTGCGATCAGGCCAACGATGAGGCCGATAAAAATGGTTCCGATAATGGACATGAGGTCTGGCCTTTTAAAGTTTGGATAACAAAACTGAAGAAACGGGAAAACATCAAATATAAAAGTCACACTGCCGGAGCCATGGCATTTTCAGACGCTCGGGGCGTAGGACAAACACCAAAAACAGCAGCAGTACGCCAGCATTTTTACCAGATGGAGCCAACACTCTAGCTTATTAGATGGCAAACACTAGTGAAAACCCTGATGATGAAGGTATCTCTAGCTCTGTTTAAAGGAAACACCATGAGCGCTACCAGTCTTTCAACCGTTGCCAGCGACCTGATCGAATCTTATGGCAACACCGCCAAAAACGTGATTGACGCCTACCGCGCTGGTGGCGAGCGTTTCGTCAGCGTGCTGGAACAGCGCTGGAACGAGGCACTGAAGCAGTCACGTTCAGAACTGACGGCCGAAACGGCCAAAAACGCATCGGCCGCACAACTGGCTTTCAGCGTTTATTACAGCAAGGGCCTGACATTCACCAGCAATGGTGCGCAGCAGGTGGTGAACCAGTTGGTCAAGCTGGCGGGTCTGGGTGTTGAGCGTGTGGCCGCCAATGCCAGCCTGTTTGAAGAGAAAACCGGTGTCAGCACACTGAACACCTTTGCCCAGGCCAGCGTGCCAGGCATGACAGCGCTGGGCAAACTGGCCGCGCAGATTGAGCAAAAAACCGCCGACATGGCCAGCAAGATTGCAGGTGCTGACGTGACCACAGTCAGCGTCAAACGCCAGACACCTTTTCGCCAGCGCCGCGCTGAAAAAGCGACCCCGGCGACCCCGGCGACTGAGTAAATCAGTTGGCCCGCTACGGGCCTGCTCAAGGCCCTAACGAGCCGGGCCGGGCGGTACTGAAAAGCTCAGGTTGCCCCACAGGCTGTCCCAGTCAATGCCTTTGACGCCTGTGGCGGCCACCATGTGAACCACACTGACCGTCCAGGCACCGGCAAACGGCAGATTGATTGTGGCCTTGCCGTCTGCTGACGTAGTCGCCCGAATCGTTAGCGTCTGGCCGCCGTTTTTCTGTTCACCATTTTTGTACCATGCCTTGACCAGCGCCCCTGCAAGCGGCTGGCCTTCAAACAGTATCTGTACAGGCAGCGCATCTCCGGGTGCCATGGTCAGGGGGTTTGACAGCGGCAAAACCTCCAGACGCTGGCCGGTTTTTACGGCGTAGGTCAGGTCTTCGGCTGCAGCGGTTGAAGGTGCTGGAGTCACCGCATCTGGTGCGCCCGCCGCATCAACACGAATCAGCGTTTTGACATAACGCCGATATCGCTCGCGCCCCGGTTTGTTTGCCGTGCCTGCGCCCTCGCGCCGGGTTTTGATGAAATCAAGCCCCTCCTCATGCAGGTAAGCGTGGAATTTGTCGGCAGACAAAACAATCATGTTGGGCTGGCTGTCAAAAATCACCATGTGTGTACCGGGCAGGGCCAAGGGCAATGCCAGCTCGGGCAAACTGGGTCGCAAAGTCAGCAGCGGTGCCAGGTCACGTACGCCAGCAGCCGAATAAAGCCGCAGCGCCACGGTTTGTGCGCTCACAAAAGGCAGTTTTTCACCGGTGAAAAATTCGCCGACTTCAAGCGTCAGCCGTGCCGCTTCACCGGTTTTCAAAGGGGTGGGTGCCGGGTTGATCCAGAACTCATGCGCCTGGGCAGGCAACAAGGCACCTAAACAAAACATCAGGGCAAGGCGGGCTGCGAGTTGGGTCATGGGAGGGCGGACAGTAAGCTGAAAAAAATGAATCACAATCAGAATCCGGCCATTCTTTGCATGGCCGTGCTGGCCGCGGCAAATGGGTCATCCACCGGGCCGCATATAAAAAAAAGGCCTGCAGTTGCCTGCAGGCCTTTTTATCATCAAACCAGCCGCATCACAAAGCGGCTGCCTTTGCGTTTACAAGCCTTGGAGATCAACCCCGACGCCCATCGTAGCGGCCGTCGCGCCGGCCATTGTGATTGATCGCGCGTTCCACCTCGTTGCGCAGGGCGGTCAGTTCGCCGCGCAACTGGCGCCGCTCCTGTTCCGTCAACACGCCGTCGGACTTGAAATACGCTTCACGGCTTTCTATCGTGCTGAAACGCTCTTGCAGGCGGTCGGCCTCCCAGCGGTTGATGCGGCCTGTACGTATACCTTCGTCAATACGCTGGCTGATATTGAACTCATGCATGTCAATGCCAGTACCGGGGTTGTACTGGCCCTGACCTGGGCGTGGGCCCTGGCCGACCACATCGCGGTTGTTGATCAGCCGTTCAACTTCTGCGCTCAGTGCCGCCACGTCATTGCGCAGTTGCTGGCGCTCTTGCGGATTGGCATTGCCGTCTGATTTGAAATTGGCCTCACGCATGGCGATTTCGCGGTCGCGGCGGTACAGGGCCTGAGCCTCGGACGGGGTGATGCGCCCGGCCTGCATGCCCTGCTGTATGCGTGCGCTGACGGCTTGCTGTGCCTGGTCAATGCCCGGTGTGTAGGTGTTTTGCGCCATGGCAGGTGTGGCCGCCAAACCTGCCAGCAAGGCAGTGCATAACAAGGAAGCGTAGTAAGAGGTCATCAATTTCGATTTCATGGAGTTCTCCTGTTTTGGTTGCATGTCCAGCAAACCCGTCAGGGATTGCTGCTGAAATGCCACTTCCTGGATACCCCAGGCCACGCTGCTGGCTTGAGATGGCGCTTCAGTGCAGCCATTGTTAGGCCCGGTTTGTCAAGCTGGTGTAAGCCAAGACTACTTTTACCCGGTATTTACTGCCCGATTGCAGTGGTGTCCAAATGCACCTGATCCAGAACGTGTTCAGTAGCGCCCACGCTGGCTGCTATTGCGCGCAGGCAGTTTCAAGCCAAAAAACAGGCAAATCACACACCGATAGTCAGCTTGGTATCTGCCGGCCGACCGAGGGTGAAATAAAAGCTTGCCCCCTGGTCGGGCACGGCTTCGGCCCAGACCCGGCCGCCGTGGCGTTCAATCACACGCCTGACCGTGGCCAGACCGATACCGGTGCCAGGAAAATCACCCGGTGAATGCAGGCGTTCAAACGTGCCAAACAGCTTGGGCGCAAACACCATGTCAAAACCGGCACCGTTGTCCTTTACAAAAAAAGTGGTGCCGCCGTTTTCATCTGTCTGGCTTCCGACCTCAATATGGGTCACAGGCCGCTTTGAGCTGAACTTCCAGGCGTTGCTGAGCAGGTTTTGCAGCACGGCAAACAGCAGACGCGAGTCGCCCATGGTGGTCAGGCCGTCATGAATGTGGATGTGCAGTTCGCGCTCGGGTTCACGCTCGCGGCACTGGCTGTTTACTTGCCTGGCCATGGCTGACAGGTCTATGTTTTCATAAACGACTTCTTCACGCGACAAATGCGCCAGCACCAGCAGGCCATCAATCAGATGGCCCATCTGTTTGACACTGGCATGAATCCTGTCAAGGTAATGCCTGCCCCGCTCACTGACACGCTCACCGTCGTGCTTGACCAGCAGGCGGCTGAAACCGTCAATCGTGTTCAGTGGTGAGCGCAGGTCGTGCGACACAGAATACGCAAATGACTCCAGTTCCTTGTTGACGGTTGCCAGTTCCATATTGACTGCAGCCAGTTGAGATGTGCGCAGCAGGACGCGCGACTCAAGCTCACTGTTGAGGCTGAGGATTTCCTGCTGCTGCTGCCTGCGCCCGGTGATGTCACGCTCAACTGCGACCCAGTGGGTGATTTTTCCGGAGTTGTCGGCCATCGGGGCAATATCAACTTCGAGCCAGATTTCAGTGCCCGACTTGGTCGTGATAGCCACTTCAGTGCGTATCGCCTGCCAGTTGGCTAAGGCGGTGGCAATACGCTCCAGTGTGGCAGGCAAGGTGCCGGGTCCCCACAAAAAGCGCGGTGTGTTGCCAATTGCTTCTTCGCGGCTGTAACCGGTGTAACGCTCAAAAGCATCGTTGACAAACACAATCTGCGGGCCAGACAGGCCTTTGGGTTGAGCCTCGGTGATGACCACCATGTCATTCAGGCGCGAAATGGCCATTTCGAGCAGGCGCAGCTGTGACTGATCAGCCAGCATGCGCGCCTCGG
>JAZKIK010000371.1:0-1632 GCA_040384925.1 Pseudomonadota bacterium | reverse complement strand
CTCGGCTTCTTTTTGCGCTGAAATGTCCTGAAAAGCACCCTGGATACGAATGATGTTGCCGGCCTCGTCACGCACCGCCTCACCAATCGAACGCACCCAGATGCGCCGCCCCTTGGCGGTCATTTTGGGCAGCACAAACTCATAAGGTGTGCCCTGCTGCACGCAGGCATCAACAAGCTTGATGACAGTGGCGCGGTCTTCGGGCAAAAAGTAGCCAATGCCTTCTTCCAGCGTAGGCAGATAACCGGGCGGCACATCATGAATCAGGCAATTTTCATCCGACCAGGTCAGCTTGCGCTCGGGCAGCTCAATCGTCCAGCCGCCCAGACGCGCGACCCTGCCTGCGATGCGGAGAATCAGCTGGCTTTTTTCAAGCTCGGCAACGGTTTGCTGGAGCTGATTGACTTCGGTGCTGAAAGGCGCGATAAAAAATTTCTCGGCCAGGCCGACAGCCAGAACCAGACCGGCAACCAGCATCAGCAAAAAAAGGCCAAGCGAGGCCCACACCGAAACAGCATTGCCCAGCAGCACATAAAGCGCCAGCACAGACACTGGCAGCAGTGCGACCAGCAGAAGCACAACCAGTTCCAGTCGCCAGCGGGTCAATGTTTTTTTACGCACGGAATCCCTTGTAAAACTGATCGCTCATGCGCGTACGCTGCCCGCCCGGTGGATAACTCCGCTCATGCTAAAAAAGATTCAGACAGCACATCACGCCTGTAAAAATCTCCAAATCAGTGTAGCGCCTGCGCATGTATCAGTGGATGCCTGTATCAAACAAGGCCAACAAGGCCAATTCATGGCATCCAAAAGCCATGGCGTCTGCACAAGCCGCTTTTCATCAATAAAAATTGTCAAATGCTTGAAACATCCGCACCAGACCCGAAGTGCAAGGCCATGACTGACCCAAAACACATTGTCTGCCCACATTGCCACACCACCAACCGCGTGCAGGCTGCACAACTCGGCAGTGAACCCAACTGCGGCAATTGCAAAAAAGCGCTGTTTACAGCGCATTCAAGCGCGCTGGACGAAGCGGCTTTTGACAAACACATCAGCCGCAACCAGATTCCGGTGCTGGTGGACTTCTGGGCACCCTGGTGCGGGCCCTGTCGGCAAATGGCACCGGCGTATGAGCAGGCTGCCGCACAGCTGGAACCATATGTCCGCGTTGCAAAGGTCGACACCGAAGCCGTGCCGGCGCTGGGTGCACGCTTTAATATCCGCAGCATTCCAACCCTGGCTTTGTTCAGAAACGGCAAGGAAGTGGCACGCCAGACTGGTGCCATGGGAGCGGCTGACATCGTGCGCTGGGTTCGGGCGAATTCGTCCTGAAATATTGGCTATGAGACAGATACGGCGTGCAACGAGCCGTAAAACTGTGTAAAGCTGCCAACCTTGACCGCGCTGATGCGTTGAACAGTGCAATATGCAGCTTGAGGTGCATATCAAGGAGACCTTTTGATGTCTATCCGCCCACCCCGCTGTCTGCCACAGCGCCAGCTTGCCAGATGTTTGATGGTCGTGGCTGCGTCAGCCATGGTCAACACAGCGTTGGCGCAGACAGACAGCGCCAATGCATGGCGAGCGACATCACGACTGGGTTATGGGCCTACGGCCGAGTCTGCACAG
>JAZKIK010000370.1:2513-6414 GCA_040384925.1 Pseudomonadota bacterium | reverse complement strand
ACGCCTGCTGGTGTTTGTATTTAAACTGAATCTGAAAGCCATGTCTGTCTCCTGTCGGTTTTTAGCCAAAAAATGCAATGCACAAAATCTGCCCTGATCTGCAGAAACCTGTCCGTCCGAGTCAACGGATTCAAATATAAAGAGCCTCAATATCGCCCGAAACCGGGATTTTCCCCTGCGCCAGCAAACTGCGATGCTTGTCCAGCCGCCGCAGGTCATAAAGGTAGTTCACCATCAGCCCGTAAGACTGCTTCAGGCCTTTGTTCGACGGGTCACCAGCCCAGTTCAGCCGCTCTACCCGCGCCCCGTTGCCCAGATGAAAGCGTGCCACCGCATCGACCGGTTTGCCATTGTCAAGCGCCTGGCCCAGGTAGTGGGCGGCGCAACGCAGCAGTGTCTGGCGGACTGGTGATTTATCGTCCAGCGCAAGTGCACCGTCGGCTGCGCTTAAAAAATGCCCGGCGCTTGGCGGCTCAAAACCCACCGCCCGCCCCAGCGCAGTGCGAGATTTTTCATCAAGTTTATCGAGCAGGGAAGCTGCATTTTTTACCAACCAGGCTTTAAAGCCCGGAATCGGTGACAAGGTCGCAAAGGTCTTGAGTTTGGGAAACTCTTCTTTCAGCGTCTCTACCACATGCTTGATCAGCGAATCACCAAAACTCACACCACGCAAACCGCCCTGGGTGTTGCTGATGGAATAAAAAATCGCCGTGGTCGCCTTGTTCAGATCGGCAGCGTCAGCCGACTCGTCAAGCAAGGGCGTGATGCAGTCTGAAATTTCGTCAATCAGCGCCACTTCAACAAAAATCAGTGGTTCATCAGGCAGACGCGGATGAAAAAAACCATAACAGCGCCGGTCAGAGTCAAGCCGGTTTTTGACGTCAGACCAACCCTTGATGTCATGTACCGCCTCGTATTTGATGAGTTTTTCGCTCAGTGACGCTGGTGAATCCCAGCTGATGCGACGCAAATCAAGAAAACCGACATCAAACCAGGTTGAAAACATGTACTCCATCTCGACATCCAGCGCCTGCAGCCGTTTGTCAGCCTTCAGGTAAGGCAACATTTCGGCGCGCATATCGACCAGAAAGCGGATGCCATCAGGAAAAGCGCTGAAGCGCTGCAACAAACGGCGGCGTGGCGACACCGTGGCGCGCCGATAACGCACTTCAGCCACAGCCTCATCAGGCGTGCCTATGGCGGCGGCAAACTGGGCCTGGGCAATTTTGGTTTTGTGCGCATCGGCCACAAACTGCTCGCTCATCAGCAGCCACATATCGCGCCGCTCGTTCAATGCCGCCTGGGCATACCAGCCCGCCACACCCAAGGCGCGCCGACCGCCTTCAACCTCGCTGACTTGCGGATCAACAATCGCTTTGAGTTCTTCAAGCGTACGGCGCAAAACACGTGGCGACAGCGCCTCTTCTTTTTGCCTCAGTGTCGCTTTGAGCCGTTCACGGGTGCTACGGCCCAGTGCGCTGGCCTCGGCAACTATTGGCTTTTTGGCAATTGACTGCGTCCCTGCAGCGGGGGCAAGCGCCGTATTTGACTGGTCTTTTTCAGTTTTGTCACCTGAAAGCCGCGACACACTTCGGTTAATCCAATTGGTAGTACTCATGATGAAAACCTTGAACGTTGACTGCGCGCCAGCTCACGCAGAGCCTCACGCTGGCGCGTCAGATGGGTACGCATGGCGGCTTCTGCACCTTCGCTGTCACGGCTTTTCAGGGCGGCAAACACCGTCATGTGTTCGGACAGGCTTTGCTGCAAACGCCCAGGTGCGGCCAGCGACTTCAGGCGCGACAGCTTCAGAATGCGTCGCAAATCGGCGATCGTCTGCGCCAGCCAACGGTTGTTGGCCAACTCGATGATGGCTTCGTGGATGACAAAGTTGGTAGCGTAATAGTCGGTGATACGACCGGCCCGCGCATGGCCCTGCAGCCGATCATGCAAAACGCCAAGTTCCAGCAAATCAGCATCGGTGGCGTTGCGTGCGGCCTCAAACGCACAGCGCCCTTCCAGCAAGGCAATTACAGGAAAAATGCCGTCCAGGTCCTGCTCAGTCACTTCGTAAACAAAACAACCCCGGCGCGGCTCATGGCGCAGCAGGCCCTCGGCAGTCAGCACCTTGAGTGCCTCACGCAGCGGTGTGCGCGAAATCTGCAGTCGCTCGCAAAGCGCCACTTCATCCAGAAAACTGCCAGGTGCCAGTTCACCTGCAAAAATCTGCTCCCGCAAGGTGCTGGCAACTTCCTGGTGAAGTGAGTTCTGGACTAGGCGCATGGTGCTGACATTTGGAAATGGCTTGCTTGATGGGTCTAAAACGCTCGGCGGATATTTAAAACAGTTGTTGCAAGCCACATCCTCATGCAGCCCGCAAGCGAAGATTAACATGCTCATTTCCCAATTATTTTCAGTAATTACCCGTAATTATGAAAAATAATGACTCGATTGAGGTGGATGTCGAACTTTCACAACAGGCATTGGTTTTACCCCTTCCCCTGCTGGGTCAGAGTCATGTCCAAGTCCGCCTGATCGAACCTGGACAGGACGATGGGTCGGCGCATATCACGCTGACAGGTGAGCCGGGATGGGGGCCTGGGCCACTGCACAAATGCGGTGTTCTGCCCGAACCAGAAAACCCCATCCCAAGCTTCTCCCATCGAGGGAAGGGGCAAAACCATCAGCAGGAGTCGTATCAATCTGCAACGATCACGCCAGATGCTTGCGCAGCAAAGCCTGCAGTTCAGGGAGATGAAAAGGCTTGGTCAGGTAACCGCAGGCGCCCAGTTCGATGCCGGTTTGCAGGTGTTCGGTTTCCGCGCTGGCAGAGACAAAATAAAACGGTGTGTTTTGCAGCAACGGGTCTTGCTTGAGGGCGGCCAACACCTCAAAGCCGCCTAACCGGGGCATCAGCACATCGCAAAAAATGATGGCAGGCAGTTGATTGCGCGCCACCTCCAGCCCATCAAGGCCATCGACTGCAGCAACCGGCGTGTGGCCTTCAAGCCTGAAAAACCGCATCAGGTTGTTGCGTATGCCGGCCTCGTCTTCAATGATCAAAATAATCGCCATGGCAGTTTTCAGCTCAGTTCAACTCAAATCAGCACCGTAAAACAGCTGCCCTGCCCCGGCTGGCTGACTACCGTGATCTGGCCACCGTGCAGTTCAACCGCGTTTTTGACAATTGCCAGCCCCAGCCCGGTCCCGGGAATATCGCCCACATTGCTGGCCCGGTGAAAGGAGCCAAACAGGTCGGGGATTTCATCGGCCGGTATGCCTATACCCTGGTCCGACACCTCAAATACCACACGTTCGCCCTGATTTTTCACTGCAAAACGCACTTTCCCACCGTTGGGCGAATATTTGACGGCGTTGGACAGCAGATTGTCAAAAATATGGCGCAGCAGTTTTTTGTCGTATTTGCCGCCGTCCTGACCTTCGCCCGCGTCGATGTCGAAGTCCGCTACCAGACTGCACTGTGCATCGGGACGCTGCTGGCGGGCATCTTCCAGCATCGACTGGCACAAGGCCAGCAGATTCAGCGGCGCGGGCTCAAACTCCAGCAGCCCGGCCTGGGTTTTGCCGATATTGAGCATTTTGTCGAGCATCACTGTCATGCGCTCAACACCGGTTTCAATGCTGCCTATGACTTCAGCTTTTTCTTCTGCCGACAGCCGCGCATCGTAATACTTGAGCAGCTCTGCCGAGGTCAGTATGGTGGCCAGCGGGGTGCGGAATTCGTGGCTGGTCATGGACACAAAACGTGAGCGCAGCAGGTTCAGTTCCTGCTGGCGCCTGAGCGCAGCGCGGGTGTCTTCCTCGGCAGAAAGTATCGGTGTGATATCAATGAACGAGGCCATGAATTTCTGCGTTTTTCCGTCGCTGCCGGCCACCGCAA
>JAZKIK010000370.1:1992-2503 GCA_040384925.1 Pseudomonadota bacterium | reverse complement strand
GCAATCGCGTCGCCATGCACTGACAGGGTTCGCCCGTCACGCCCTGTCAAGCGAAAGTCATAGGGTTCTGAATGGCTGACCGTGCCCGCTGCGGCGCTTGCCTTCATCAGGCTCAAAGAGCGTGAAATCACGGCTTCGCGGTCATCGGGATGAATGAACTCTTCCACGCGCCAGCGACTGGTGTCGGCGTCTTCGGGGTAACCCAGCATTTCCTTCAGGCGTGGTGAGTAGCTGGCCTGGCTACGCTGAACGTCCCAGTCAAAACTGCCAATATTGGCGCAACGCATCAAGAGGTCAAGGCGGCGGCGCTGCTCTTCTTCACGCGCCAGCAGCTCGCCCTTGGCCCTGCTGGCGGCGTCAGCCTGATCGCGCGCCAGCAGCAGGCGCTGCTGCGCACGGGCCAGCGCACGCGAGCTGATCGCCGCTACCGCCAGCATGAAAGCGCCCGCCACCAGCAGGCTGACAACGCCCAGCGCCAGGTTCTGCCGTCGCGCCTGGCGCAACTCACTGG
>JAZKIK010000370.1:0-1982 GCA_040384925.1 Pseudomonadota bacterium | reverse complement strand
CAGGGTCCATCAGCATGATGCGCAGACCGGCATCCGCCAGACCTGGCGGCAGTGCAATGGCCTGGCGTTCTTCTGTCGCGTCGGTGCCGGCATCGGGTTCGACCTCGCTCGCCGCTCTGCCCGGACCAGAAAAAGAAGAAGAAGAAGAAGAAGAAGAAGAAGAAGAAGAAGGCGGATCAAAAACCAGTTCCACTTTTTCGCCAGTCGCCAGCATCAGCTTTTCAACAAATCTCTTTTCCAGAAGTGTGCCCAGCACCACATAACCGCTGAGGCCATTGAGGTCTTCAACCCGCCCGGCTGTCAGCAAATACAGGCGCTGGCCGACCATGGCGACGGTGATGTCAACCATGTTTTCAGGTGTCAGCGTGTTGGCCAGCCAGTCGCGCAGCTCGTCAGTCCGGCCAAATACTTCGGGCCTGTGGGCCTGCACCGCCACTTCGCCATTGGCGCGGTACACAGTCAGAAACTGCACATAGGGCAATTGCATCATGGGCACGGTGGTGTCGAGCAGCTTGTTGTGGTCTTCCACCAGCAAGCCCTCAACGATCAAGCGGTTGCTGCGCAGCAGGTTGGTGACGGCCAGGGTTTCTTCCTGGGCGCGCTGCAGCACGTCTGCGGCCTTGAGTTGCTGCTGCTGACGCTGGCTGGCAGCCATGTCGTCAAAACGCACACTTTCAATGCCAACCCAGCTGGCCAGCGCCACCAGCCAGACCACAAACAGCAGGCAGTTCAAAATGGCCAGTGGACTGGAGAATTTTGGTATGCCCGCCATCTGGGGCTACTACTTCAGCAAACGCTGGATGCGGTCATAGGTTTCCGGCGGGCGAATCACATAACCGACCGCCGACACGCCCTTGAGCTTTTCGGGGTCAATCTGCGTAAGGGTTTGCTGGATGATATTGCGGTGCGCTGGACTGACCGAGGGGTGTACCGCAATACCCAGATTGGGAATGTGTTCGGAATTGGCCAGCACCTTGAACACATCACCATGTTTGGCAATGGCCTGGCTCAGGTTGAAGTCCCAGGTCGCGCCTGCGTCTACGCTGCCGGCCACCAGCGCATCCGTTACACGCGGGTGCGAGCCCAGAAAAAAACTTTGCGAAAAGTAGCTTTCCCAGTCAATGCCTTTTTGCACCATCATGTTTTTGGGCACCACAAACCCGCTGGTCGACTCGCGCGCCACAAAGGCAAAACGCTTGCCCTTCAGGTCTTCGATCTTGTTGATGTCGGTGCGCGACTTGAGCGTGAGGATATGCCCGGTGTAGTAGTCCTGCCGGGCGCTGCGGTCAGCGTTGTAGCTGAGCTCGGTCAGGATCATGGTGATCCTGGGGTTTTTCTGCCTGGCCAGCAGGTAGGGCACGGGCGAGATTGACGCAATGTCAATCTTGCCGTCGGCCAGCAGTTGCGAAATTTCGGCGTAGTCGCGTGCGCCCACCAGAATAATGCGCCGCCCCAGCCTGGCCGTCAGCTCTTCCAGCATGGGCCGGTAAAACCCCCGAATATCGTCGCCGGTCATGTCTTTTTGCCACGGCGGCACGCCAAAGCGATAAGCTGCCGGCTCCTGCCTCGCCGTTTGTGCTGCGGCCGGACTCAAACAGACCAAAACAAGCCAGCTCATGAAAAAGGCCACGAGAAGACGCACAACACGGCCAGACAGTATTTCAACGGATTTGGGGGAAAAGTTCTTCAAGAAAGTCCTGCCGGATGATGCGCTTTGTCCAGAAGAGGAACTGCGATACCAGAGGATTCTATGAAGCGCTGGCGACAGCGGTCAAGGCAAAACGACGGCACCATAAACTCAGGAACCGTCTACGCCCGCAGAACGAACTCTATCGGCATAAAAGATTTGAAATCCGGTGGCACCAATCGTTCGTGTCAAAGCCAAGGCAGGATTGACAGATGCTTGTTCTGAAATGAGCAAAATCTTCAGGGCTTGAACCCCGCACGGCAAAGTTGATGCCCCATGTGCCGTCGGGCATTCC
>JAZKIK010000369.1:0-2262 GCA_040384925.1 Pseudomonadota bacterium | reverse complement strand
TGATTCGCTGGCTGTGGCGGCGTTCTGCGGGCTTGACGCCGCGTCTTTGCCTTTGCTTGCCCGCCAGCAGTGCTGGTGCACTTGGCGGCTTGGCGCTGGCCGTTTTGTATGCCTTGTTTGCTGGCTGGGGTGTGCCTGCCCAAAGAACCATCTGCATGCTGGCTACTGTGGTTTTGTTGCGGCAAAGCGGCAAACAATGGCCCTGGCCTTTTGTCTGGCTGCTGACCATGAGCATCGTCGTGGCGTTTGACCCGTGGGCCTTGATGCAGGCCGGTTTCTGGTTGTCTTTTGTTGCTGTGGCTGTGCTTTTTGCCACGGGCCCGTCACTTGAGCAAAGCGCCGCGACTCATTTTGAAGGCGCAAAAATGACGCGGCCTGCCCTGGCCATCCTGCGCAGCCTGAAAAGTGCTGCGCGCGAGCAGTGGGTGGTCACGCTCGCACTCACACCCTTGTCCCTGCTTTTGTTCAACCAGGTTTCTGTGGTCGGACTTCTGGCCAATACGGTGGCGATCCCATGGGTCACCTTGCTGGTCACACCTCTGGCCATGCTGGGGGTGATCTGGGCGCCGTTCTGGGGTGCAGCAGCCTGGGCCCTCAGTTTGCTGGTCGTCTGTTTGCAATGGCTGGCAAGCTGGCCCATGGCATCCATCAGTGTTGCTGCTGCACCGCTGTGGTATGCCGTGGCCGGGGTGCTTGGGGGCACGCTTCTGGCACTGCGTTTGCCCTGGTCCTGGCGTGTTCTGGCTGTGCCGCTGCTTTTGCCGGTGCTGCTTTGGCAGCCGATTCG
Organism: Pseudomonadota bacterium; assembly: GCA_040384925.1. Taxonomy (GTDB): domain Bacteria; phylum Pseudomonadota; class Gammaproteobacteria; order Burkholderiales; family Burkholderiaceae_C; genus Polaromonas. The sequence continues at coordinate 1,475 of JAZKIK010000369.1, read as the reverse complement.
TCCTGCGGTCGGCCAGTTTGACGTCCTGGGCGCAGATGTTGGCCAGGGCAACGCCCTGCTTGTGCGGACGGCCAGCCATAGTCTGGTTTACGACAGCGGCCCGCGCTTTTCACGCGAAAGCGATGCGGGCACCCGGGTGCTGGTGCCTTTGCTGCGTGCTTTGGGTGAGCGTATTGACATGCTGCTGCTCAGTCACCGTGACCTTGACCATGTTGGCGGTGCTTTTGCAGTTCTGAGCATGCAGCCTCAGGCCGCGCTGCTCAGCTCGATTGAAGAGAACCATGAGCTGCAGACCATCCGCAAATCTGTACCCTGTGTGCAAGGCCAGCGCTGGCAATGGGATGGTGTCGATTTTGAGATATTGCACCCTTCTGCGCCAGATTACGATGGGCTCAAAAAGTCCAACACCATGAGCTGTGTCCTGCGTATTTCGAGCGCTTTGCCAACACCACAAACCGCCTTGCTGGTGGGAGATCTGGAGTCACAACAGGAGTTGCGGCTGGTGGCTGATGCCGAAATGAATCAAAAGCTCAAGGCCGACTTTTTGCTGATACCTCATCACGGCAGCAAAACATCATCAAGTCCGGCATTTCTGGATGCCGTGAAACCTGTTTTTGCGCTGGCTCAGGCAGGTTACAGAAACCGTTTTGGCCACCCCGCCGAAGCTGTGTTGCAGCGTTACCGGCAGCGCGGCATCCAGGTTGTCGGGTCTGCCAGGTGTGGTGCGGCAAGCTGGCGCAGCGAGCAGCCGGCAGAGCTTGTGTGCCAGCGGCAAGAGGGCTTGCGTTACTGGCATCATGTGCTTGTTGCACCGGCCGGTTCGGGTCTGGAGCCGCCACAAACGCAGGCAGGAAAGTGATAAAAAAAGACGCGAAAGCAAAACCTGTGGCGCATAACTTGCTAAGCTAGGGTACAACAATGGCAAATGACGATGACAGTAGACGGAGATAAAGCTCATGAGACCGATGTTTGATGAAATGAACGTGACCGCCGACACTGTGCGGGAACACTATCAGGGTTACCAGCGCTGGCTGTCCCGCCAGCCCGCCGATGCCATGCAGGCCAGGCGTGCTGAAGCTGAAATGATTTTTCGCCGCGTCGGCATCACCTTTGCGGTTTATGGCGCAAAGGATGAAGATGGCGCAGGCACCGAACGGCTGATTCCGTTTGATCTGATTCCGCGCATCATTCCAGCCCACGAATGGGCGAGCATGGAAAAAGGTCTGGTTCAGCGTGTGACTGCGCTGAACCGCTTTATCCATGACGTTTACCACGATCAGGAAATCCTCAAGGCAGGCGTGATTCCGTCCGAGCAGATCTTCCAGAATGCCCAGTTTCGGCCGGAAATGATGGGTGTTGATGTACCAGGAAACATCTACTCGCACATCAGCGGCATTGACATCGTGCGTGCCCCTGACTCCAGTGGCAACGGCGAGTATTACGTGCTTGAAGACAATCTGCGTGTGCCCAGCGGC
>JAZKIK010000368.1:6579-7967 GCA_040384925.1 Pseudomonadota bacterium | reverse complement strand
TCAGAATGTGTGCGCCGGGTTCAGAGCCTTTTTCCAGCACCACGACTGAAATATCAGTGCCTTTTTCTACGGCGAGTTGTTTGATTCGGATTGCAGCAGACAGCCCGCCGGGGCCACCGCCCACAACGACCACGTCGTATTCCATCGCTTCTCGGGGGCCAAACTGGGTCAGGATTTCTTGATTGTTCATGGTGGGTTTTTAGGCCAAGTAATCGAGCTGTGCGGCCAGCAGGCAGGCATCCAGACTCAGCGCTTCAATGTCCAGCCTGCCTTGCAAGCCCTCAATGTGCAAACCTTCGCCGCGACTCAGGCCCAGCCCAATTTCCGCTGGCGAATCAGGTCGACAAAAGTGCAGCAGAAATTCACCCGAAGCCACCAGCAGCACCAGGCTGGCCGATTGGCTGGCCATCGTCAGGCTGGCCTTGCCCTGGTGAACGCTGACTGCTGCCCTTGCCCTGCCTCGTCTGGTCATCACGTTAAAAAGTCTGGCCGGGCCTTCGGCCAGCTCAGCGGACAGAGCCAGCGCTCCGTCAAAGGCATGGCGGTCACCCACATGGGCGAAATGCATGGTGCCCTCGGGGTCACGAAGTGTGAGCTGCCGACCTTCGGCCAGCACGGCCTGGCGGTCAATGCCGGTAAAGGCCGAAAACGGACCGTCGCATTGGATGTCTGCCAGACTGACACGCCAGTCCCAGCCATCACCATCGGCCTGCGGCCTGGCGGCAATCTGACGGGTCTGGCCACCGCCGTTTCGCCAAGGTTCAGCGGCCAGCTCAGTCACCGAAAAACGCCGCAGGCCAGCGGGCAGGGTTTTCACATTCATGGCTCAGGCCGCAGCCAAAGCAGACGGCAACCCTGCTTGCAGGGCGGGCAGAGCGTCAAACAGGTCACCGACTACCGCGTAATCGGCCATCTGGAAGATGGGGGCGTCAGCGTCCTTGTTGATGGCCACAATGCAGTCGGCATCCTTGATGCCCGCCAGATGCTGAATGGCACCAGAAATGCCCAGCGCCACATATACCTGCGGCGCAATCGTCCTGCCGGTCTGGCCGATCTGCACCGAGTGGGAGGCAAACCCCGCATCCACCGCCGCGCGTGAGGCACCAACAGCTGCACCCAGATAGTCTGCCAGCGCCTCGACTTTGCCCATGTTGTCAAGCGAGCCCACACCCCGGCCACCTGCAATCACTATGCGAGCCCGACCCAGGTCAGGGCGGGTGCTGACAGCCGACTCGCGGCTGACCAGGCGGGTGCGGGTGTCTGGCGATACTGCATCAACGGGCACCACGGCAGCGGCAGACGCAGCAAGCCCTGTCGGTTCAAAACTGCTGGCACGCACCGTCAAAAAACTTAAATCAGCCGTTGAGCGGACCTGTGTGAGCACCACG
>JAZKIK010000368.1:0-6569 GCA_040384925.1 Pseudomonadota bacterium | reverse complement strand
TCTTTTTGAGCGTGGAATTGAACAACTTGTTAGGGCCGCTCCAGAACATCGCCGGTGATGCGTGTCACATCCGACAGATAAGCCGCGCCGCACAATGCGGCCGCGCGCGGCAGGGCGGCACGGGCTGCCATGCTGTGTGCTGCCAGAACCCAGCGATAGTCACCAGCCATGGCCGCGAGCTGCCTGGCAAGGGTTTCTGCATTGGGCATGCCCAGTGCTGTGGTGTGAGTCACAAAAACCAGGTCGACTCCTTCAAGAGCAGCGACCTGCGGTGCCACAGCAGGCAGTCCATGCCCGAGCAGCAGCATATGGATCTGCGCTTGTGTGTCAGCCGCCAGTCGGCGGGCAGCGGTTACCACATGGGCGGTTGACGGATCGAGTGTTTGGCCGTCGCAGGCAGCCAGGACGAGGATGTTCATCGGGAATTCCGGAAAGTGAGGTGTTGTGTTTCAGGCAGGCTGAAACGCCGGCAGGCGGCGCAGGTGCTCGACCAGTGCAGGCATGCCGCCCAGGCGCACACCGGGCTTGCGCGCCGCCGGTTCAGCTACGCCCAGCAATTGCACCCACGGCTGGACGATGCTGGCCAGTGAGGCGGCCGGCATCGTGGTGATGACGACTTTTTTGGCCCGTATCATGGCCGGCAGGGTGATGTGGCGTGGCTCGCACAGGCGCAAGTCCACACTCAGCACGGCGGGCAGCGTTAGCGCCAGTTGCTCGGAACCAACATCGGCATCGGTTGAAACCTGCAGCTCACCAGCTTGAATTGCCAGTCGATTGACAGCCACGGCCTGTGGCCAGTCGAGCAGGGCAGCCAGCATGGGGCCGGTGGCACCGAGGTCATCGTCAATGGCCTGTTTGCCGCACAGAATCAGGCCCGCACCTTGCTGGCGTGCCAGTTCGCTGAACAGGCGTGCCGCGCCCAGCGGGTCGAGCGCCTGCGGTGTGTCGAGCAGGATGGCGGCATCAGCGCCCATGGCCAGCGCGGTTCGCAGTACATCCTGGGCGACAGGTGCGCCGCAGGTGACGGCTGTCACACGGCTGGCCAGGCCCTGCTCCTTCAGGCGAACGGCCTGCTCCAGCGCTACTTCATCAAACGGGTTGATGGACATCTTCAGGCCGCTGGCATCAACGGCGCTGCCGTCACTTTTGACTCTGACCTTGACGTTGTGATCAACTACACGTTTGACAAGAACAAGAATATGCATGGGGAGATTTCCTGTGAGTTGCACTATCAGGACACAGCGCCCAGGCCGTATTTGCCGACCAGCTGGTTGCCGGTGCGAAAACGCTCCAGCGCGTAAGGCGCGATGTCCACTTCAGTCGGCAAACCCAGTGCAGACTGAGCCAGCACCAGACCCACAGCTGGCGAAAGTTTGAAACCGTGGCCAGAAAAACCATAACCCACCACCAGGCCGGGCACATCAGGCAGGCGGCCCAGCACCGGGTTCCAGTCGGGCGTCACGTCATAAACACCTGTCCATGACGAGGCCACACCTGCGGTTTCATAACTTGGGAAGCGTTCGGCCACCTGGGAGCCAACCTCAACCATGTAGTCCATGCTGATGTCGCCCTGTTCGTTGTCTGGCGTGGCCAGGGTTTCACCCACAATGCCTTCGCTGACCAGCATCTGTTTGCCGCCATAGCTACGGCAATACAACATGCCGGCTGAACCCAGGTCTTTATAGACCGGCATCTTGAAGGTGTAGGCCTCGGGGCCCTCCAGCGCCAGCACGCTGTGGCGCTCGGGCACCACCGGGCTGGCGATGCCGGTCCAGCGTTCAATGTCGGTGGCCCAGATGTTCTGGGCGCTGACGACGGTGCCGCTGCGAAAGGTGCCGTGTGATGTCTCGACACCCGCCACCTTGCCGTTTTCAAGCAGCAGTTTGTGCACTTCCACGCCTTCCATGATCTTCACACCCAGACGGCGGGCCGTGCGCGCAAAACTGGTAGCAACCAGATAGGCATCGGCAAAACCGGCCTCGGGTTCGTAGCCGATCAATGCAGCATCGTCAAACCGTGCTATCGGCAGCAGGCTGGCCGCTTCTTTCTGACTCAGAAAACGCACCTCAATGCCTTGCGCCTGCTGGGCTTCCAGCGCGGCGCGCAGCGGCGAGAGTTTGGGGCCGTCGGGCGCGGCAATCACATAGCCACACTTGACCATGCCGGAGGCCGCGTCCTCGTCACCCAGGTAGTTGGCAAAGTCATTAAAAACCTTCCAGGATGCCTGCGCCATGCGCACGTTTTCAATCACCGAATAGTGGGTGCGCAGGATGCCGCTGGACTGTGAGGTCGTGCCCGCGCCGATTTGTGTGCGGTCCAGCACCAGCACTTTGGTGCAGCCCAGGCGGGCCAGATGGTAGGCAACCGAGCTGCCGATCACACCAGCACCAATCACGATGGCATCGAAGTTTTGCATGTCAATTTCCAAAAAAGGTTTGAATAACCGCAAGCGTAAGGAGGCAGCAGGCTGGCCTTACTAAGTTCATGAAAACTAATTCAAAATATCAGTTTTGCTTCATAAGTTGATGTTTTGCCTGTTTGCACGCACCATCTGAAAAATTCATCATGCCCAGCTCGTCAAAACCCACCCCATCCCTGCCGCCAGTCGCAGCGTCCTCGTTGGCTGGTGGGGGGCGTGGCTATCCGGCACTGCCCGATTTGCGCGCGCTTGAGGTTTTTGTGACTGTCTGCGAGGCCGGCTCCATGGTGCTGGCCTCGCAACGTCTGGGCATCACCCAAAGTGCGGTCAGCCAGATGATCCGGGTGCTGGAGGCCAGCTATGGCACCACTTTGTTTGATCGCGAGGTGCGACCGGCCAGGCCCACAAATGCTGGCAAAAAGTTACTGGAAATGGCAGACGAGCTGCTGTCCAGCGCCCGGGCTGTTGCCGAAAAGTTGCGTATCAGCGTGCACCTTGACCACGCCCAACTGCGCCTGGGTTGTGTGGACTCTTTTGCCGCCACGGTTGGTCCGGCGCTGGTGCACGCGCTGTCCGGCTCGGCCCGGCAGCTGCAAATGTGGTCTGGCCTGACCCCCGGCCTGAACAAACAGCTGCTGGCACGTGAGCTGGATCTGGCCATCTGCACTGAAATCCCGCAGGAAGACCCGCGCATCACCGGCCGTTTGCTGTTTTCCGAAAGCTGGGTCGCGGTGTTTCCACGCGGTGCGGCACCGCAGCCACTGGCCGGAGCGCGGGACCTGAAAACCGCCACGGCGGGTTTGCCTTTGGTCCGGTACTCACAACGCTCCCTGATTGGCCAGCAGATCGAGCGTTTTTTGCGTCACCTCGGGCTTGAGTCGCCGCGCCGTTTCGAGTTTGATGCCACCGACCCCATGCTGAGTCTGGTTGCTGCCGGGCTGGGCTGGGCCATCAGCACACCGCTGTGCCTGTGGCAGTCACGCGCCTGGCTGGACCAGCTTGATCTGCTGGCGATTCCCGGTGCCGGGCTGAACCGCCGCGATTTTTACCTGCTGTGCCGCGAGGATGAATGGTCGCAGATGGCCGATGACATTGTCCGCATCACCCGCACCGCACTGAGCCACGACACCCTGCCACACATACGCAGCAGCATGCCTTTGCTGGCGGCTGATGCTATCGTGATTTCCGAACCTGCCAATCCCACTTTCTGACCTACACCCTAAAAAACCCGATATGAACCTGCCTTTGTTCAAACTCCACCAGGGCGATGCCCCGCTGCTGATCTCCATTCCCCATCTGGGCACACTGCTGCCGCCAGAAATATCAGCATCCTTTTCACCCGAGGCCAGCATCGTCAGTGACACCGACTGGCACCTTGACCAGCTTTATGGTTTTGCACAGAAACTGGGCGCGTCGGTGTTGGGTGCAACGATCTCGCGCTACGCCATTGACCTGAACCGCCCGCCCACGGGCGAAAGCCTGTATCCCGGCCAGACCACCACCGGCCTGTGCCCCACGGAAACCTTCAAGGGCGTGCCGCTGTATCGACCTGGCCAGGAGCCAGACGCCGCTGAAATAGCCAGACGCCGTGCCGCCTACTGGCAGCCTTATCACGACACCCTGACCGCCGAGCTGCAACGGCTTAAAAACATCCACGGCCAGGTGCTGCTGTGGGAGGCCCATTCCATCGCCAGCGTGCTGCCACGTCTGTTTGAAGGCAAACTGCCCGACTTCAACTTCGGCACCAACAGCGGCCTGACTTGCGACCCGGCCATCATGTCCACCGTGCTAAAGCCGTTGGAGCAACCGCTCCGGCCCCACGCCTATACCCATGTGCTCAACGGCCGTTTCAAGGGCGGCTACATCACCCGCAACTATGGCAGCCCCGCAACAGGCATACACGCCATCCAGTTGGAGATGTGCCAAAGCGTCTACATGAACGAAACAGCCCCCTTCAGCTACCGCCCCGACCTCGCCAGCCAGGCGCAGCCATTGCTGGAAGCCATGCTGGGCGCTGGACTGGCGCAGCTGAAAACCGGCACTGCTTGACGCTGTTTGATGCGCATTGCATAAAAAGCCGCACTCTGGGTCAAATCGTTCGCTTACTGATGCGCATCTGCTGGACGGTGGATGGGTGCAGCCGCGCAATGTGAGCGTGTGTCCGACCCGAGCCATCGAAGCGGTGAGGAGCACCGACGAGGCCATGGCCCTGCGCGTTCGCGACGAGAACCTGCGGGTATTGCAGCCAGAGTTAAAGACCAAACCGCGCATCTACTACCGCAACCTTCACCGCGCCGACAGTTGCTTCATCGGCGGCAGCCTCACGGTGCAGGTGGCCGGCCAGACCGAATGCGCGGCAGGGGCTGAAGTGCAGTTGTGGCGTGACGGGAAAAGCATGGTCACCGTGCGAAGCGATGCGTTCGGGGATTTCAGGTTCGACAATCTTCCTGCGGGCGCAAGCCGCTACCAGGTGCGTGCGGTCCACCCCAGGCTGGGGCAAGCCGAGTGCGAGGCGGTGCTTGGTGCCGACAGCCTCGTCCTGCCGACTTTGCAGATGGCCTGAACGGGATGGGGGCTTTTGATGCACTCATGGGCTTCGAGCTGCTGGGCCAGGCCATCTGTTCGGGACGCAACGTATCGGCCAGGCGCTTGCGCGAACCCGGCCCGAGCGCGCAGGAGCTGGAAGCACTGCTACGCCTGGCCGCCGCTGCGCCGGATCATGGCGGCTTGACGCCCTGGCGGTTCGTCCTGGTTCCCCCACAAAGGCGTTCCTTGCTGGCCGAAGCCTTCGCCCTCGCGCTGCTGGACAGGGATGTTGCTGCGTCGCAGCAGGAAGTCGAGCACGCGCGCGAAAAAGGCTTCCGCGCCCCGACGCTGCTGATCGCTATCGTCGATCTGGGCTCAAGTCCGCAGGCCCAGATACCGCCGCTTGAGCGAGTGGTCTCCTTCGGCGCAGCGATCCAGAACATCTTGCTCGGCACCCAGGCGATGGGCTACGGCGCGGGCCTCACGAGCGGGCAGGCAATGCAGTCCTTGCGGCTGCGCCAGCTTTGCGCGTTGGCGCTGCAGGAACACACTGTGTGTCGCGTCAACATTGGAACTGTCGACGTTCACAATCCTGGACGCCGCCGCGTGCATAAGCAGCCAGCCGAGTTCATGAGCATCCTGGGTGACTAAAGGTCAGCTGGCCTTCGCCAGCAGGCCATGCGGATCAATCACGAATTTCTTGGGAACGCCCGAGTCGAATTGCGCGTAACCCCGCGGGGCGTCTTCCAGAGAGATGACTTCCACACCCACGATGTGCGCGATCTTGATGCGGTCCCAAAGAATGGCCTGCATTAGGGCGCGGTTGTATTTCATCACCGGGGTCTGGCCGGTGAAGAAGCTGTGCGACTTGGCCCAGCCCAGGCCGAGCCGCACGCTCAGCGCACCGCGCTTGGCCGAATCGTCCACAGCGCCCGGATCGTCCGTGACGTACAGGCCCGGGATGCCGATCTTGCCGGACGCCCGGGTGACTTCCATCAGCGAATTCAGCACGGTCGCCGGCGCCTCGAGTTGCGAGCCTTGGTGACCGTGCCCCCGCGCCTCGAAACCGACCGCATCGATGGCGCAGTCGACTTCGGGCACGCCGAGGATCTGTTCGATCTGGTCCGCAAGCGTCGCGTCCTGGGACAGGTCAGCCGTGAGAAACCCAACGCTGCGCGCGTGCGCCAATCGCGCTGGGTTGACCTCACCCACGATGACCGCGGCCGCCCCCAGCAACTGCGCCGACGCGGCGGCAGCCAGGCCGACCGGGCCAGCACCCGCCACGTAAACGGTGCTGCCGGGCCCAACTCCAGCGGTCACAGCCCCGTGATAGCCGGTGGGCAGGATATCTGACAGGCAAGTGAGGTCGCGGATCTTCGCCAGCGCCTGTTCGCGATCCGGGAACTTCAGCAGATTGAAGTCGGCGTAGGGCACCAGCACATATTCGGCCTGTCCACCAACCCATCCACCCATGTCCACGTAGCCATAGGCACCGCCGGCGCGCGCCGGGTTCACTAACTGACAGACCCAAGCGAGCAGCAAGGCCCAGCCGGCCAGACCCGTCAAGAGAATCGCGGCGCAGCAGCCAAAGTCCGCAAGGCTGGAGGCCGACAGGGCAGGTCGA
>JAZKIK010000367.1:8025-11686 GCA_040384925.1 Pseudomonadota bacterium | reverse complement strand
TGCAGTCACATCATCAACCACGGTGGCCGCAAACTCCTCGGGCTTGAGCCAGACACCGGCAAAGGCATGGCCCTGGGTAAAAACCAGCAGCGGGTTCAGCCCCACCTGCTCCAGCGCCGAGCAAAACAGCAGCGACAAATCAAGACAGGTGGCCAGGCCCGACTCAACAATCTGCCCCGGCCCGCGCACCTTCTGGCCCTTGTGTTCAAAACTGGCAGGCGGCAAGGCGTAGTCCAGCCCCAGGCTGGCCACCGCACTCCAGATGGCTGAAGCCAGTTCCCAGGCACGTTTGGGGCCACCCGTGTAACCATCCAGCGCCGGGGACTTGCCATGGGTGCGCAAAATGTCTGCCGCTTTTTTAAGCAGGCGCTCGACGGCCGGGTCATTTGGCTGCACAAAAGCAGCCGTCATGCCAGGCATGTGCGACAGGCCGCCCCACTGGTTGCGCGGCAGCAGTTCGACTGTTTTTTCAAGCCGCGCCAGCACTGGCGCAGGCGCGCCGGCCGGCGGATTGCGCGGCGTGAGGGTAAAAACAACGGTGGCAGTTTCAGCTTCCACCAGGCGCGAGAGCAGCGCACCATCAAGCTGCAAGTCCAGATCCCTCAACGCAAGCGTCTGCCCGGCGGCCACCATGTCGATATGCCAGAGCCGGGGCTTGACAAAGGCCGGCACCGTTTCAAGCCGCAAAACCAGCGCATCCAGCGCCTGGCCAGAGCTGTTGACCACACTCAAAAAGCCCAGCAAAGGCACCGAGTTCTGAAAATCCGCCAGATTGAGTTTGCCCAGCAAACCCGCGTCCACCCGAACAGCTTCCGGCAAAGACGCTGTATTACTTAACGATTCATCCATGAATTACCCATTTTCTGTTGATACAGATTACAAGCCATTAAAGGGATGAATTTACAAATCCGCAAGCTTTACACAAAGGCATGTGCTCCAAAAGGCACACCTTTGGTGCCGAAGGGGCTTGGCGACCACTTGATTTTTCGCGCCAAGCGGTTTCTGGCTTTACCATCTGATGATACGCAGCTTATTTACATAAACAGTGGCTGCTGAATTTGACGCCGGACGTCAATTTTCTGCAATGCCAACATTCAGGGTGAAAAGTCCAATGCAGGGCAATATATCGACAGGCAAGGCTTTCGGAGCGTGTTCGCGGACCCCATGTCACTGGAGCCCTCTTGAGTGATTCATTAACCGGCCCGGCGGAGCCGATGCCAGCAGATCCGCCGTCCGTTGCTGTAGAAACACCGGCCCCACCTCGCTTTCGCACAGCCTACAAATCGCTGGCGGTCGTCGCAGCCGCAGTTGTCGCATCGTCCATCGGCTACGCCATCTACCTGAATGGTGCCTTCACCGGCAAGCTCAATGCGCTGGATATCCCGCTGGACAAGCCCGACGTTTACATTGCCTCGGCCAAACTTTCGGCGCTGCCAGCGGATATCGTGCAGATTCCGGGCCTGCGTGAATTGTTGACCCAGGACTTTGTGGACTATTACGAAGAGCATCCAGACCGGCTGGCGCTTGCCGGTACGCTCAAACGCCTGGCCTTTCAGAACAATTTCCAGTGGCAGGACCGGCTTGTTGCCAGGCTGCTGGATGCCCCGGCGCAGGTGGCGCTGTGGCGCGATGGCAAGGGGCGCCTGGCCTACGCGGCCGCCGTGCTGGAAAAAACCGCCAGCAGCGGGCTGATGGCCAATCTGGCCAGGGTGGGCCTGCCAGACAGCCAGTTCTCGCGTGTTGCAGAGCTGAACATTCAGGGCAAGAAGGCACCGGTTTACGCGCTGAAGATTTCCAGCCAGTCAAGCTGGGCTGTGGTGGTGGGCGAAGACCGCATTGCCGTGTTCACCCACTCTGGCCTGCTGCTGCAGCCCAGCGCAAGCATTGCCAGCAAGGTCGCCAACATGGCTGAAGCGCTGCTGGGTGCGCCAGTGGCCGATTCGCCCTGGCACAAGGACTTTGGCCTGGCGGCGGCCAGCACGGCCGATGCTTCGCGCCACATGCTGGCAGTCAAGGCCGACTTTCTGGCCTTTGGTTACCAGCGGTTTTTCAGCGGCCTCAAGGCGCTGCGCTTCGAGAGCAGTGCGCAAGGCGCGGGCTGGAAGATCCATGCCCAGGCAACACCCCAGGCCTGGGCGCAGTGGCGGCTTGCCACGGCTGGCCCGCAGTCGCTGTGGCGCGCCATGCCACGCGGCGCGGCCTTCTGCGCAGCCCTGCCAGCCGACCTGGCTTCGCTTCAGGCGGTTGCCGGCAGCGGGCTCAAATCCGCACGCTGGCTTGCCGACACGCAGCCCCAGGCGGCCTTGTGCTGGTATGGCAACACCGGTTTGTACGCACCCTTGCTGGCCTTCCAGTTCAAGCCGTCCACCGGCGCGAAGCACGATACAGAACTGCCTGCAACACTGGCCGGGATGACCGCCACCCGCAGCAAGGACGAAAGTGGCGCGCCGCTGGCCAGTCCCGAAGTTCAGTCGCAAAAACACGCCACTCTGCCCGACACCCTGCAGTGGACCCGCTTGGTGCGCAATGACTGGGGCTACCTTGACTTGCCTGACAGCGAGGGCGGCGGGCGTGGCCACCGGGTGGCCCTGGCGCGCCGGGGCGATACGCTGCTGGCAAGCGTTGACCACCGGCTGGTCGAGCAGGCGCTGGCAGTGGCCGGCAAGTCGGCTCCGTCGGTTGACGATGACATCAAGCGCAATGGTGCCGGGGCACCGCTTGCCGCCAGCGCCTCAATGCCTGCACTGGGTGCCCTGCTGATGGCCGAGGCGCGGCAACTGGCCCCGGCCGGCCAGGCCCCAAAGTTTCACCGCGTCACCCAGGAAAGGCTGCGGCCCAGGCTACTCGCCCTGGGCAAATATGGCGAGGTAGGCCTGACGCTGCCCGCAGCGCCCTTGCCAGCTAACGCAGACCCTTCAGCAGCGGTGTGGCAAACCCTTGCGCTCAGCGCCCGGACTGCGGCGAAATGAGGCAACACAGGGGAGAGCTGCCGTGTTGTTCACGACGTGCGCTGGGCACGCGCATGGCCGCCTTGTGCCTGTCTGGCACTGCCTGGGCAAACACCAGCGCTGGCGGCCTGCCCGCTGAAGCCGTACCGCTGGATGCCGGGCAGTCGCGTGCCTTCCGTGACTGGTTTGTCGCCATTGCGCAGGACCAGGCAAGCCGTGGCCCCAGCCCACGCTGGGTCCACAGGGACTGCGCCGGCCTGGTGCGATTTGCGGCCGCGCAGGCCATGGTGCCGCACAACCGGGCCTGGCTGGCTTCCATGGGCTGGCCAAGCCACAGGCCCCGCCCTGCCGATGACCTGTCGCTGTCTGAGGGCCAGCTGGCCTGGCGCAACGCCTGGCGCCTGCCCAATGGCGAGCGTGCGGCCTATGCCAGCGCCATTGCCATCGTGCAGAACAACACCCGGCTGCTTGGCAAGCACAAGTCGGCCATCGCGCCGGGTGACCTGCTTTTTTTCGACCAGGGCGACGACCAGCACCTGATGGTGTGGACCGGCCGCAGCGTCGTCTACCACACCGGTGCCGAGCCTTCGCGTGAAGACAATGGCCTGCGCAGGGCAAGCCTTGCGAACCTGGAGCGGCACAGCGACACACGCTGGCGCCCGGTGCCGGAAAACCCCAACTTCGGCGGCTGGTTCCGCTTTCGTTTCCTGACT
>JAZKIK010000367.1:0-8015 GCA_040384925.1 Pseudomonadota bacterium | reverse complement strand
ACTATCTCATAATTTTTGGCGAGATGTCAATATGCTGCAATGACTCAACGCCTTTTACAAGTGATTTCTGGCAGCGCTTGTGCGCCATCCGCCTGCCTGAGCCTGGAAGTGAAGCTTCGCAAATTCCTTTTTGCAGCGGCCCTGTGCCTGATGGCGTTGACGGCCTGGCCGCAGGAAGTCCAGGACCGTCAGGCCATTGCCGGCGCGCCCTTCTTTTTGCTGACCGACTCCAGCTACAGCAGCACCGAAGAGGCACGCGTGCGTTTTGAGATTGCCAGCGGCAGCGTGGATTTGCTGGACGCGCCCAATGGTGCCGACATTGCACTCTACCGTGTGCCCGACCCGCTGGAATTTTTGTCGCGCCAGAAAGACCTGCACCGGGTGGACGTGGCCGCCGCGCTGCGTGAGGAAAGCACTTCGAACACGGTGGCCGCGCTGTGGCTTGCCTGGTGGGACAAGGCGCGCAAGCTCTGGCAGCAGCTGTTTTCGTCTTCGATACGCAAGGCGGTCATTGATGCCGTGCCGCAACTCAAGACCCAGCAGGGGCCGCGAACCGGCAGCAAGGAGCCGGCCTACACCAACGCGCCAGCTTTCAAGGCGATTCCCGGCCTGGAGTTGGCCGAGCGCTTTCGTTATCCGGTGCAGCATGCCAAGCCTATCGCACCCCCTTCCGAGCTGAAGCTGCAGGGCTCGTCAAGCAACTTCACGCCGCCGGAGCGCGGCAACATCCATATTCCGCTGGGTCGGCTCAAGCCGGGGTTGTATCTGGTGGAGGCAGCTGTTTCCACCCATCGCGCGGTCACCCTGCTGTTTATCTCGGACAGCGTGGCTGTTACCAAAACGGCCAACGACCAGTTGCTGGCCTGGGTCGCCTGGCGCGCTGACGGCAAACCCGCAAGCGGCGCCCAGGTGCGCTGGAGCGACCTGAACGGCACGCTTGCAGCGGGCAAGACCGACGCTGTAGGTGTGGCAGTCTTCAGGCACAGTGCACCGCAGACAAGTTATGTGTTTGGCGAAGACACGGCAGGCGGCGTCTTTGTATCCGAAAATTTCTACTTCGACAGCGAGATCTACAACGCCAAGCTGCATGCCAGCACCGACCGGCCGCTTTACCGGCCGGGCGACGAAGTCTTCATCAAGGTGTATGGCCGGGAGTTTGTTTCGGCCATCCAGTCAAAGCCTCTGGGTGCTGCCACGCTGGCCATCACCGTGCTGGACGCCCAGGGCAGCCCGGTCCATTCGGGCACACTCGACTACAAACCCGACACCGGTGCCGACACCCGCTTTGTGCTGCCGCCCAATGCAACCTCGGGCGGTTATGACATCCGCATCCAGCGTGGTGACGATGTGTACAGCGCGGCCTTTCGTGTCGCCCCTTATGTCAAGCCGCATTTCGAGGTCGTGATCCAGCCCGAGCAGGCATCGTTCAAGACTGGCGAGCCAATCAGCGCCAAAGTGCAGCTCAACTACCCTGACGGCAAGCCGGTCAAAAATGCAGTGCTGAGCCTGACGGCCCGCGCCCAGGTGCTGACCATGGTCGATGGCGACCTGGCCTATGGCGGCACCTTCCCGGTGCAACTGGACAACGCAAAGGAAATCACCACCGACGCTGCGGGCCTGGCCAAGGTCACGCTGCCAGCGGTCAAGGAGCCCAGCCGCGTGCTGCTGGAAGTGCTGGCAACCGATGGCTCGGCGCAGCGCGTGCGCGGCAGCAGGGAGCTGTTGATCGAGCGCGCAGCGGCCTCTTATTCACTCAAGCCGCAACGCCAGTTTGCCGCCCCAGGCGAGCAGGTGGCGTGGAGTATCAAAGCGATGGACGGTACACAGGTCACGCCAGACAGTGGCCCGGTGAAATGGGTGGCGATTCACCAGGAAAGCCAGACGCGCAGCGAGGGCGATATTGCAGCGAATGCCAAGGACCTGAGCCTCAAGCTGGAGCGCCCAGGCTCCTACATGATCGAGCTGCGCGACAAGCTGGGCAAGCTCACTGCCGCAGCGCCTTTCTGGGTATCGGGCGGCGAGATCAAGCCGCCGCAGGGCAGTATCGAGGTCACCTTTGACCAGCCGCGCTACAAGGCCGGCAGCCAGGCGCGGGCCCTTGTGACCTTCCCCGTGGCCGTGGCTGATGCCTTGTTGACGCTGGAGCGTGACCGGGTGGAAAGCTACGCCAGCCTGGCCCAGCCGGGCCAGTTGGCCAAGGCGCGCAAGCTCAATGAGCGGCAATGGGAAGTGCTGATTGATGTGCGCGGCGAGTTTGCGCCCAACATCACCTTTTCGGTGGCCTATGTGCAGGGGCATGAATTCGGCTTCCAGAATGCCGGCATTGCGGTGGAGCAGCAGCGCATAGACATAGGCATCACGCCGGGCAAACCGGTTTACCAGCCGGGCGAGACGGTCACGCTTGACCTGGTGGCCACGTCGCAGGGCAAGCCAGTCAGCTCCGCGCTGACCATTGCGGTGGTTGACGAGATGGTGTATGCCCTTCAGCCCGAAATCGCGCCCAGCTACCAGGACTTTTTCTACCATCCGCGCCGCAACAATGTGCGCACCCATTCCAGCCTGGCCTTCATCAGCTACGACGAGTCGAGCGAGGCCGTCGCCCTGCCGGCAGCGCGCCGCAATCCCGAACGCGGCATCAAGCTGATGGAGCGGCCGCGCCGTGACGACCGCGACACCGCCTACTGGGGGCCGGCGGTAATGACAGATGCCGAGGGCCGCGCCCGGGTGCAGTTTGTCATGCCCGACGCATTGACGCGCTGGCGCGTCACGGCCCGCGCCGTCGGCCAGGCCGGCAGCGATGGGCTGGTGGGCGACAGGCGCGGATTCATCCAGAGCGACAAGGAAATCTTTGCCAAGTGGACCAGCGCCAACTGGGCGCGCCTGGGTGATGCGCCGCTGATCAATGTTGCCCTGTTCAACCAGGGTGCGGCGGCCACCAGCGTGCAGGTCTCGCTGGCCAGCACCAGCGACGCCAAACTGCCGCGCCAGACCCGCAAGCTGGAGGCCCAGCCGGGCGTCAATTACCTGAGTTTTGAGCTTGCCGCGCTGACGCAGGGCCACAACTTGCGGCTGGAGGTGGCGCGTGACGGCAAAACGCTGGATACGCTGGACACCCCGGTTGCAGCGCAGCCCAATGCGTGGCGCAGCGAGCGCGAACTGAGCCTTGCCATTGCCCCGTCCAGCAACCGCGTCGAGTTCAAGCTGCCCCCTGACGCACAGGATGTGCGGCTGCAGATAGCCAGCAGCGCGGCGCAGGCCTGGGCGCGGGTTGCCGATGCGCTGGTGGACTACCCCTATGGCTGTGTCGAGCAGACGGCCAGCCGCATGATTCCGCTGACGCTTGCCATCAATGCCTTGCCGCAGACACAGGCCGCATCCAACCCGCTACGCCAGCAGCTTTACGCATCGCGCCTGCGCCTGGCAGCGATGGCCGGGCCTGGTGCAGTTTTCGGCTGGTGGGGCAACACCACAGCCGACAGCGCATTTTTGAGCGCCTATGCCTACTACGCCGATTACAGCGCCAGCCGCACCCTCAAACTGGACATCCCAGGCTCGAACTGGGAGAACCTGCTGGCCATCTACCAGAAGCATGGCGCCAATGACAGCCTGGCCCAGCGCGCCATCACCCTGTGGATGATGCGCGAGATGGATTTGCCCGTCGGCTCCATGGTTGAAGGGCTGGCTGCCGACCTGTCCAGCGCCCGGCTTGCGCCTGCTGCGGCCAGCCAGGGCGGCTGGCTGTTTGGCAACGAAGGCGCGGGCAACAGCGTGGCACTGGTGCTGGCGAATCATCTTTCGCAGCAGCTGTCCAAAACCTGGCCGGCGAACCTCAATGAACCGCTGGCACTGGCCCAGGCGCGCCTGGCGGAGTCACCTTCGGCTTTTGCGCAATCGCTGCTCATGCTGACCGGCAAGGGCAAACCCGAGCAAGCCCAGGAAGCCCTGGCCAAAACCAGTGTGGCCGAGCCGACCTTTGACCGCGCAATGGCGCTGGCCTGGCTTGCCAAGGCGACCAAGCTGTCGCCTGCCGACCCGCCGCTACAGCTCAAAATCGCCGGGCCATGGCGTGCCGGCACCAGCAGCACTGGCCAGGCGCAGTGGACGCTTGCTGGCGACGGCCCGTCGATACCCAGGCTGCCCAGTGAAGTGATGTGGGAAGGTGCGGCATTGACAGGTGCCAGCCTGTCCTTGCGCTACAACAGCTACGCACCCGAAACCGGCAATCTGCCCATGACCTTGAAACGCCAGCTCTTTGTGCTTGAGCGCGAGGGCAAGGCCTATCGCGCCAAACCCGTGGCCGCTGGCGCCAGCCTGCGCACCGATGCGCTGTATCTGGACGAAGTGGTGATCGACAGCCGCAAGCTCCAGCGTTTTGGCCTGCTCGATATTGCACTGCCGCCGGGTGCCTTCATGGAGCCCAGCACCTGGGGCGTACGGCTGCTGGAGTCTGAAGCCCTGTCGGCGGCCCGTGCGGCATCGGCCCCCGGTGCCAATGCCAACAACAGTGCCAATGCCGACAAATCAGCCGGGGAAGCCATTGAGCGCGCCATCGGCGAAACCGCACGTGATGGCTACCGCATTCCGCTGGATGCCGTGCAGGGCAACAAGGTCGTTCGTCACCTGGTGCGTTTCGGCCAGAAGGGCAGCTACCAGGTGCCGCCCATGCGCTACTGGCGCATGTACCAGCCGCAGGACAAGGCCTTTGAGGCCCCGGCTTCCGCGCAGGCATGGAAGATCGAGTGAAAGTGTGGCGGTGAAGACAGCTCACCAGAAATTGTTCGGCCGGGCCAATGGCCGGGGCTGGACCCTGCCCCTGCTGCTCGGGCTTGTTCTGGTGTCTGGCCTGGCCGGTGCGGCCCATGCGGCTGTTCGTGCCGGGCAGGCAGCGCCCGACCTGGTCTTTGCCCGCCCCGATCAGCCAGGCCAGGCGTGGCGCTGGTTAGCCGCCTCGCGAAGCTATGTGCCGCTGGATGATGCGACGCAAGAGCCCGGCGAAGGGCGCGGCGAACAGCGCGGTGAACAGCTCATTGCATTGGGCAGCCTGTGGAAGCTGGTCGCCTACCGCGCCCTGCTGGCGCAACGCCTGCCTGACAGGCCACTGCAATGCACGGGTGCTTCAAGGGAGGTAGCGAGAGAAGAGGTCTATTGCTGCAACCCCGGTCAATCGGTGTCGCGTGACGAAGCCCTGGCCCGCTCCTGCGGCCTGTATTTTTCGGCACCACACATCGACAGCGCGCGCGTACTGCAAGAGGCTGCGCGCCAGGCCCGCAGCCCCGGCCAGCCGGGTGAAACCCATGCCTGGCCAGCCAGCCTGCTCAGTGCCATGGACAGCCGGACACTCGGGCCAGAAACACGTGTGCCGCTGAACGAATGGCTGCAATGGCTGGCCCACTGGCCGCCCGCGCTGCGTCAGCAGGCGCAGGATGCCCTGCTGCTTTACTGGCTGCAAGGCGCAGGCCAGGACCAGATCGGCAGCATTGGCAGCCGGCTGCGCGCCAAGACCTTCACGCTGGAGCAAAAGGACGGCACCCGCTTTGGCGGTGCCTCGGGCTGGACGCAGTCAGGCCAGGCCTTCTGGCTGGGAGGGCGTGGCAGCAGCACAGCGGTGCTCAAACAGGTGGCCCTGGCAGCGGCGGATGTGATGGACGCAGAACGGCAAGCCCGTGCCGACGACGGCTGCATGGAGGTGGAATACTTCGCCCGGTATCCAATCAGGCGCATTGTTCCCGAGCCAGTTGCTGGCCACATGGACGGCCCGTCACGCGTCTTCTTCGCCAACGGCAACCAGATCGAGCTGCCGCCCAACGCAGGCCTGCGGGCTCAACGACTGGCCGATGGTGTTGCAGAGCTTGGCAAATTCTCCAGCCCATCAGCGCACAACATTGCATCCCCACAGGGCGCATGGCAGCTGAGTGCCCGCCTGACGCTGGACGAATATGTTGCGCGTGTCATTGACCGCGAAGGCGCTGCCGAGCCGGCGCAGGCGGCGCGTGCACTGGCGGTGGCGGCGCGCTCTTACGCCCTGGCCCGCGCTGACCGGGCCGGTGGCTGCTGGCGCATCGCAGACAGCACAGCCACCCAGCGCGTGTCGCCCCGCCCGGCAAGCGCTGCCGCCCGCGCTGCGGCCTGGAGCACGGCAGGTTTTGTGCTGCAGGCACCCAATGGCGACACGCCGGGGCAATACCACCTGAGCCGCTCCGGGCCCGGTGTGATGTCATGGCAATCGGTGCTTGCCGGGGCGCGCAGCGGCCTGCCCTTCAACACCCTGCTGGCACATGCCTATCCACAGGCCATGCTGGTTACCGCGCAGGCGCATTTGCGCGCAGGCTGTGTGCAGCTGCCACAAGTGCAAACCTGGCTGCAAGGCCAGATCGCGCAGTGGCAGCGGCAACTGCTCACGCAAGCGGGCTACCGCCAGCCTGCGGCGATTCGTGTCTGCCAGTTGCAGCAAGGCAGGCCGCACGCTGCAGAGGCCAGCCAGAGCATTTATGTGCAGGGCATCGCATCGACCCAGCAGCGCGTGGCGGCGGTGCACGAATACCTTCACCTGGCCTTTGCGCGCCATCCGCGCGGGCAGGACGAAGCCTTTATCGAATCGCTGGCGCGCCAGCTCCTGGGGGTGGAATGACAAGAACATTTATTCACGCACATCACAAGGCCATCACAGGCACAAGCGGCCGGATTGCAGCCTGTGTCCTGGCATGCATCGCTCTGGCCACATCGGCGCAGACCCGAATCGACAGTCCAGCCGGTGGCTGGGTGGACGCACAGCAGGCGGCGGGCTTCAGCCAGGACGTGAACTACCCGGCCAATCGTGTCAACGTCAGACCAGGCACACCCATGTCGGCGCAGATCCGCGGGCAGGTCGCAAAATCGGCCAAGGCCGCCCCTGCCGGAAACACCAGGGACAAGGCCAAAGGCGGTGAAGAACCCGCCCCGGCGACCCTGATCGTCAATGGCGTGGCGCTGCCGGTCGAGCCAGACGAGGCGGGCCGCTTCGAGCGCCCGTATGCATTTGCAGCCGGGTCCAACAGCGTGGAGCTTCGTCCGCCCGACGGCTCTGCCCCGAAACGGGTGCAGTTCTACCACCAGGGCAGCGGCGCTGGCCGTGCACGGCTGCGCATCGTGCTCAGCTGGGACAGCCCCGGCACCGATGTGGACCTGCACGTCATATCGCCATCCGGCGGGCACAGCTTTTATGGGCAACGCACAATCGATGGCGGTGCCGCGCTGGACGTGGACGTGACCACCGGCTACGGCCCCGAGATTTTTGCAGCCAGCCGCCCCCTGCGCGGCACCTACCATGTCTATGTCAACTACTACGGCAGCGGCGAAGGCGAAGGCCGCAGAGCCATCACCACTGCGCAGGTCGCCGTGATTACCGAGGAAAGCACGCTGAAGGAAACCCAGCGCGTCTTCCGTGTCCCGCTGCGCTCGACTGGAGACCTTCAGCATGTGGCCTCCTTCAGTGTGCTCTGAGGCAGCGCTGCCCTGTGCCGCTCGGCCAGTCTTGGCCCGGCTTGTGTATCGCGGAGCGCTTGCGGCCATAGGCGGTGCTGCGCTCGGCATGGCCTGTGCCCAGAGTGTCGAACTCAAAAACCCCGTCGGTGGCTGGCATGCCAGCAGCATGGACGCAGAAGGCGACAAGGCGGCAGTGGCCTACCCCTACAATTTGATTGACCGTGGCGCACAGAAATACCGCACTCTGATCCAGGGCCGTCTGCGTACGCTGCGCGCAGACGGCAGCGCCAGGCCACAGGCCGATGCCAGCCTGTCCGGCACATCAGCGAAGGACACCAAAAGCGAGCACACCCTGGTCGTCAATGGCAACCCGATGCCGCTTTACACAGGTGCCGATGGCGAATTTATACGCCCCTACGCCTTCGGCAGCGGTTCAAACAGTGTAGAGATCCGGGGTGGCCAGGGCCAGCCCGCCAGACGTGTGCAGTTTTACGAGACCCCGGCGGGCCGTCCACAAGCGGCCCTGCGCGTGATTGCCGCCTGGGACGACAACC
>JAZKIK010000366.1:0-7725 GCA_040384925.1 Pseudomonadota bacterium | reverse complement strand
GCGTATGACCCCATGGTCAAGCTTTTCAAGGACACTTTCAAGGTTGTCAAACGCTTCAAGCCAAAGGCCTCCCGGCCCGGTTCGTCTGAAACTTTTCTGGTTGGTTTGGGCTTGAAGAGTCCTGCCTGACTTGCTTTAAAAGGCGTCTGACGGGCAAAAAGCCCCATAAACCCGCTTTAAAGCAGGGTCTGAACTGTTTGTTTTATACGGTTTTAGCCCTTGAAAGGCCTAAAATCAGGCGCATGTGCCATCCCATCAGCTTTGGGTTCTTAGATCGGAGTCATCCTTGAATAATCAGTGGTTTTCAAAAATTGCAATCTGGCTGGTGATAGCCATGGTGCTCTTCACCGTTTTCAAGCAATTTGATACACGCGGCGGCGGTTCTTCCAGCTACCTCGGTTATTCAGATTTCCTGGAAGAAGTGCGTGGCAAACGGATAAAAACCGCCACCATCGCCGAAGGTCAGGGTGGAACCGAAATTTCTGCCACGACCACGGACGACCGCAAGATACGTACCACCGCAACCTATCTGGACCGTGGCCTGGTCGGTGACCTGATTGCCAACGACGTGAAGTTTGATGTCAAGGCGCGTGAAGAAGGCTCGCTTCTCATGACCCTGCTGGTCAGCTGGGGTCCCATGCTGCTGCTGATTGGTGTCTGGGTATATTTCATGCGGCAGATGCAGGGCGGCGGCAAGGGCGGCGCCTTCAGTTTTGGCAAGTCCAAGGCCAGGCTGCTTGATGAGTCAACCAATCCGGTGACTTTTGCTGATGTGGCGGGTTGCGACGAGGCCAAGGAAGAAGTCAAGGAAGTGGTTGATTTTCTGAAAGATCCGCAAAAATTCCAGAAACTCGGTGGCCGTATTCCACGTGGACTGCTGCTGGTTGGCCCCCCGGGCACCGGTAAAACGCTGCTGGCAAAAAGTATTGCCGGTGAAGCCAAGGTGCCGTTTTTCTCGATTTCCGGTTCTGATTTTGTTGAAATGTTTGTGGGTGTGGGCGCATCACGTGTGCGTGACATGTTTGACAACGCCAAGAAAAACGCACCCTGCATCATCTTTATTGATGAAATTGATGCCGTCGGTCGCCAGCGTGGTGCCGGCCTCGGTGGTGGCAATGACGAACGTGAACAGACACTCAACCAGATGCTGGTCGAGATGGACGGTTTTGAAACCAATGTGGGTGTGATTGTGGTTGCTGCCACCAATCGCCCTGACATTCTGGACGCTGCATTGCTTCGCCCAGGCCGTTTTGACCGCCAGGTTTATGTGACCTTGCCAGACATTCGGGGCCGCGAGCAGATTCTGAATGTGCACATGCGCAAGGTGCCATTGGCGCAGGATGTCAGCCCCAGCGTGATTGCCCGTGGCACACCCGGCATGTCGGGTGCTGACCTGGCCAATCTGTGTAACGAGGCAGCGTTGATGGCTGCACGCCGCAATGCGCGCACGGTTGAAATGCAGGATTTCGAAAAAGCCAAGGACAAGATCCTGATGGGGCCAGAGCGCAAGAGCATGGTCATGCCTGAAGAAGAGCGCCGCAACACGGCCTACCACGAGTCTGGCCATGCACTGATTGGCAAGATGTTGCCCAAGTGTGACCCGGTTCACAAGGTGACCATCATCCCGCGTGGCCGTGCCCTGGGTGTGACCATGAGCCTGCCGGCACAAGACCGCTACAGCTATGACCGAGAGTTCATGCTCAGCCAGATCAGTATGCTGTTTGGTGGCCGTATTGCTGAAGAAGTTTTCATGAACCAGATGACCACAGGTGCCAGCAATGACTTTGAGCGTGCAACCGGCCTGGCCCGGGACATGGTGACACGTTACGGCATGACCGAGGCCCTGGGCCCCATGGTGTATGCCGAAAACGAGGGTGAAGTGTTTTTGGGTCGTTCGGTTACAAAAACCAACAACATGAGCGAAGCCACCCTGCAAAAGGTGGACAGTGAAGTACGCCGCATCATTGACCAGCAGTACAGCGTGGCACGTACCCTGATTGAAGACAACAAGGACAAGATGCATGCCATGGCCAAGGCCTTGCTTGAATGGGAAACCATTGATGTCGAGCAGCTTGACGACATCATGGCTGGCCGTGAACCACGTCCACCCAAGGACTGGACACCGCGCAATCCTTCTGTGGGTGGTGGCAATGGCCCCACAGGTGGAACACCGGCGGTCAACACGGACCCTGCGCCTACGGTCGCCTGAGATACCGGGTTAGCAGCAGCTTAGCCCCTCAAGGCTTCAAGATAAAAACCCGGGCTGGTCCCGGGTTTTCCTTTTGTTTTGCACAGTTTCACAGAGCTTCGCATGATTTGGCAAACCTCCCGATTTCAGATAGACCTGACCAAACCACGTGTGATGGGCATTGTGAATGCCACACCTGATTCGTTTTCGGATGGCGGTAAATTTTTTACACCAAAGCGGGGTTTGCTGGGTGTTTTCGAGCATTGTGCGCAGTTGCTCAAGGATGGTGCCGACATTCTGGATATAGGGGGTGAATCGACCCGCCCTGGTGCCTTGCCCCTGCCGCTGGACGAAGAACTGGCGCGTGTGTTGCCGGTGGTGCGGCACGCGGTGCGGCTGGGCGTTCCGGTTTCAGTGGATACCTACAAACCGCAGGTCATGCAGGCGGTACTTGATCTGGGGGCCGACATCATCAATGACATCTGGGCGTTGCGGCAGCCGGGCCAGCCCGGTCAGCCTGATGCGCAGGAAATTGTGGCGACCCACCCAGGCTGCGGGGTCTGCCTGATGCATATGCACAGGGAGCCGGTCACCATGCAGACGGCACCCATGGAAGGTGATGTGCTGCCGCAGGTGATGGATTTCCTGATCAAAAGTGCCAGCGAGTTGAAGGCTCTTGGTGTGCATGCCTCGCGCATAGTGCTTGACCCTGGCATTGGTTTTGGCAAGACAGTTCAGCAGAATTTTGCATTGCTGAGCAGACAGAAAGAGCTGCTCGCTGCGGGTTTCCCGGTACTTGCCGGCTGGTCCAGAAAGTCCTCACTGGCTGCGGTGTGCAGCACATCACTGGCTTCAGTGGCCCAGCTTGACGTGGCGGACCGTATGGTGCCGAGTGTGGCGGCTGCCTTGCTGGCGGTTGACCGCGGTGCGCGTATCGTGCGTGTGCATGATGTGCGCGAAACCGTGCAGGCCCTCAAGGTATGGGCAGCGGCCACCTGATCTTGCGTGCTTTGCCTGATGCAGCAACAAGCCATTACAAAATTTCCCGACTCATAAAACAGATTTCAGAGAGACAAACACAGACATGAACAGAAAATACTTCGGCACCGATGGCATCCGCGGCACTGTGGGTCAGCCGCCCATCACACCTGATTTTGTCTTGCGACTGGCCCACGCCGTTGGCCGGGTTTTGAAACGAAGCGAGTCCCGGCCAACCGTGCTGATAGGCAAGGACACCCGTATTTCGGGCTACATGCTTGAAAGCGCGCTGGAGTCGGGTTTCAACTCTGCCGGGGTCGATGTGGTGCTGCTCGGGCCGCTGCCTACACCGGGTGTTGCCTACCTTACACGCACCCTGCGCGCCAGCCTGGGGGTGGTGATCAGCGCCAGCCACAACGCTTTTCCTGACAACGGCATCAAGTTTTTCAGCGCGCAAGGCACCAAACTTGGTGACGACTGGGAACTGGCGGTAGAAGCTGCGCTGCAGGAAGACCCGGTCTGGGCCGATTCGGCCAGTCTGGGCAAGGCGCGGCGGCTTGATGATGCGGCGGGGCGTTATATCGAATTTTGCAAAAGCACTTTTGCCAGCGACCTGACCCTCAAGGGCCTGCGGATCGTGGTTGATGGTGCCCATGGTGCGGCTTATCAAGTTGCGCCCAAGGTGTTTCATGAGCTGGGTGCCGAGGTCATCGCTATCGGTTGTGCGCCTGACGGCCTCAATATCAACCATGAAGTGGGTGCCACCCACCCGCAGGCATTGATGGCTGCAGTCAAGGCGCACAAGGCTGATTACGGCATTGCGCTTGATGGGGATGCCGACCGTCTGCAGCTGGTTGATGCCGAGGGGCGGCTGTTCAACGGCGACGAGGTGCTTTACCTGATGGTCAAGGAGCGGCTGGAGCGCGGTGAAAATGTACCGGGCGCAGTTGGCACTCTGATGACCAATATGGCGGTGGAGGTGGCGCTCAAACACAAGGGTGTTGAATTTGTGCGCGCCAGGGTAGGTGACCGTTATGTGCTTGAAGAGCTTGAAAAACGCGGCTGGCTGCTCGGTGGTGAAGGCTCTGGGCATTTGCTGGCGCTGGACAAACACACAACGGGTGATGGCCTGATCAGTGCCCTGCAGGTCTTGCAAGCCTGTGTGCGCAGCGGAAAAAGCATTGCCGAACTGCTGGCTGACGTGACACTTTTCCCTCAAACCCTGATCAATGTCCGATTGAAGCCTGGCCAGGACTGGCGTGCCAGCGAAGCCTTGAAGGCCGAGACGCTGGCCATAGAAGCTGAACTGGGCGACAGCGGACGGGTGCTGATTCGTGCCAGTGGTACCGAGCCCTTGCTGCGCCTGATGGTCGAGGCGCGCAGTGCCAGCCAGGCGCAAAGCTGTGCGGAGCGCCTTTCGGCCACCCTGCGGGTTTGATGTGGCCTGAATTGCAGAAATTCAGGCCTGAATAAGTTCAGGCCAGCAAGGCCTCAACCTCTGCCCGCAGCGGAATGCCTGCAACCGCACCCTCGCGTGTCACTGACAAGGCCGCTGCCGCATTGGCCCATTGCATGGCTGCAGGCAGTGATTCGCCCCGCGCCAAAGCTGCGGCCAGTGTGCCGGTAAAGGTATCACCGGCACCTATGGTGTCGATCACCTGCATGTTGCGGCCCGCAAGACTGACGGGTGGCTGGTCTGGCTGATACAGGCAGCAACCTGCAGCGCCCAGTGTGACCAGGACGGCACCGGCACCCAGCGCCAGAAGGTGGTTTGCTGCAGCTTCAACAGAGCCTGAATGTTGCGGCCCGGCCAGCAGAAAAAGCTCGCTTTCATTGGGCGTCAGCACGTCAACCAGCGCCAGCAGGCCAGCGGGCAGGGGGCGGGCGGGTGCCGGATTCAGCAGGGTTTCGACGCCTGCAGCTTTTGCCAGCTCAAAAGCCTGCAAGGTGGCTTCAAGCGGAACTTCGCATGAAGCCATCACAACCCGGCAATTGTTTATGAGCTGCTGCGCAGCCAGAACCTGCTGCCGGCCCAGACCGCTGCCTGCGCCGGGGTATACGGCGATGCTGTTGTCGCCATCGTCATAAACCAGAATTTGCGCCACGCCGCTGCGCTCCTGACTTGCGCGTTCGACGTACCGCGTCTCCATGCCTTCTGCGTGCCATAAGTCCATGCCCATCTGGCCAAAACTGTCGTCGCCAATCCGCGCCACCAGCGCCACCTGTGCACCCTGGCGCGCTGCGGCAACGGATGCATTGCTGCCCTTGCCGCCGGGGCTGATGTTGAAGGCGCTGGCCATCAGGGTTTCGCCCCGGTTGATGGGGCGTGTGACATGTGAAATCAGGTCTGCATTCCAGCTGGCAATACAGACAACATCAACTTGAGCATTTGCATTTGTCATGATTTTTTGCTGCGCGCCGTTTATTTGGCACCGTAGCCCATGGTTTGCGGCAACCACAACACGATTTGCGGGAAACACGTCATGGCCAGCAGCAACAGAAGCAACATGACCAGAAAAGGCCAGCCTTCCTTCATCATTTCGCCAATCGGTATGCCTGTCAGTGCCTTGGTCACAAACAGAAGCATGCCAAAAGGCGGGTGGATCAGGCCAATCATCATGTTCAGCACCACCAGCACACCAAAATGCACCAGGTCAACACCCAGCAGTTTGGCCGCTGGCAGCAGCATGGGCACAAACACCAGCAGCAGCACCGACACATCGAGAAAACAGCCGAGCACCAGAAACATCACATTGACCATCAGCAAAAAGCCGATTTGTGAAAAGTGCATGCTGTCTACCCAGGTGGCCATGGCCTGCGGCACACCTTCGGCGGTGAATGCGTAGTTCAGCATGAAGGAGCCGGCCAGAATCATGGTGATGACCGCGCTGCCGCGAGTCGATTCCATCACCACAGCCCAGAAGCCGCGCCAGGTCAGGGCACGAAACACCAGCGCTGCAAGAATCAGCGCATGCAGGGCGGCCACAGCAGCAGCTTCGGTTGGCGTGAAGACACCCGAATAAATACCACCGAGCAACACGATGGGCATGGACAGCGGCAAGGCACCACGAAAGATCAGCCCGGCCCATTCGGAGCGTGGCACGGGCTCATCACGCGGCATATTGCGTTTTTTGGCGATGATGGCAACCACGCCCATCATCAGCCCGGCCATCAGAAAGCCGGGCACCACACCACCCAGAAAAAGGGCACCGACTGAAGCACCCGAAACCATGGCATAGATCACCATGGGGATGGACGGTGGAATGATGGGCCCGAGTGTGGCACTGGCTACCACCACGGCACCGGCAAAACCGCGTGTGTATTCAGGCTTTTTAAGCATCTGGCGAATCGTGACCAGGCCAGGGCCGGCCGCATCGGCAATGGCGCTGCCGCTCATGCCCGAAAAAATCACACTGACCAGAATGTCCACCTGGGCCAGACCGCCGCGCATACGACCGACCAGAATGCGGCAGAAGTCAAAAATCCGCTCGCTGACCGTACCGGCGTTCATGATGTTGGCGGCAAACACAAACAGCGGCACGGCCAGCAGCACATAACTGTTGTACAGGCCATTGCCAATCTGCTCGGCCACCAGGCCCACGTCCTGGCCCTTGGCCACCAGGTAGCCAATACCGGCTGCAATCATCGAAAAGCCAATAGGCATGCGCAGCAACATGCCGCTTGCCAGTATCAGCACGAGAACCCAGATTCCGTTTGTCATATACGCAACTCCGCTTCAAGACCCTTGCCACGGATCGCGTTCCAGATCGCCCAGGCTGAACGCACTCCCAGTGCGGCCAGCAAGAACACAAAAGGCAAAAACACCCACATGAAAGGCAGGCCCAGCACAGGTGTTCCTTCCCTGGCCATGAAGTGGACATAGTCCCAGCAACCGGGAATGCCCCACAAGGCCAGGCCGCCCACCAGCAGGTTGCCAACAATCGCCATCACCTGCCGGCCACGCAGCGGCATGCTGTTCCAGACCAGGTCAAACACCACGTGCTCGCGCTCTGGCACCACCACGGCCGCTGCCCACAGAATGACCCACACATACAGAATGACCGCCGCCTCATCGGTCCAGGCCATGGGTTTGTTGAACAAAAACCGTGCCGTGATCTGGATCACAAACACGATGAACAGGGTGAGAAAGAGTCCACCGCCAATCACATTGGCGGCCTTTTGGAGCCAGCTTTTCATGGTGGTTTTGTGCCGCAAGGCTTATTTGGTCGCGTTGATGCGCTCAAGCAGGCCTTTGGGCCAGACTTTTGCGTAGTCGGAGTTCAGGTAAGTGGCCTGCACTGACTTGCGGAAGGCGTCCACATCAGGTGTGGTGACCTGCAGGCCCTGCTGTTTGAAAAAATCCACCAGTTGGGCTTCTTCCTTGATGCGGTTTTCATTGTTGTAAACGGCTGCTGCCTCGGCCGCTGCCTTGACCTTCTGCTTTTGCGTGGGGTTCATGCTGCCCAGGGCCTTGTTTGAAATGGCAATAAAAATGCCGTCCACCAAGTGGCTGGTCAGAACGATCTGTTTGGTCACTTCGTAAAACTTGGCGGCGCGCA
>JAZKIK010000365.1:798-4994 GCA_040384925.1 Pseudomonadota bacterium | reverse complement strand
GAAATCAGGGTTGAGCTGAAAGCCGTCAAAACCGAGCCGCGCGCCTCCAAAACGCTGGAAACCCTGCTGAGCGCCGAAAAAACGCGTATCGAGGCAGCGATTGCCAAAGGCACACGCATCGTGGCGCTGGACGAGCGTGGCACTGCGGTCACCACTGTTGCACTGGCCGAGCGGCTCAAAGCCTGGCAGTTGTCAGGCGATGATGTTGCCATCGTGATAGGCGGGCCGGATGGCCTGGACGGTGCTTTCAAAAAAGCTGCGCATGAGCGGCTGCGCCTGTCTGACCTGACCTTGCCTCATGCCATGGTTCGTGTGCTGTTGATCGAGCAGCTTTACCGCGCCTGGAGCATCACCATCAACCACCCCTACCACCGCGAGTAGCGGGCTTACCCACCTGGCTCAGCGATTCAAACATGCCCGATTTTGTCTACCTCGCGTCCCAAAGCCCCAGGCGCAGGCAACTGCTTGAGCAGCTTGGTGTGTCTTATGAGTTGTTGTTGCCCGACGCTGACGAAGATGCTGAGGCGCTTGAAGTGGTGCTTGAAAATGAAGCACCCGTCAGCTATGTCAAGCGTGTCACCGGCCTGAAGCTGGATGCTGCGGTGGCCCGCCTCGTCAGGCGGAAACTCCCTGAAGCACCGATTTTGTGTTCTGACACCACTGTTGCACTGGGCCGTGTCATTTACGGCAAGCCGGATGATGCAAAGGATGCCAGGCGCATGCTCACCGAGCTGTCCGGGCAGACGCATCGTGTCCTGACCGCTGTGGCAGTCCAGTCAGGAAAGCGGCGTTTTGAAGCGCTCAGCGCTTCACGTGTGGTGTTTGAGGCCATGACAGCCGCGCAGATTCGCGCCTATGTTGCTGGTGGCGAACCCATGGGCAAAGCCGGTGCTTATGCGGTGCAGGGCAGGGCGGCCTTGCATATCACGCGCATGGATGGCAGTTACAGTGGCATCATGGGACTTCCGCTTCGGGAAACAGCGCAGTTGCTGACCGCTGCCGGTATCAAAATATAGCTTTTTCCGGTGCTACACAGGGTTTCAAAAACAAGATGCAACAAGACATTCTGATCAACTGGTCGCCACAGGAAACCCGCATGGCCGTGGTGGAGCACGGCGCACTGCAGGAATTGCAGGTTGAACGCACACTGGAGCGTGGCCTGGTTGGCAACGTCTATCTTGGCAAGGTCGCACGGGTGCTGCCGGGCATGCAGTCAGCCTTTATTGACATTGGCCTGGACCGCGCTGCCTTTTTGCATGTAGCCGACCTGATGAGCAGCATCAACAGCCGTCACCTTGACCCTGAGGCTGCTGTGCCTGCCGCAGCACCGCCGCCTATCGAAAAGCAGATTTTTGAAGGTCAGGCGGTGATGGTGCAGGTGCTCAAGGACCCGATTGGCACCAAAGGCGCACGACTTACAGCACAAATCAGCATTGCTGGCCGCCTGCTGGTTTTTTTGCCTCAGGACGATCACATTGGTGTGTCGCAAAAAATTCCGCCCAAACAGCGTGAGGAGCTGAGAAAACGCGTACAGGAGCTGGCAGGTAAGCTGGGTGGCGGTTTTATCCTCAGAACCAATGCTGAAGATGCATCGGACGCCGAGCTGGCTGAAGACATTGCCTATTTGCGCAAAACCTGGGCGCGCATCAAAAGTGCGTCGCTGCGCCAGCCTCCAGCTTCTGTTTTGCACCAGGACCTCAGTTTGCTGCAGCGTGTGCTGCGTGATGTGGTGGTTGAAACAACCCAGACCATACGTATCGACTCGCGTGAACAATTTGAAAAACTCAAGGCCTTTGCAGCCGAGTTCATGCCCGCCACGGTGCAAAAACTTCAGCTTTACCTTGGCGAGCGGCCAATATTTGATCTCTTTAATATTGATGAAGACATCGCCAAGGCTCTGGGGCGGCGGGTTGACCTCAAATCAGGCGGTTACCTCATCATTGACCAGACCGAGGCGCTGACGACCGTCGATGTCAATACCGGCGGTTTTGTTGGTGCGCGCAACTTCGATGAAACGATTTTTAAAACCAACCTGGAAGCCTCGCAGGCGATTGCGCGGCAGCTCCGCCTGCGTAACCTGGGCGGTATTGTGATTGTCGATTTTATTGACATGACCAAGGACAAACACCGCGAGTCGGTGCTGGCGGAGTTTCAGAAACAGCTGGCGCGTGACCGCATCAAAACTGCTGTCAACGGCTTTTCTGCGCTTGGTTTGCTTGAAATGACACGCAAACGCACCCGTGAATCGCTGGCGCACCAGCTGTGTGAACCCTGCAGCGCCTGCATGGGCAAAGGGGTGGTCAAAACCGCACGCAGCGTGACGTATGACATCCTGCGCGAGATTTTGCGTGAAGCCCGGCAGTTCAACCCGCGTGAGTTCAGGGTCGTGGCTTCACCCAGGGTCATAGAGCTTTTTCTGGATGAAGAAAGCCAGCACCTGGCCGGTTTGAGCGACTTTATCGGCAAACCCATCTCCCTGCAGGCCGAAGCGGCCATGGCGCAGGAGCAGTACGACATTGTTCTGCTTTGAGTGCTAGAAGCATCATGTCCAGTGAAGCAGCAAGCAGCCTGACCCGCAATCCCCGGCCGATTCCGGTGCTGGTATATCACCAGATTGACAATGCGCCACCCAAGGGCAGCCCTTACCGCAGCCTGTATGTGTCGCCATCATCGTTTGCGCGGCAAATGGGTTTGCTCAAGCTGCTGGGTTACACCGGTTTGTCCATGAGCGGGCTGCAGCCTTACCTGAGCGGAGAACGCAGTGGAAAAGTTGTCGGCATCACCTTTGATGATGGCTACCTCAACAACCTGATCCATGCGCTGCCGGTTTTACAAGGCCATGGCTTTTCATCAAGCTGTTACGCCGTGAGCGAGCTGATGGGTAAAACCAATATCTGGGATGAAAAAAAAGGCATAGCCCAGACCGCATTGATGACCGCCGCGCAAATGAAGCAATGGGTGGCCGGCGGGCAGGAGATAGGTGCCCACACCCGAAATCACATCAATCTGCTCGAAGTGTCAGACGCAGACGGCAGTTTTGAAATTGCGCAAGGCAAGACCGATCTTGAAAATGCCATCAATCAGCCAGTCAATCACTTTTGTTATCCCTATGGCCGCTATGAGGCCAGACACCTTGCCATGGTGCAGGGCAGCGGTTTTGTGACCGCCACCACCACACAGCGCAGCCGTTGCCATGCCGGTGATGACTGGTTGCAGATACCACGTGTGCCGGTTTTGCGCTCCACCAGCCTGCTGATGTTCTGGCTCAAAATAGCCACGGCTTACGAAGACAGGCGCAAAAAATGATGATCAACTCATGAGTCAAGCCGAAAGCCGTTTGCGTATTGCTGTCTTGAACCGGACTTTTTCGCCGGCTGCAGGTGGTGCGGAACGTTATTCGATTGCACTGGTCGAGCAACTGGCCGCGCAGCATGAAATTCATGTTTTTGCCCAGCATATCAATCATCATTGGCCGGGCGTCACCTACCACCAGGTCAGCATGCCGCTGCGCAGGCCGCGCTGGGTGAATCAGCTGTGGTTTGCAACGGCCACCTGGTGGGCCACCCGCCAGGGTTTTGATGTGGTGCATTCGCATGAAAACACCTGGCATGGTGATGTGCAGACCGTGCATGTGCTGCCAGTCAAACACAATCTGTTTTTTGGCCGCACAGGCTGGCGGCGGGCGTTGCGCTGGGTCAAGGTGCTGACCAGCCCACGTTTGCTGGTTTACCTTGGGCTGGAGCGTTTGCGTTATGCGCAGCAGCCCGGCCGTTCGATCGTTGTCACTTCTGACAGCCTGAGGGCGATATTCAGCCGCAGCTATCCCCAGGCCAGTCCCATGACCACAGTCATCACACCCGGCATTGCCCTGCCAGTCCCGGTGACTGCAGATACCAGGCAAGAGGCCAGGCTGGCGCTGGGGCTGCCGCCAGACAAGCCTTGCATTCTTTTTGTGGGCAATGATCTCCGAAAGAAGGGGCTGCAAAGCCTTCTTGAAGCCCTGCTTCTTTTGAAACCTGAACTGGCCGATGCCGTGCTGGCCGTTGTAGGGCAGTCGGCGCAAGTGCCGCAGTTTCGCCAACAGGCCGAGGCCGCCGGGCTGGCATCGCGGGTGTTTTTTATCGGTGCGCTTGATGACGTGGCACCCGCTTACCGCGCTGCCGATTGCCTGGCCCACCCGACGCTGGAAGACACCT
>JAZKIK010000365.1:0-788 GCA_040384925.1 Pseudomonadota bacterium | reverse complement strand
CACAGGAGCTGGGCGAGACGAGCCTGATGTTCCTGGTGCATCCGACGCTGGAAGACACCTTTGCCATGGTGGTGCTTGAAGCCATGTCGCATGGCTTGCCGGTGGTGGTCAGCAGCGCGCAGTATTGCGGCATTTCAGGTTTGCTCGAAGACGAAAAAAACGCATTGATTCTTGACAAGCCGCGCGATGCGGGTGCTCTGGCATCAGCTTTGAGTCGTGTGCTGACTGACACCGGCCTGCGCCATCGGCTTGGCATTTCTGCACACGAGCTGGCCAGTCGTTTCCAGTGGCAGCAACTGGCGGCACAACAGAACCAGCTTTATCAACAAGCTGATGCAAACAGGGCGCATTAGCTACTGCGCCAGATTTACAAGGAAAACCATGATTGTCCGTTTCAGCATAGACCCGATTGAACAGGGCCAGTACGAATACCGTGTCAGCAACGAAGGTGAAAACCTGTATGACGACTCGGGCCTTGAAAGTGTCGAAGCCTGCATAGTTGCCGCCACCGAAGGTCTGGGCCAGGACGCGATTGGTGCCGAAGTGGCCTATAAGGGCATCATAAGCGGAACCTATGCGCTGGCCTCGCTGGCACTGGTGTCAGCGCAGATTGCACAACATGCGGTGCAGACGACCGAGGCGATTGAAGAGGCCCGGCATCAGCTGGACCTGTAATTATTCAAGTGTGGGCGGGTGCCGCAGCAGGCCTTGCCCCACTCAAAAAATTATAAGGTGACGAGCCTTGACCCCGGCACTGGCTCCACAGTTAGGGCTGCTTGGTTCCCCAC
>JAZKIK010000364.1:5245-9761 GCA_040384925.1 Pseudomonadota bacterium | reverse complement strand
GCGCTCGGCCACCGTACCGCGCCGCATGCCCAACAGCAGCACAAGCATGGCAAACGACTCCAGCACGCTGCCCTGGGTTTGCAGGCTGGTCAGGGTTTGTGTCAGGCCGACCAGCTCTGCAGAAGGTTTGCGCACCGGCCAGACCACGTTCTCGCTGGGCAGATGGCCGCTCCAAAGCAGCTCGGCCACGGCCTCAAACGACAGCCCCGAGCGCACCAGCTCAGCCGCCAGATGGTTGCGGTAACGCGGGCCTTCGGGCGTGATTTCAGTGATGGCGGTCGGAAATATCGGCTCGCCCCAGTTCATGGCTGAAGCTGCCACCGCGCCATGGCCAGCCCGTGCAAGTGAGCGTTTGCTGACGCGCATCAGGTCTTCGCGCAGATAAAGTTTGTCTTTCAGACCCTGCTGCGGAATGCTGTGTATCCAGCCCCGGCTGACGTAGGCATACAGGGTTTGCGCCCGCACACCCAGAATCTGCATCGCCTCTGCCGCACTGGCGTAGTCACGATGCAATTTTCTGGCGGGGTCGTCGGTGCCGGTCATCAACAGATTCAACGCATCACGATGATGGCAACACCCAGCAAGGCAATCGTGCTGCCCAGAAGTGTGGCCAGTGTGAACTCACCTTTGGTCTTGAATAAAAAGTGACTCGCCGGAAATACAAATACGGGTGTGCATAAAGTGATCAGTGTGACCACTGAAAGCGGAATGAATCGCATCGCCGCAATCACACATATTTGTGCAGAGATCGTGCAGACACCAATCAGCGCGTAAAACAGGGCACCCTTGCGGTCAACACTGCGCAGCCGTGCGGCCAGGCCGGCCTTGTCGCGGCTGAAGGCCAGGTGCAGCACCAACCCCGCAACAGCACCAATCAGCGCACCCAGAGCAGGCTCTGGCCATGAACGAATCGCCAGGCCGCGCGTGACATTGCCAACGGCGTAGGCAAAAGAGCTGCCCGCACCGAGCAGAAAAACCGACTTCAGCACCATCTGGCCAAAACCCCCATCACTGCCCTGCCGCGCTTCAGCCGCACTGCGCCGGGTAAAAAAGCCCGGTTTGTAACTGACCAGCATCAGGCCGCAGATGGCCATCAGCATTCCCAGTGCCACCAGCGGACGCAGCCGTTCACCCATCAGCAGCCAGGCCATCAGCGCCGTAAACAAGGGGCTGCTGACCTGAAAGATGCTGGCCTTGGCCGGGCCAAACCGCACCACCGATTCATAAAAAAACCAGCGCCCAAGGTAGGTCGAAAACACACCCGCTGCGGCAAACATCAAAAATGCAGCGCCGTTCCACTGCACGCCGCTGCCACGCCAGACCAGATGCACCACCAGCACCAGGCCTGAAAAACCCACATTGACAATGGTTGCAATTACAAAACCCAGTGCAAGTGGAATGCGGCTTGAGGCAGCCTTGGTAACCAGAATGCTGACAGTGAACAGCAGCAAGGCGCCAAATGACAGCAGGTAACCTGCCAAGTGTGGGTCAATCATGCGGTTTTACAGAACATTGCTTGCGCACCCTGGATCAAATCTTGAAGGCCTCCAGCGACTCCGGCGCAAACAGCTCTTCAGGCTGCAGCAGGCGTTTTGAAAGCCCCTGCTCAAAGTGGTAACGCAAAAAGGTTTTTAATGTTTTTTCATTTTTCTCAAAACCATAAGGCCAGAAATCTTCACCCATCTCGCGTTTGACCTGCTCGACATGTGAGGTCAGCCAGGGCAGCATGGTTTTTAGCGCAGCAGTTTCATACAGATCGGCATAGGTGCGGCGCTGGGACTCTTCAAGCGCCTTCATCATGGAGCGGGCAATCCAGCGATTTGCCTCATAGACCTCGCGCCGTATCGCCACCGTGTGCATGATGGGGAAGATGCCGGTTTCCCTGAAGTAATTGCGTTCAACCTGCTCGTAATCGTCAAACAGGCGTTTGACCTTGCCGCCGCCTTTTAAAAAGCTGGATGGCATGCGCGCCGTATAGAGCGCGTCGATTTCACCGTCCAGCAGCATCTGGGCCAGGGTCTGTTCAGGGCCAATGGTCTGGACTTTTATGTTGGGTGGCAAGTCGAGCTTGATTTTTTCGGAGCGGCCCGGCTCTTCTTCTCCCCCGGTGAAGTAAGTCACGCTGTCCACCGGCACGCCGTAATGGTCAGACAAAATACCGCGAATCCACACGGGTGCGGTCATCTGGTATTCAGGGTTGCCCACTCGTTTGCCGATCAGGTCTCTGGCTTCACGTATGCCCGAATTGGCATTCACATAAATACATGAATGCCTGAAAAAACGCGACGGAAACACTGGAATCGCCACAAAGGGCCGGTTTTCACGGCCCATGGACACGCTGTAGGAAGACAGCGACATCTCGGCCACATCAAACTCCTGGTGCCGCAACATGCGGAAAAAAGTTTCCTCGACAGGCATGTTCAGGTAATTAAGGTCAATGCCGTCAGGCAGCACGCTGCCGTCCATCAGCGCACGGGTGCGGTCATAGTTCCAGCAGCCAAAGGTAAGTTTGAGTTTTGACATGTATTCAGGAAAAAAGCTATTCGGGTTTGATGCCAGCCGCCGTGATGGCCTTGGCCAGGCGTTCGTTTTCACCAAGAATGGCCTTGTTGTAGTCGGCCGGACTGCTGCCAATCGGGTCTATGCCGGCGTTGTTCAGGGTGGTGATGACCTCGGGCATTTTTGCAATCGCGGCCATCTCGCTGCTGATGCGGTCAATCACGTTTTGGGGGGTGCCAGTGGCGGCCAGCACTCCAACAATCGGTGCAAAGTCAAAACCCGTGATGATTTCAGCTATGGGCTGCACGTTGGGAGCTTGCGCAGAACGCTGCGCGGCGTTGGACGCCAGCAGCCTGACCTGGCCTGATTTGACAAAACCGGCCAGCGAAGGCAATGCCGAGAACAGCACATCCACCTGCCCGCCAATCAGCGCTGGCACCGACTGACCTGAACCCTTGAAGGGCACATGTGTGATGTCAAGCCCCAGCGAAGCTTTGAGCGCTTCCATGGTCAGGTGATGGGTGCTGCCTATGCCCGATGAACCGTAGTTGAGTGTGCCCGGTCTGGCCTTGGCCAGTGCAATGAATTCCGGCAGGCTGCTGGCTGAAACCGAGGCGTTGGCAGCCAGGTACAAGGGCGCACGGGCTGCCAGAGACACGGGCATGAAGTCTTTTTTGTAGTCGTAACCCAGGTTTTTGTAGATCGCCGGGTTGATGGAAAACATCGAGCCATCGGTTACCAGAAAGGTATAGCCGTCTTTGGGTGACGAAGCCAGCACCTGCGCCGCCACCACACCATTGGCACCGGGCCTGTTTTCAACCACCACAGACTGGCCGACCTTGTCACCCAGCCGCTGCGCAAAAATGCGCGCCACCGTGTCAGGCAGGCCGCCCGGTGAATAAGGAACAATAAATTTGATGGCCTTGTTCGGGTAGGCGGTTTGTGCCTGTGACAGTGCGGGCATAGCCAGGCTGATCGCTGTCAACAGGCCTGCGGCCAGCGAAGGGATAAAGAAACGGCGTGGATTCATGGTTTGTCTCTGGTGGTCGGTATTTATATCAAGTCGGGGCATTGTGGGTAGTCACGTATCTGGCAGCATTGTTTTGACCAATTTTTATTGTGCAGATGTCGAATAAGAAGGCTCAAGCGCGGGCTGGCTGCCGTCCCACACCGGACTGGCGTCAAAGGCCCGCCAGTCCGTCGTTTTTGGAACAATGGCCTGAAACGCACAGACGCTGGCCGGAATGCGCAGCCCGCCCGTGCCAATCGCCGCATCGCCTGCCTGAAAAGCCCGCACTGCATCCAGCATCTGTTTGCGAAATTCCACCACCGCCAGGTCGCTGGCACCCAGGCGCTCATGCGTGCGGTCGGCAATCGGCCCCATGGTCACCCACATGGCAATGTCCTGATTTGGAAAACCCGTGATGCCGGTGAAGTTGCCAGCCTTCATCGCGTCACGGTCCTGCCAGAAATGATTGGCCCGGTTGCGCAGCGGGTGAAAACCCGCATCCAGATCAATGCCAATCTGCTGGCCTAGAAATTTGCGCCAGCTTGCCGTGTCGGGTGTGGTGTCGGGATGGCCCCAGGCCATGAAATAAAAGGCCGTGTTGGTGTCGTCCAGCGGTATGTTGATGTTGGCGACGTTGTAAAGATTATTGGGCGGAATCAGCGCTGTACTTGGTGCCACAAACACGGTCGATCGCACATAGTCGTTGACGGCGGCGTTACTGATTGGCCTGCGGATGGCCGCGTACCTGAAGCCATAGGTTCCGCGTTCAACCTGCAAACGCGGTGCCTTGTCGGTTGAAGGGCGCAGCCAGCTGGTGTCTGTGGCCTTGGCGCTGTCCACACGGGCTGGCACCATGTCTGATGAATGCAGGCTGGAGCTGTGGGCCGAATCAATCGCACCTTCCAGAATCTGCGCCCAGTTGCAGGGGATGATGGCCTTGGCAATCGTGACCCTGACATCTGCCGTGGGTGCCCAGGCAGGTGGCACAAACTCGGGTTTTGTTTCAGC
>JAZKIK010000364.1:293-5235 GCA_040384925.1 Pseudomonadota bacterium | reverse complement strand
GCCCAGACAAAACCGCCCCACTCCTGCGTCGGGTAAGCCAGGTGTTTGACCTTGCTGGCAAGGCCGCTGGCGGCGGGCTCGGACACCATTTCAAGCACATTGCCATCCACATCCATCTTCCAGCCGTGGTACAGGCAGCGCAGGCCGCAGTCTTCATTGCGGCCAAACACCAGTGAGACACGGCGGTGCGGACAATATTCATCCATCACACCGACGCGGCCATTGCTGTCCCGGAAAACCACCAGGTCTTCACCCAGCACCCGTGCCTTGACGGGTGTGCCGTCAGGCTCACTGACTTCTTCAATCAGGCACACCGGCGTCCAGTGGCGGCGCATCAGCTGGCCCATGGGGGACTGGCCTTCAACACGGCATAAAAGCTGGTTTTCTTCGTGGGTCAACATGCGTGTTTTTTCCTTGCATCACGTCCTGAACAAGCTTGTTTCAGGACACTTGCAAAATTGATATAATGCAATTATTCTTAGTTGACTAAGATTATTCGCATGCCTTGGGTTTGTCAACAAGGCGCAAGGAGACAAAAATCAGCACTTACCCTGAGCCCGAACCCGGCTTTCTGAAACTGAAGGTCACACAAAAACAGCTGCTTGCTGGCGGCATCTACTTTTTTGAGTTGCGTCAGCCTGATGGCAGCGAACTGCCCGTGTTCACACCCGGCGCACATCTGACAGTGCAAACCCCCAGTGGTGTGCGGCGCAACTATTCAATCTGCAGCAAGCCTGCGGATAGAAATTTTTATCAAATTGCCGTCAAACGCGACGCAGGTGGGCGCGGCGGCTCCATCAGCATGGCTGATGATGTCCATGCGGGTGAGCTGCTGGCCGTCAGTGCGCCGCGCAATAATTTTGAGCTGCATCCACGAGCCACGCGCTTTTTGTTTGTGGCGGGTGGCATCGGCATCACACCGATTCTGGCCATGATGCGGCACCTCAAAACCCAGGGCAATCACGACTTCAAGCTGATTTACTGCACACGTGACGCAGCCAGCACGGCATTTCTGGACATTCTGGGCAGCGCCGAATTTGCGGCCCATGTGCAGATTCATCACGACAAGGGCGACATCAACCAGGCTTTTGACTTCTGGCCGGTGCTGGAATCACCGACCAGCGCCCATGTGTATTGCTGCGGCCCACGCGGACTGATGGACGCGGTGGCAGACATGTCGGGCCACTGGCCGCAAAGCGCCATTCACTTTGAGAGTTTTGGCGTGGACGCGGGTACCTATGCAGCCAACACGGCATTTACAGTGCGCCTGCAAAAAAGCGGCGAAAAGCTGGTCGTCGGTGCAGGGCAGTCGATTCTGCAAGCCCTGCGCGCCAGCGGCCACCATGTCAGCAGTTCATGCGAAAGCGGCACCTGTGGCTCCTGCCGTACCGGTTTGCTGTCTGGCGAGGCCGAGCACCGCGACATGGTGTTAAGCGACGATGAAAAAGCCGGCAACATCATGGTCTGTGTGTCGCGTGCCAAATCCGCTGAACCCACGGCTGAACTGGTGCTGGATTTATGACACGCCAGGTCATCAATCTCGGTGTGGTTGGCCTGGGCCGCGCCTTTACCCTGATGTTGCCCACGTTTTTGCATGACAGCCGAATCAGGCTGGTAGCTGCCACTGACACCATGGATGCGGCCAGGGCGCAGTTTGAATCAGATTTTGCCGCACCCGCTTATGAATCCATTGAAGCCCTGTGCGCCGACCCGCAGGTAGAAGCTGTTTACATCGCCTCCCCACACCAGTTTCATGCCGACCATGCCTGTATCGCCGCAGCGCATGGCAAACACATACTGCTTGAAAAACCCATGGCCCTCAGCATGGACGAATGCACACGCATGATTGCTGCTGCCCACAGCGCCGGTGTGCATCTGGTGGTGGGCCACAGCCACAGCTTCAACACACCGGTACAACGCTGCCGCGAGATCATCAACAGCGGTGTCTACGGCAAGGTCAGAATGATCAACGCCCTGAATTACACCGACTTTTTGTACCGCCCGCGCCGCCCCGAGGAACTGAACACTGCAGCTGGCGGTGGCGTGATCCACAGCCAGGCCACCCACCAGATCGATATCGTGCGAATGCTGGGTGGCGGGCTGGTCAGCAGCGTGCGCGCCATGACAGGCAGTTGGGACAGCAGCCGCCCCACCGAAGGTGCCTACAGCGCGCTGCTCGGGTTTGAAGGCGGCGCCTTTGCATCCTGCACCTACAGCGGCTACGGCCATTACGATTCTGACGAGCTGCTGGACAATATCGGTGAGATGGGGCAAGCCAAAAACCCGGCGGACTACGGCGCGGCCAGAAAACGCCTGCTCAACACCAGCACACCAGAAGAGGAAACCGCCCTCAAAGCCGCGCGCAACTACGGCGGCACACTGCATATACCCAGCCTGGCAGTGCCCGCAAGCCTGGCCCACCAGCATTTCGGCCAGCTCATCGTCAGCTGCGAAAAAGCCGACCTGCGGCCAGACGCAAGAGGCCTCACCGTCTACACAGACAGGCAAAAGATTTTTGAGCCCCTGCCCGCCCCCAAAATACCGCGCGAAGAAGTCATCGGGGAACTGTTTGACTGCGTTGTTCATGACAAACCCGCCAGTCACAGCGGCGAGTGGGCACGCGCCACCACGGCAGTCTGCCTGGTGTTGCTGGAATCAGCAAAATCTGGCCAGGAATGTAAACCTGGCTTTCAGGTCGGGTACTCTTGCAATATATGAGCAATGACACGCAAAACATCATCCGCCACTGGCGCGAAGCGGTGCCCAATGACCGCATGGCCCATCTCATACGCGATACAGAACGGGCGTTTCGCCGCGCCCTGCAGATTCGCCTGGCAGCCCACGCCGTACCCTTTGGCCACTGGGCTTTTTTGCGCATACTGTGGGAAGCCGATGGCCTGACCCAAAAAGAATTGAGCGAACGTGCCGGCGTGATGGAGCCCACCACCTTCACCGCCATGAAAGCCATGGAAGCCCTAGGCTACATTGTGCGCAAACAGCTGCCCACCAACAAGAAAAACATGTACGTCCACCTGACCGACGAAGGCCGGGCCCTGAAGCAGAAGCTGGTGCCCATGGCAGAAGAAACCAACCATGTCAGCGTGGAGGGTGTACCCCCTGAAGACATCAAAACCACCCGAAAGGTGCTGCTGGCGATGATCGAAAATCTGGCGCGGGATGAGTTGAGGCAGGAGATGACGGTCAAAAAGAATGGCGGCAAAAAGAAGGTGGGGCCTGGGTCTGCGGCTTCGGAGTAAGCGCAAGGCCCAACCCGTCATAAAAGGGATGTCATCCCGGACTCGATCCGGGATCCATGCTCGATAAGTCAGCATTGCCCGCCAAAAACGGCAGGCGTGGGTTCAAACGCAGTCTGGATTGCGGGTCAAGCCCGCAATGACAGCCACTTTCAGGCAGACACCCACAGTCATGGCCTGGCCCTAACAGACAATCAGCCTTCACCAGCCTCCGGCAACCTGGCAATCACCTTGATCTCAAACTGGAAGCCATAAAGCCATGTCACACCAACCCCCGTCAATGTCGGGTGCGGTGCCTCGCCCCAGTAGTCAGGCAAAACCTTCCATATGGTCTCGAACCTTGATTCAGGATCGACAATAAAAACCGTCACATCCACCACATCTTCAAACGTGCAGCCTGCAGCTTTCAGGATGGCGTTCAGGTTGTCAAATGCTAGCCGCACCTGTGCCTCCAGATCAGGTTCGGGCGATCCGTCCTCGCGACTGCCCACCTGCCCGGAAACAAACAGAAATCCATTGGACCGAATGGCCGGCGAATAACGATTGCGCTCATAAAGCGCCTGCCGTCCCGCCGGAAAAACAACATCACGTTGTGCCATAAAAAACCTTTGTAAAAATAGCCAAAACCGGCCTGTGCTTGAACATGGCGCAACTTTAAAGAACCGTGCCCGATGGGTAAACAGGCAAGTTTGTCTATCACTGTTTGTAAAATCCAAACAATCACCAACTACCCGGAGCAGATATGGATCGTTTCGACGCCATGCAGGCCTTTGCGCGTGTGGTAGAGACAGGCAGCTTCACCAAAGCGGCCGAGACGCTGCACATGAGCAAGACCACCGTGACCCAGCTGGTGCAGCAACTGGAAGCCCGCCTGCGCGTCAGGCTGCTGAACCGCACCACCCGCAAGGTCGGGCTCACGGCCGATGGCACCGCTTATTACGAACGTGTGCTGCGCCTTATGGCCGACATGGACGATGCCGAAACCAGCCTGTCCAGCGCCTCGGCCGCGCCCAGGGGCCGCCTGCGGGTCGATGTGCCCAGCCCGCTGGCCCGCATGATTCTGGTGCCAGCCTTGCCAGGCTTCCACGCACGTTACCCCGACATCCAGCTGGATATGGGCGTCAGTGACCGTATGGTTGACATCATTGGCGAGAATGTGGACTGCGTGGTGCGCGGCGGCGAACTGACCGACCTGTCACTGATGGCCCGCCACGTGGGTGACCTGCAGCTCCGCGTTTATGCCGCGCCAGGCTATTTGCAACGCCTCGGCAAACCCCTGCATCCGCAGGAACTGGAGGACACACAGCACCGCATCGTCGGTTTTTTATGGGCACGCACCGGCAAAACCCTTCCCTACGCCATGCGTTCAGGCAATGGCGAAGTCGTCAAGGTACGAGGCCGCTACATACTGGCAGTTGACGATGGCAACGCCTACCTGGCAGCCGGCCTGGCTGGCATGGGTGTACTCTGGTTGCCCGATTACATGGCCAAGGCACACCTGGCACGCGACGAACTGGTGCCCCTGTTTGAAGACTGGCACCTCGACCCCATGCCACTCTATCTGGCGTTTCCGCCAAACCGGCATGTCAGTGCCAAGTTGCGGGTATTTATTGAGTGGATAAGCAAGTTGATGGCGGAGCATGCGCCAGTCGCAAACCGGCTTGAGGGCTTTGGCTCCAACGGTGAAT
>JAZKIK010000364.1:0-243 GCA_040384925.1 Pseudomonadota bacterium | reverse complement strand
AGGCGCAAATCCGATCAATTGAATCAATTCCAGCGCTCTGGCTGGCAAGCCATGGCCAGGTTCAGCCCAAAGACAGCACGAATGTAAAGTCATGCCTGACAGCGAACCACACCTTCATGTAGCCTTTGGATATATCGTAAGTAAATTGAGGCCAATCAATCACTGAGACGTTTTAACCTGATTTATAAAAATCAATCTTCACTTCGCCGAGGGTAGAAAACTCGTGTTGAGCCACCCGTGTCC
>JAZKIK010000363.1:814-3002 GCA_040384925.1 Pseudomonadota bacterium | reverse complement strand
CGTTGGCCTGGCCCTTGTTTTCGCCATGAAAAGCCAGTGCGCGGAAGGACACCAGCCTGGGCCGCTGTTCGATCAGTTTAATCGTAGAGTCTCCAGTGAATAGCCGTGCAGCTGTGGCGGCTTGTAAACTGCCTTGCCACCGAGAATCTGCGCCTCAGCGCTGACATGGATCTGGATATCGTTTGTCAGGGTTGCCATCCATTTATTTCTGGTGAACTCCGCTGACATGCTTTTTTCTTCCACCAACTGCCAGAACACGTGAGCACTGCGGCGCACCAGACGCAGCAAGGTGTCCATGGACTCGGACTGGGCCACATCATCATTTTCATATTTGCTGAATGCCACCTGCCCGCCGCCGAACAGGCGCGCCGCCTGACCTTGAGTCATATGGTATTGCTTGCGCAAGGCTGTAATTTCAGCACCGGACAGCAGTCCGTCCACATGCTTGCGAAATGCCATCAAGGCCCTCCTGTTGAGTCTGGTTTCCGGTGCACCGGCAAAATCGGACGTACAGATCTTGCACTGCCTGAAGTGCAAGGGCAGCAT
Organism: Pseudomonadota bacterium; assembly: GCA_040384925.1. GTDB lineage: Bacteria > Pseudomonadota > Gammaproteobacteria > Burkholderiales > Burkholderiaceae_C > Polaromonas. The sequence goes on along the minus strand of JAZKIK010000363.1, from coordinate 2,456 downwards.
GGCTTTTTGGCCTTTGTATTCGCTTTCAAGCTCCTGAATCTCTGCCGTGACATGGCCTTCGCCACATATGGGGCAAAGTTCTTCTGTATTCATCAGGGCGCTCCTTTCAAACATGGCAAGACACCAACAACATGAGCTTGCCTGTCTTGCCAATGGCAAATTTCAAAAAATACTCCACTGTCATGATCTTTTGCGTAGTGGCAATCATCTCTGCCCGGCGCATGCTGTACGCATCGCACGCGGCAATTGCGTTCTTGCGGTTTTCACACCATTCAGAATCGATGTAGTCCGAGCCTTTCAGGCACCTTATCAAACCTGCCACCTTTGCCAGATCATCGTCAAACAGCTTGAACACGTCCTTGCGGCACTTCTCGGTCCAGGTGAAGAGCTGGGTTTCGTCTTCCACAATGCTCTGCACCGTGCCAGGTCATAGAGCGGTCCACCCCCAATCTTTACCCGCCCACCTGCCGAGGGAAGCCTTGAACTGTACTCCGAAACAATGAACATGTTTACCATTATGGTAATAATGGCGGATGATTTATTCGCATCAGTTCCAGATCAAGCTCAACCAGGCAAGCTCGGTAATCTTGTAATTGTGCGCAACAAAACCATTGCAATGCTCCCGTACGACTATTGACCGCTGCCGCCATTATTTCCCTGGACTCTGCGAGCAGTTCCTTTGCCTGACATGCTGCGGCCTACACCCAATCCACGCAGCCCAAACCCTCACCACTGCGCCAAACACACCCCAGGCAAAACCGAAACCCGCTCATACCCCGCAGGCGTACGCTCCAGCTGCGCACTGGGCCTGACCGCCAGCAACTCGCCAAAACCGGAAGCCGAGCTTTCCAGAAATGGCGTCAAGTCAGGTTTGCCAGTCAACAAACCACCCGGCACACGCCCCAGGCTGCGCAGCCAGTGGGCGGTTTGCGCCAATGAAACTTGTACATGCCAGCTGCCGCCTTCACTCTGCTGGCGCACCAGGGCTGCAGCTGCGCCTGTGGCCATCAGGTAGCCACTGGCCTGGTCAACAATCTGCATGGGCAAGGCCCTGGGTCTGCCGTCGCCGGCGGCCTGGCCTTCGGCTTGGTTAAAACCCATGGCGGTTTGCAGAAGGGAATCAAAACCGCGCCGCGCGGCCCACGGCCCTTTGGGCCCGTAGGCTGACAATGAGACATACACAATGCCAGGGCGTTTTTTGATGGCGTCCAGCGGGCCAAAACCAAGCTTTTGCAAACCGCCTGGCCGGTAGCCCTGAATAAAAACATGGGCTTCTGACAACAGGACATTCAGGCTTGCCTGCCCCTCTGCAGTACACAAATCCACATGGGCTGAACGTTTGCCACGGCTGGTATCGGCTATGGCTTCGATATTGGGAAGATTGGGCGAGTTGACCAGCATCACGTCGGCACCAAAAGCCGCCAGCGCCCTGCCCGACACGGGGCCGGCGAGGATTCGGGTCAGGTCCAGCACCCTGATGCCTGCAAGCGGGCGCTGCTGCATGGACAGGGCTGGCAACACCAGCGGTGGCGCGTCGCCAATACGCTTGATGCCGAAAAGCGGCTGGGCAGCCACGGCCTTGGCCTGTTCGGTGGCGTCCCATTCTTCAAAACTTCGCAGTGCGGTGGCCACCATGCCTGCA
>JAZKIK010000363.1:0-705 GCA_040384925.1 Pseudomonadota bacterium | reverse complement strand
GAGCATGGCGCGTTCGGCGTCAAGCCTTTCGGCTGTAGTTGGGTCCAGCCCCATAAGCTTGAGCGCGCCCACGCGGTGATGGGCAAAGTTGGCGTGGACTCTCACCCAGCCGTCAGCGCAGCGGTACAAGCCTGAAAATTTGTCCCACGGGTCGGGCGCTACACCGTTGATGCTGAACCAGCCACTGCATTCCTGTGCGGCGTGAAGCAAGTCAACAGCCACTTTTTGCCGTGGTGTGCTGCGCTGGTGGCCTAGCTCGCATGCAGCAAGTGCGGCAGCGGCGATGCTGGCCTGGGCTGCAGTGCCCACTGCAAATGAAGATGAAAAAACCGGGTCAAGCCCGGTCAATGTGACAAACCCCAGCGCTTCAACTGGCAAACCAGTCAGTTGCCAGATGGAAGCGAGGGTTTGTTGCGCTTGCACGCGTTTTGAAGCTGAACTAGACCAGCTTGACGCCAGTTTTGGCCTGCAGGGCTTCCAGCGTCACGCCGTCGGCCAGTTCAACCACCTTGAGGCCTTCGGGTGTCACGTCCATCACGGCCAGGTCGGTGATGATGCGGTCAACCACACCTACACCTGTCAATGGCAAGGTACAGGCTGGCAATATTTTGAGGTCTTCGGTGCCGTCTTTTTTGCGAGCAACGTGTTCCATCAGCACAATCACCCGTTTGACGCCTGCCACCAGGTCCATCGCGCCGCCCATGC
>JAZKIK010000362.1:8758-12674 GCA_040384925.1 Pseudomonadota bacterium | reverse complement strand
CAGCTTTTCGGTGCATGTGGGTGATGTAGCCTGAATCAGCCCGCACGGTCGGCCAGCCATAATTCGTAGCGCATACATGGAATGAACTTAACGTGACACCTACTCCTTTGCTCCGACGACGCCTCAAGCACGCCCTCTTCTCGCAGCTCCTCGCACTCTGCTGCTCGCTCGCCGCCCCGACCGCATTCGCTGCATCGGTCAATACTCAATGGGAGTTCGAGATCGCAGTACAACCGGGCGCTCCCACACCGGATGCGGCTTCCAAGGCCATAGTCGGCGCCGCTCGCCTGTTCGGTTCGGTCGGCGTCGGCTCTGGACAGGACCGCGGCACCATCGACAAAAATGGTTACACCATCGAGTCGCGCATTGTGGGTTCAGCACTCATCTCGACTATTTTTGACAACCTGGACATAGTGCGCAAGTCGAAAGGGCGTTTTGTTAATGGCATCGCACTGACTATGCAATATTCAGATCGGCGCGGACGCAGCCAGGAGCTGACTACAGCGACCAACCTTGCGGCCAAACGCTACGAATTTGCCAAAGGTGGCAAGCCCACCGGCACTACCGCGCTCACTGTGGCGGCCAGCGATCTGGCTAGCGCGCCCTACGCATTTCTCGGAAAGCCAGCTCCGCTCAAGCCCACCTTTTTGGCATTTAACGACGGTAAATCGATTCGCCAAAGCACTCTCCAGCCCTACCCAGAGTCGGTCAAGGTGAACGGCAAAGTCATCAACGCAGTTCGTCTTGCAGGCAACACCACGGCCGGCCCGCTGGAACTGTGGATACGCGCCGAGGATGGGTATCCAATTCGCCTGAGAGTAGGGCTGGGAGCGGCGTATGGCGCGACGCTCGACCAAAGGGCCAAGGACATACCGGCCGGACTGATTCTTTTTTAAAAAGATCGGTGTTTGGCGCTAGGGGGAGGCTGAGCCTCTCACCAGCCAATACGGTTTCGCTAAGGATGCCAATAGAAACTCACCTATCGCTCTGTTGGCTGATCCGAAGCGCAAAACTCTCGCATGCTTACCGCGACCGCTCCACTGCCCGGCATTCGGAATATTGATTGGTTATGCTGCTGCAGCTTGAGGCACTCCGCGCTCCGACATAGGGACGCTGCCCGTCCAGCCTGTGTCAGGCGGTTTACCAGAGCACTACGATCATTGGAGTAAGCGCCAAGTATTAGCACATGGCTCTGGCCGATAGAAGTGGCGACTCTTTGGACATTTTCGAAGAGTGAATTACAGGCCGCTTTCTGCACAGCGTGCGCGTTAAGCGAGAAAACGCCCGTTATTCCCGCCAGTACACCTGTAGCTATCATCCACCTTCTTGATAAATAACGGGGCAGATCAGCCGCCAGCGCTACAGCCACAATGGGAATCCAGAGAAAATGCCGAACATCTGGAACCACTCCGGTCAAGCCGACCAATAACACATCAAACCCAAAGGGCAATACAGCCACAAGGCAAAGGACAAGGCACTTTCGCGGATTCATAAATAACTGACTGACGAATCCGACCAAACCGACCGACCAAACCAGAACACCTCTCTCAACTAACTCTCGATACTTTTCAATGAGCAGGCGCTCATTTTGCAGAAAAGACCATATATCCGTCGCATAACGGGGCTCGCGCCACGAGCCGGGGATCACCCCAAATCTTCCAAAACTCACATAGTTGACAAAAAATATAGCCAGAGTGGACAGGAATATTGCCATCACAAACACCGTGCAAAGTTTGCCGTAAAAAGCGGGTTCTCGTACGTCATGCTGAGCAGTACTAACGATTAAAACAATGAAGGCAAAGGCGGGATAAAACTGATATGCCAGAAACGAAAACACACCCACAAACCAAAGTCTTTTCCGATCATTCCCCGCTGCACCTGCGTTACTTACCAATCTACTTATCAGGTGAGTTCCAACTGATGTGATAAAAAGCCCCGCCAACACATAGGCTGGCCAACCAGACAACTCAATTACCTCGGGACTAAATAGCACTACGGCCGCTAAAACCCCGATAGCCAGGAATGACTCGACGGCAAGAATTCGCGCAAACGATAAAGCAATTTTTGCAAATAAAATCCAATATAAAACAACGGCAGTTTCAGGAGTCAATACTCGATGACTGACCTGATACCACAGGTAGTTCAGCGGCCTTCCCTCCTCCAACAGAAGCTTGCTGCGGAGATCCCAGTTTCCAATGAGAAATGGCCAGTCATCATGCTCAATCAAGGCGGCTGAGTGCATTCCGTGCCGCCACAAGATGATGAAAATCATCATTGTCGGAAGCATCAGAAATAAGCAGCTCAGGATTAGCTTTTTATTCGCCGTCGGAGTTATTTTCATGAGCCTCCGGAAAATAGAAGAGTTGACACGGCCTTAGTCTTTAAACCGCGACTGCGTCGGTAGAACTGCTGACCGAAGAGCTGGTGGGCAATTCAAAGGCCACGATCGACCCCTTATCGACATTGATACGCCCGAGATCTTCATCGCCGCCCACGGTAAGCAGTTCCTGGATTGCCCAGTCTTTATCTTTAAAAAAGTCATGTGCCAACCCAACGACTTCGCCTTCGGTCAACAACTTTCCCGCGAGCCTCTCCGGACATGCCGATGCATATAGATCCATCAGATAGCTGCCCTTTGGCGGCAGACCCGAAGTTGAAAGCCCCATGTACGAAAAAAGGGAGTTATAGCAATTGATGAACAACGCTCCTTTGCACGACTCCACAACCTCATCCCGGTAAGAGGGAAGCCAGAGTTTGTAGGTTTCAATCCAGCGCAGCGGATAAAAGGAGTCAGCGCTTCCAAAATGGCTCGAAGGCAAAGCGTAATCAGCCAATACGCGCGAAATAAGATGTGGCCCGAGCTGCTCTCGTATCGTGAAGGTTTCCTTGAGCGAATTGCATTCTTCGTAAAGCCTGCGCACGATTGGATCCGCAGGCGGAAACTTGATCTGTGAGGTACCTACTTTTTGAGGAGCCATTTCCGGCAGTTCCTGCGCCCATGCAAAATCGCCTTCGGGAAACCTCTGCGTGTTGCAAATCACATCCGTATCGATATACCAACCGCCTTTTTCAAGCAAAAGACGAAACCGGAAAAAATCAGAAAAAGGTGAGATGTCCGTCGGGATATTATTATTATTATTGTCAAAGTAAAATATCTCCGATCGCGGCACAATGGAGTCGGCTGATAAGCACTCAACGCCCCTCGGCACTTCGATTTCATCGTAGGCATAGAGATTTACCTTGTGGCCCATGTCCACAAAGGACTTGAGACAGGCCCACTGCAGAAGTGGCAAGGGACGCCCATGCCAGAATAATTGAAATGTTTCGGGTGTTTGCATGATTGAATAAATTTTTACTCCGCATCACATGCGGTTATTAATTTGACTAATGAGACTCTGGCACCGATCGGCAGGAGTTACAGGCCAGCGGTAAAGAAAAATCATGGCTGCGGATCCTGCACGAGCATCTGCCTTATCACCTCAAATGAAACGGTGGGCCAGATTTTCCGGATTTCTTCAATCACAGTTTGTCGATCGGGCTCCTCAGGCTGTACCTGCTTCGCCAGCAAAAGAACGTCATTGAAATAGAACTCACTGCATCCCTCCGTCCAGCAAAGCTGATGGCCGGATTGCAGGTAAAGGTGATAAACCATTTCTGCATGGGCAATAAAATCAAGTAAATGCGGCAAGGTGTTCCGGCGTTGCCCTGCCGATCCATCTCTTCTATAAATATAGGTTGTTGCCGACGTGACCGAAATACTCTTCGTCCTCACCAAACAACTGGCGAGAAAAACCGGATCTTCCCCTGCCCTTAATGCCGGAAATGTGAGTTTGTTTTTCACAAGGAAATCGCGAGCATAAAGATAACAAACGAAAAAATACGGCACCCACAGCTTGGGCTCATCCAGCAATGCAAA
>JAZKIK010000362.1:0-8748 GCA_040384925.1 Pseudomonadota bacterium | reverse complement strand
GAGATCGGAGTTGCTTGCCACGGCCAGTTCATAAAGTATTTGCAGAGCATTTTCCGGAAGCAGGTCATCGGCATCAAGAAAAAATATGAAGCGCCCCGTTGCCCGGCTCATGCCTAGGTTTCTCGCGGCTCCAGGCCCACCGTTGGCTTTCATGCGAAGCAGCAGAACTCGAGAGTCGGTATTGGCGTAATCCAGAACAATGCTGGCCGACTCGTCGGTAGAGCAGTCGTCTACGCAAATGACCTCTATGGAGGCAAGACTCTGGCCTGAAACCGATTGCAGGCACTCCCTGATAAAAGGCGCCTTGTTGAAGACCGGAATCACCACGCTCACGAACGGCGGAATCTTAGCCATTGCCGCAGGTGGCGCACGAAACCAGGTGGCCACAAGCGCACAGATTTCCCGGATTTTCCGGTCGCGAAAAACCTCACTCATACCCGCGAGGATTACTCTTCTGCCAACGCCAACTGTCCTCACACATCTCCACAAGCCCCCGGGAGGCCTTCCATCCCAGGGTTTCAGAGGCAAGGTTCGGGTCAGCCCAGCACGCAGCAATATCGCCGGCACGCCGTCCGACAACTTCAAAGGGAATAACGCAAGACGTCGCACTTTCGAACGCTTTAATGACCTGCAACACCGATGACCCCTGGCCGGTTCCCAGATTGACCGCCAGCATGCCACTGCGGGCCTCCAGATAGCGTAGCGCCGCAACGTGGCCCTCCGCCAGATCCATTACATGGATGTAATCTCTTATGGCCGTACCGTCGGGCGTGAGGTAATCGCCGCCATAAACAAGGAGCTTGTCGCGGCGCCCCACAGCGACTTGGGAAATAAAAGGCATCAGGTTATTGGGCGTTCCCTGCGGGTCCTCACCGATCAGGCCACTGGGGTGCGCGCCCACGGGGTTGAAGTAACGCAGCAATGCGATCCTCATCTTTGGCTGCGCTCTGGACACATCCTCAAGAATATTTTCGACGATCAGCTTGGAACGGCCATAGGGATTGGTGGCGGAACGCGGAGCATCTTCACCGACAGGAATTTGCTCGGGCTGGCCGTACACAGTGGCGGACGATGAAAAAATCAGCTTCTGCACCTGAGCCCTCTCCATCGCCCCCAATAAGGACAGCGTGCCAACCACATTGTTGCTGTAGTACTCCAAGGGAATGGCCACAGACTCTCCAACAGCCTTGAGCCCGGCGAAATGCATGACTGCAACGATTTTGTGATTCGCAAATATCTGGTTGAGCAAGGCGCCATCCCGTACATCGCCCTGAACAAAAAGAGGCGCACTACCGCTAATACGCTCCAGCCGCGAAAGAACCATGTCGCTGCTGTTGCACAGGTTATCAAGAACGATGACTTGGTAACCGACGTTAATAAGCGCCACGCAGGCGTGACTGCCGATATAGCCTGCGCCGCCGGTAACTAGAACCGCTCTAGGCGCGGTCAAAGCCCACCTCGAGCAAGGTCGCACTCAATTCTTAAATGCTGATTCTTCAATACCATGCGACCTCAGCCAACGTCTTGATTCGAAGCGCCGGTCTATATCCGCTAGCTTCGCGTAGACAAAGCAAATGTTGAACACCATCTTCAAACACAACTCATAACTTTCTTGTTGCAGGCACGACCAGATTATGCCGATCAGAACATTTAATTTTTCTTCTTGACCAAGGAATGCTCCAGAACGCCCAAAGCAACAAAACCGCAAATCATCGAAAACCATAAGGTGGCAAATCGAATGCCGACGGCTGCCAATGCTGCAGTGGCAAATTTGACATGAAAAGCCGAAAGCAGTACCACAATGGCCGCCTCTGTTGAACCAACTCCGCCTGGCACCATTGACGCTGCGCCAGCCAATGTAGCCAACGGGTAAATGGCCGCAGCCGAAAGCAGGGGTATGGATACACCCAGATGCTGGAGCAAAATAATGAACGAAAGCGAATTGAAGCTCCACGCTAATATGCCCGCGCAAATACTTACGGTGGCATCCAGCGGTGTCAGCCAAACCCGGCAACCAGCCAATCCATCCCGCAATGTGAGGCCGAGGCGCGCAAGTCGCTTTAAACGCCAGCTGCGTAAATACACAGAACTCCGCGTTAACCACGCAGGACTCAGCGCCACAGCCACCAGCGCAGCCAGGAACGAGACAACAAAACTTACAGCGAACAGAAAAACATCAAGTCTGTGCACCGCCAAGGCCGCCAGCATCAGCACCGCCATCAGGTCAAACGCCCGCTCGTAAACAAACGCGGCAATCACTCGCGATGGCGCAACACCCTGCGGCGCCAGATAGCGGATTCGAACCAACTCGCCAACCTTGCCAGGTGTAGCGGTGAATGCAAAGCCGGCCATGTAGGCAAAAAATCCCGGTGCCACAGCAGTTTGATGTCCAGACCGGCTGAGCAGCCAGCGCCACCGTGCATAGCGCACAAGATAAGACAGCAACGACAAAGCCAGCAAGGTGGGCAGTACCGACGACAGCTCGGGGATTGCGGAAAACACCGGATTGCGGGAGTCGATCCAGAGAACAGCCGCCACGTAAAACGCCGTCACTGCGCCAAACCCCAAGAAAGCGCCCCTGAGTTTCATGCAACGTCTCTACTGGAACGACAAGCGCTTGTGGCCGAGATAACTCGTAAACACAGGCACCACCACGCCAACTGCATGCGCAGTTTCCTGCACGAAGCTGGTCATGCCCAATCGGGGCAAAAGATAATATGCCAGGCCCATGCTGATGGCCCAGGTCTGCAACACGGCTACGCCATTGACCAGCACAAAATAAGCCGCAGAGCGCTGCAATGACTGCCGGCTTTCCGTAAACACCAGCCATTTGGCCAGCACAAAGGCAGTAACCATGCCGGTCAGATAGGCCAACACGACGGCATAGGAAAAATCCAGCCACTGGCTGTAAAAAATTCTTGAGCAAAAATTAACGGCCGCAGCGGTGCCACCGGTCAGCAGAAACACCAAAAACTGTCGCGACATGAAATGCCGAATCACGCGATAGCTTCCCTGGCCATCTTTCGGCCGAAATCAATGCTCTCTGAAATACCCCTGTCTTCGGGGTAGTAGTAGGAAGTATCCGCGACCCACAAGCCTTTCACCGGCAAGGCTACAGGCGGCAGTTTTTCGAGGAATCCGGGATCACAAATGGGCTGGGCATAGCGATAGCGGCTGGCACGCATGTCGATGAAGTCCTCATCGCACAGCGCCGGATTGATCTTTTTCAGATAACTGCGCACCTTGTCCAGAAAAACCTGATCCGCCTCCGCAAACTTGGGGTGCTCGCCGGGCATGTAAAACGGAACATAAACGATGTGTTCGTCCAGCGGGCGCAGATTGGTGTATTCCACCAAGCCCGGAATATCCATATCGGGGTCGTTGGTGTTGAGCCAGAAATTCTCGGTGACCGCCTTGCGAAGCTTGACGATCACGCACACCACGGCAATATTGCCGAGCGCCCGGAAACGCTCCAGAATTTCCGCCGGCAAGTCGGGCATCAGGCGCGGCACATAAGGCAACGGAATGGTGCTGATCACTTTGTCGAAAGCCTCCAGCCGCCCGGCGACTTCTACGCCGCGCACGCTGCCACTCTCAATAACCACCTTGCCAATTGCCGACTTGAGCCTGACCTCGCCACCATGCGCTTGAATATCGGAATGCAGGGCCTGCAGCAAGGTGGTTGACCCGCCTTCAAGGTAACCCAGCTTTTCGCGGAACAGGCTGTAGCGCGACCTGCCGATACGCCGTATCCGGCTCCAGATCCATGCGGCCGACAGATTGCTGGTGTAGTCGTAGAACTTGTATTCAAACAAGCGACGCCACAAAACTTCATAGGCTTCCTTGCCCACCCAGCGTTTGATCCAGCCTGTTGCCTCGACATGGTCCAGCGGCTTCCAGTCGGTGCGCCGCGTACACAAAAACGCATGAAGGCCGTAACGGAATTTGGCCACAAGGCCCAAGCCCCGAAACTTCAGCAGCGCCAGCGGATTACCCCAAGGCTGCAAGCGGTTCTGGTACCAATAGCCCATTTTGGTTTCGACCCAACGCATTTTCCCGGCCAGCCCCAGTTCACCGAGCACCTTCAAGAATGCATGGTCGGAAATGCAGTGGAAATGGTAGTAGCGCTCGATGGTCAAGCCAGAGAAGTCGAACGCAGCTGTCATTCCACCAACACGATCGTCCGCTTCGTAAACCACAGGATGGTGCCCGTCACGCGCCAACTGATAGGCCACGGCCAGCCCCATGGGCCCGGCGCCCAGCACGGCAATTCGCTGCTTCATCTTCAAAACTCCAGTATTACTTTGCCGTACGCAGGGTCATTAAATGTCTCATGTATTGCCATGGCGAACGGCGTGCAGGGCACACCAAAAATGCCGGGCCAGTCAATCACTTCAAACTCGTCGCGAGCGCTCAACGCAGCCAGTTGTTGCGTCGTAAATGGTGGATTTTTGTCGAACCGCGCCCACACCCAGAGCAGCGCATAAAACAAACCATACGGGATCTTCGCGATCAGCACCCGCGCACAAATGGCTCGCCTGATCTCGCGAATGATGTCGATGTAATCCACTTTCTCGTGGCCCGATATGTTGTAAATGCCGTTGAAGGCACTGTTTTCCATGCAACTGATGATGACGTTGCAGAAGTCCCCTACATACAGCGGCTGGCGCATGTACCGGCCATGTGCGGGGATCGGAAAAATCGGCACCTTTTTCATGAACCGCGACAACCAGCCCAGATGCTTGCGATCAAACCAGCCGAACATCAGGGTCGGTCGCAAGATCGGGCATGGGATGCCGCTTGCAAGCACCATCTGCTCTTGCTCTATTTTGCTTCGGGTATAGAAGTCGTCCGCAACCGAAACCACGACCGAAGAACTGATATGGACAAGACGAGGCACCTGGTGTGATTTGATGGCTTCGAGAATCAGCCGCGTGGAATCCACGTTGTTACGGACAAACTCCGCGTAATCATTGCCGCCAATTTGCGCCTGAAGCATGACGACGACTTCCGCGCCATCAAAATGCCGCTCCCAGTCGCCCGGCTCCGCCAGGTCCGCAAACTCGGCGGTAACCTCAGGCTGAACCTGCTTGAGCACCGCCAGATTGGCTCGGTGCTTGTCGAGCACCACGATGTTGCTATAGCCCTTGGCCTTGAGGCGTGCAACGAGGTTTTGCCCGACGAGACCTGCGCCTCCGGGAAGAATGATTTTCGAGTGTTGCTGCATGTTGTGCGGTACCAATTGTCATTTCTGAAATAAGAAGAGGAGGTCCTTGGTGGCGCCGCAACTCAGATATCCATACGATTAAACACAAAGCGTGGCAAATGCCTGATGACCATCATGATCAATGCCCACTTTGCAGGCGCATACACCACTGCCGATCCCTGATCGATTCCTTTGACAATGGCTTGCGCCACATCTTCAACGCTGGCGAGCTTGCCCCCCTGTTGCTTCAGATGTGCCGTCATCGGTGTATCTGTAGGGCCGGGTTTGATCAGTACAACCTTCACATTGGTTGCGGCCAAACGATGCTGCAGCCCCTGCGCATAGCGCGTGACAAGCCCCTTGGCCGAACCATATACATAGTTTGACTTGCGTCCCCTGTCACCGGCTACGGAACCAATAATTGCGAGTGTTCCGTGATTGGCCTTTTGCATATGGCCTGCAAAAGCCTCGGCAAACAGCACCGGCGAGATACCGTTGACCGCGAGCGCATCGTCGCACGCAGCCAGATCCTGCTGGCAGACCGACTGATCAGGCAAGGAGCCATGAGCAATCAGTACCGTGTCGATTACCCCTGCGGCCGCCACTTCATTGGCCAATTGCGTGATCGCCATTGCATCGGCAAGACTGATCACATTTATTTCAATGCTGGATTTGGGACTGCGTACAAGCAAGTCCGCAGCCACCCTTGCGAGCCGACCTGCATCCCGGCCCACCAGGGTCATATCGACGACAGAATCCTTTACCCAAAGACGTGCACATTGCTCGGCAATGGCTGACGTGGCTCCCACGATGACGATTTTTTTTGATTTATTCGACACTTTTATTTTCCCGTTAGTCTTCTGGACATGGCCGAACTGATGCCCGGATCCCGGTATTGCAAAAACTCGGCCAAGCGCGGATAGCCGGCCTCAAACAGCTCACGTGGCATGCGCGCGTCCTTGGCCGAATAAAGTCGCCCGCCCGCCTCACGCACAATTGCGTCCAGCCGCTCAAAGAGTTTGAGTGTGCGCGCCCCCCGGTTGGGGAAATCCAGCGCCAGCGTGACACCTGGACGTGGAAAACTCATCATGCCAACAGACTGGCGGTTGCCAAAGGTCTTCAGCACGGCCAGAAATGAGCCTTCGCCTGAGCGGGAGATCTCACCCAGCATTGCCTGCATCACATCCTGCCCATGCGCCCGCGGCACCACACTCTGATACTGATAGAACCCCCGAGGGCCGTACATCCGGTTCCAGTCCAGCATATGGTCCAGCGGATGAAAGAAGGACTCGTAATGGGTGATGTCCTTGCCCGCCTGCCATTTCTGTAAATGGAAATAAGCCCGATTAAAAGGCGACAGCGAAATACCGTTGACCAGCGATGCGGGCGGAACAAAAGGCATGGCCAGCTTTTTGCGGCGACGAGGCTCCGGGCGAGAACCGCCATCAACCGGACTACCGCGCAAAAACACACCCCGTCCACCACCATTGCAAACGCAGTCAATCCATGAAACCGTGTGTTCCCAGTCAGCCTCAGAAGTGTCGGCCAGTTCGAAAAATTCTTTCAGGTTTGCATAGGGCACAGTCTCGGTTGCCAGCCAGGGCCCCACTACGGGGCGCAATTGGAGTTCAACCGCCGCAATCACGCCCGTAAGGCCCATCCCGCCCACAGTTGCGGCAAACCAGTCGGGCAGCAAGCTTGGCCCGCACTCCAGGCAGGTGCCGTCGGTACGCAGCAGGCTGATATTTCGTACATGATCCCCAAACGTGCCTGCGACATGATGATTCTTGCCGTGCACATCATTGGCTACGGCACCACCTACCGTTACCAGCTGCGTGCCCGGCGTGACCGGCAGTATCCAGCCGCGCGGAATCGCCAGCCGCTGAATGTCGCGCAGGAGCACCCCGGCCTCGCAGACAAGGCGGCCATTGCTCTCGTCAAAACTGATAAAACGATCCAGCCTGGTCGTGTTCCAAAGTACGCCATCAGGGTTCAGGCAGACGTCGCCGTAACTGCGCCCCATGCCGTATGCAATGCCCAAACTACTGCTTTTTAGCTGGCTCGACACCTGCTGCCGGTCAGACAGCGCGCGCACCTCGTGCTCCCATCGACCCAAGCGCCCCCATGACGATACAGTTACCATGGCCAGCCCGCTGCTCCCAACAGCAAAACCGCGCCAAAGGCCATACCGGCCAGCAGGCTCGCCTTGTCCTTCACTGCAAAGATAAGCGGATCGTCATGCATGTCGCCCCTGTGCGCCTGCAGCCACATCCAGCTAATCCAGAAAAGCATTACAGGCACCGCGCCCCACATGACCTCTGGCGTCCTGTAAAGCTGAACCACCGCATCGCTGTTCAGGTACAGCGCCAGCACCAGCACCGCAGCGTAGCCAGAGGTAATGCCCAGCATCTGCACCAGGGGCGCATCCGACAGGTAGTAACCACGGCCATGCACCTTTTGGTCCCCGTTAGACTTTTGGTCTGTCCCCTTCTCCTGAAGTTCGGCGTAGCGCTTGACAAACGCCAGCGACAAAAACAGGAATACCGCAAACGCCAGCAACCAGAACGAAAGCGGCATGTCAGCCGCAGCTGCACCCGCCACAATGCGCAGGGTGTACAGAATGGCGAGCGTCAGGCAATCCACCAGCACCAGGCGCTTGAGCCCCCACGAATACGCGCAAGTCAGCACAAAATAAAACACCAGCCAGGGCAAAAAACCACCGCCAACCTGCAGCGCCAGCATCAGGCTGCATAGCATCAGGAGTGGTGCACAGATCACCCCCATCCACGTTGGCACCAGACCTGAGGCAAACGGACGGTTGCGCTTGCGGGGGTGACGCCGGTCACTGTCAAGATCCATCAAGTCGTTGGCGATATACACCGACGAGGCGCACAGGCTAAATGACAGGAATGCCAATATCAGCGCCAGCCAACTTCCGGAATTGGTCAACTGGTGCGCCGCAAGCGGTGGCACAAACAGCAGCAGGTTCTTCATCCACTGGTGCACCCTCAATACGCGGCGCCAGTCTGTCAACCGCAAAGCGGGCGTGGAAAAGACTCGCTCAACATTGCAGCAAGCTTCGGCCTTTTTGACGAGATCAGTCGAACCATTCACCACCACAGCGTTGCGTGCGCGCCGCCAGACGGCCAAGTCGGCATGAGCATTGCCCGCATAGTCAAAACCCGCCCGACCAAAACGCTGCTCCAGCGCCTCGGCCTTGTGCTCACCCCCCAGATTAATGGTGCCGTCGCTCGCCATCACCTCGTCAAAAATACCGAGATGATCCGCGATCGCCGTTGCAATGGAGCGGTCCGAAGCCGTGCACAGCACCAGCTTTTGGCCGTCCGCTCGCTGCTGCCTCAACCACTGCAGAAAATCCTGACGATACGGCAAGATCGACGGATCAAATTCCGTTAGCGCCGCCAACTGCTGCTTGAGCGCAGCCTTGCTACGCGACAGCCAATAGGGAATCCGCAGCACATCCAATGGCTTGTCGCGCAGCAGGCGCAACGCAGATTCATGGAGCATGTCTGTGCGGATAA
>JAZKIK010000361.1:6805-7089 GCA_040384925.1 Pseudomonadota bacterium | reverse complement strand
GTGATCGTCGATGACGCCGCTGGCGACAGCACGGGGCGCGATCTTCGGCTGTTCTTTAGCGGCGATACCGGCTACTTCGACGGCTTCAAGGAGATCGGGCGACGCTTCGGGCCCTTCGACGTGACCATGCTCGAAACGGGCGCATACAACACGGAATGGCCCTACATACACATGCAGCCCGAGCAGACCGTGCAAGCTCACCTGGATTTGCGCGGTCGCTGGATGGTGCCGCTGCACAACGGCACCTTCGATTTGGCCATGCACAGTTGGACCGAACCCTTCGA
>JAZKIK010000361.1:0-6795 GCA_040384925.1 Pseudomonadota bacterium | reverse complement strand
TGGCGTGGGTCGGGCGAAACGTCGACAACCAGTCGATGAGGGGGTGGCAAATACGCCCATGGATTTCACGATCACAAATCCTGCGATTGAGAAAGAACGTCCACAAGCTGATTTGACGTCTTGTGGCGAATGTAGTCCTGAAAATTTCAACGTTAACTGACCGTCTGGTCATTCACATTTAAAGGAGATCGATTATGTCTAAAGTATGGCTTGTTACAGGTAGTGGCTCCGGCTTGGGCCGGGCAATCACAGCTAAAGCGCTGGAGGCCGGCCATCGTGTCGTCGCGACTGCGCGCGATGTGAGCCAGTTGGATGACTTGCTTGTGTCTTATGGTTCTCGCGTAGTGCCGGTCCGTCTCGATGTGACCGATGAGCGAGGGAGCACCGCCGCTGTAGAAGTTGCCATCTCAGCTTTTGGGTGCCTTGATGTTCTCGTCAACAATGCGGGGTATGGTGAAACGCGGCCATTTGAAGAAGTTTCATCAGACGATTTTCGTCGTGTAGTGGAAACCAATTTCTTCGGTGTCGTGAACCTCACGCGGGCCGCCCTTCCTGCGATGCGCCAACAGAGGAGCGGTCACATCATCCAGATTTCGTCCGTCGGTGGGCGCGCTGCCCTGGCGGGCAATGCTGCTTACATTGCTTCAAAGTGGGCGGTGGGTGGCTTTGCCGAGACAATCGCTCTTGAAGCCGCACCGTTTGGCGTCAAAGTGACCGCACTCGAACCAGGCGGCATGCGCACCAATTGGGGCAAACGAGCGTTTGGGAGCATGCCTCCCATATTGCCGGACTATGAAGCCTCGGTCGGGGAAACTGTGCGGCAATTGGCAGCCTATTGGGGCAATGAACCCAGCGATCCGGAAAAGGTCGCGCAGGTCGTCGTCGGTGTCGCTGGAGCTGATCGTCTGCCGCCCCACATCCTCCTCGGCTCAGACGCATTCCAAGGGGCACTTGGAGCTGATGCGGTGAGAAACGCTGCCGCTGAGCGGTGGAAGACTGTAAGCGCATGGACGGATGTTACCTCCGAGGGGCTGCTGCCCGATTTTCCTTCCGAGTAGCGGAGCGAGGCCTCCAGCAGGAGGGTTACTCGGCTTGGCGGCGGCACGCACCAGAATCCAACGCCCTCTCTGGGTTGAAGCAGCAAGTCAGCACCGGCAAGCAAGTCAGGCTCTGGCAGCACCGACCATCACGTCGTCTGGAATGTGCAATCCGGCCTGCCTCCTGTTACCGCCGAACGCCAAGCGTTTCCCAATGTCGCTCGCGGTTTTGACGTTCTGGCTCCACCTACGGCCCGCATCCCGATGGTCATGCTCGGCTCCGCCCGGCAAACGCTTCAATGGATTGCCACCAACGCGGATGGCAGGGCGGTGCAAATCTTCGGTAGCATGGGATTCTGCAAAGCGCTGCCGATTGAGCGTTATTACCGCGATGCGCGGGTTTACAGAATCTTCGGTGGCACCTCGGAAATTCATCGCTTCCGGGCCTCAGGCAGACTGCGAAACATAAGCCTGCACCCCCCGCAACAAGGCATCAAACGTGACCCTGCAGCGCGGGCTGCTCCGCAAATCTTCGTGCATGGTCAGCCAGGTTTCGAGATTCAGCACAAATTCTGCGGGCAGCAGATGCACCAGTTGCGGATCACGCGCGGCAAGGGCCAGTTGACACACACCAATACCGCTGCCCGCACGGATCATGGCCAGTTGGGCCAGGTCGCTGTCGGTGCGCAGGGCAAAAGTGTCGCGTTGCCAGATTGACAGGCCTTGCCTTGCAGCGCGGATAAAAGGTGTTTCTTCGTCAAAACCTATCAGCGCATGCTTCGACAGATCGGCCAGCGTGCCTGGCACACCGCGCTTTTGCAGATAATTTTTGTGTGCGTGCAGGCCCAGTGGCACATTGCCGATTCGTCGTGCAATCAATTGCTCCTGTTTCGGTTGTGTCATGCGTATGGCGATATCGGCCTCACGTCGCAGCAAGTCCTGAACACGGTTGCTCAGCACCAGTTCGACTTTCAGATCCGGGTGTTTGTTTTGCAACGCAGTCAGGATGGGTGGCAGCACCTCCACGCCCATGACTTCGCTGGCGGTGATGCGCACCGTGCCTTGTATGCCTGCACCCTGGCTTTCTGCTGCCCGCTTCAAGGCGGCGGCCGAGCTGCTCATGCTCTGGGCAAAGGTTTGCAGGGCCAGTGCCGCCTCTGTTGGCAGCAGGCCGTGCTGGGAGCGGGTGAAAAGCGTAAGCCTGAGGGATTTTTCAAGCGCAGCGATATGCCGCCCGACTGTGGGTTGTGCGATTCCCAAGGCACGTGCGGCGGCAGATAAGGAGCCTTCTTTCAACACGCTCAAAAATGAGCGATACAGCTCCCAGCCAATGTCTTGATCCATACCCTTGTCCATGCATAAATGTATAGCGACTATGACATGTTGAGCAATTGCTTGATAGCTGGCGCTGTTTGAAACTTCATCCATCACAAATTTTCAAGGAATATCGAGATGGACAACAGAACAGCATTGGTATTGGGCGCAACTGGCGGTATTGGTGGTGAGGTGGCGCGCCAGTTGCTTGATGCGGGCTGGAAGGTGCGGGCATTAAATCGTGGCGCTCAATCGGCGATAAAAAAACGCGATGGCATCGACTGGATAAAGGGCGATGCCATGAACCGCGACGATGTGCTGGCCGCAGCCAGCGGCTGCTCCGTCATCGTGCATGCGGTCAACCCGCCCGGCTACCGGCGCTGGGGTGAACTGGTGCTGCCCATGATTGATAACACGATTGCCGCAGCACGCGCCCAGGGTGCCACAATTTTGCTGCCTGGCACGGTGTACAACTTTGGTCCCGACGCCTTTCCGCTGCTGCATGAAGATTCGCCACAAAACCCGCTGACCCGCAAGGGTGCGGTGCGTGTTGATCTGGAGCAGCGCCTGCAGGCAGCAAGCCGCGACGCTTGCCGGGTGATTGTGGTGCGGGCCGGTGACTTTTTTGGCCCCAAACCGGGTAATAACTGGTTCTCTCAGGGATTGCTCAAACCGCAGCAAACCGTCAAGGTTGTCAACCTGCCGGGCAAGCATGGTGTGGGTCATCAGTGGTCATACCTTCCCGACGTGGCGCGCACCATGGTCGAGCTGTTGCAGCACCGCGAAACGCTGCAAGCCTTTGCGGTTTTTCACATGGCTGGCCACTGGGATGCTGACGGTACCCAACTGGCAGAAGCCATCTGCCGCGTCCTTGTCAAACGCGGTGGTGCCAGGCCAACACTGCGCGCCTTCCCGTGGTGGTTGACAGCACTGGCAGCACCGTTTGTGCCTACCCTTCGTGAACTGCGCGAGATGCGTTATTTGTGGCAAACGCCGCTTGGCATGGACAACAAAAAACTGCTGGCCGTGCTGGGTCACGAACCCCACACCCCACTTGACATGGCAGTCGAGGCCACCCTGCAGGGAATGGGCTGTCTTGGCGGTGTTGATGCATCAAATCGTCATATTGCGCAATCAATACAGACATGAGGCGCTATCAACAGCATAGTAGAAAAGCAGACACCACCAGGCCGAGCACCAGGCAAATGAACTTCCGGCCAAGGCCAAGGGTTTACGATTAAACATTTTATTAAATATAAAACTAGACTGCGGTTCGTGATTGTGCATCTGCACATTCGCACCTCCTGGCTGCTTTTGATGGCAGCCGATTTACACGAACCGGAGACCTGAATGAAACTGATTTGGACATGTACCCTGGCGCTGGCGGCGGCGCTTCTGGGCTCAAATGCGCGGGCAGAGCTTGTTGACCCGGCGCTTGCCTACCTGGGAAAGATCAAGCCCCGATCAACGGCCGAACTGAAGGCTGCGGGGCTGACCAATACCTTTGGTATTGGCGGCGAAACCACTGACAGGGGTTTCAGCACTTTTGAAAACTGGAAGGACTACCTCGGGCCTTTGGGCGCAACGCGCATACGTGTGCAGTCAGGCTGGAATGCCATCGAAACCACAATTACCGCCACGCCAACCTACAACTTCAGCAAACTTGACACCATCGTCGATGGTGTGCGGGCGCAGGGGGTGGAACCCTGGGTTTTTCTGGGTTACGGCAATGAACGCCCCGGTTGTACCAATTGCGGCACGGCCGGCCTGGGCGGCAATGTACCCACGGGTGCCGGGCTGGATCGCTGGATCAAGTTTGTCGAGGCAACAGTAAGGCGTTACAACTCGCCTACAGTCAGGGTTTCGGACTGGGAGATCTGGAATGAGCCTGACGGACATGTCACCACGGCTGACTACGTGACGCTGATTACCCGAACCGCGCAGGCCATCAAGGCGATTCAGCCCAACGCAAAAATGTCGATTGGCTCGTTTACAGCCGGCATCATGGGCGGCAGCACCAGCGCCAGCTTTCAGTTTGCACAGACCGTGCTGCAGCAGTTTGCAGCGGCCAATGTGGTCAACCCAGCCAATGTCTATGTGAGTTTTCACAGCTACCAGAACCATGTGGACTACGACTCCTACAGCAGCGAGGAAACCAAGTTCAATGCACTCAAAAGCATGGTGGAAGGCCACGGCTTCAAACTGCGCCAGGGTGAAAGCGGCGCGCCGTCCGGGGCCTGCCTTTACTACGCGATGTGTACTGACCCGTCAAACTGGACAGAAGCCAACCAGGCCAAATTTGCCTTGCGGCGTTTGCTGGGTGATTTTTCACGTGGCATGCTGACCAATATTTTCACCCTGACCGACCTGCACTACGACGCCACCAAAAACCCCAAGGGTCTGCTGCGAACCGGTACTTTTAATGCCAGCATTGACACACCTTTTTTAAATGG
Organism: Pseudomonadota bacterium; assembly: GCA_040384925.1. Taxonomy (GTDB): domain Bacteria; phylum Pseudomonadota; class Gammaproteobacteria; order Burkholderiales; family Burkholderiaceae_C; genus Polaromonas. Next base: position 1,991 of record JAZKIK010000361.1, on the reverse strand, counting down.
CGACCAGACCGTTCAGGGCAAAAAAATCGCTTACGGCGCGTACCAGAACGTGACTGCCATCTTTGACAGCCGGCTCCAGCGAATAGACAACCCTGGCTGCAGCACATCCTGGGGACATACAGTGCATGCCTACACCCGCACCGATGCCGGCGGCATCAAACGCAATCTGCTGGTGGTCTGGAACAAGGCCAACAACCTGCCGCTGAACACGGACAGCCTGACCAACATCACCATCAACTGCAACAACTTTCACTTTGCCCGTTATGCCCAGGGCAGCGGCTTTACACCACGGGTGGCGGACTTGCTGGATGGCCGTGTTTATTCACTGGCTACACCAGCTGCAAGCATTACCGGCAACAGTGCAGCCAATAACAGCGTGACCGTCAACAGCATCCCGGTAGGCAACTACCCCATCGTGATTTCCGACCAGGGCATCGTGTTGTATTGAGCAAGCTACAAACCTCAACCATGGACTACACAATGAAATCAAACCTCAAATCAAAACTTGTCCTTGCTGCAGCGGCCTTGCTGCTGACCAGCCTGGCGGGCTGCGGCGGCACCAGCGAATCGCCAGCACCGGCAGTTGCAGTGCTGGTCCAGAACCCGCCTGCGGCCGTGGCTGCAAACCCTCATCAGAGCGAAAGCGAAAGCAGTCCGCAAGAGAAACATTAAACAAGGGCAGGAATGGGCCTGACTGGCCCTTTCCGCTGGCTGTATTTTCCTTGGGCTGCACCTCGGATCCTCGAAAAAACAGAACATAGAATGCCTGATGAGAATCATAAAAAGGCTGGCGGGAGGGGAAATCATGCGGGCAGGATTTGCAAGGAAATTCATCGCAGCACTGCTGCTGTGTGCTGCTGGCCAGAGCGGCATGGCCCAGGTCCAGCAAACCTATCAGGCGCAGGCGACGCGCATCCTGTCGGCCGCAGAAGAGCAGGTTCTGCTCCTGGTCAATGAGTCTGCTGCCTTGCTTGATCAGGGGCGCACCGAAGCAGCAAGCGCCACAGCCCAGAGAGCGCTGGAGTTGGCCAGAACAACGCGCATGCGTGACGTCGAGGCGCTTGCACTGCACAATCTGGCGCGGCTGGAACTCAAGGGTGGGCGAATCGAGGCCGCCCAGCGCCTGCTTCGCCGCACACTCCTGCTCTATGAGATCGACGGCAACATTGGTGGGCAGGGAACTATAAGACTGGAGATGGCCGACCTGCTGAGCCAACTCGGCCAGCCCGAGGCATCGCAGGTGCAGGCCGATGCTGCCCGCAAACTGTCGGCGGCTGTAGGCGACAAGCTCGGTTTGCTCAACGCCACAAGCCTGGCCGTGCAGACTCAGCGCAGTGATCCCGCCAGCAGAACATCCCAAGTCGAAAGCCTGCTGCAACAATCACAGTCCCAGGGTGTACCCATTGCCGAAGCAAGCGCCTTGCGTCAACAGGGCTACCGCGCAATGGATGATGGCGATCTGCAAGCTGCGCAACAGTTTTTCGACCGTGCCATGGCCCGTGCCTCGACCGCATTGAATCCTGAGGCGGAATCCCATTCCTTGCTGGCGCTGGGTGAACTCGCTGCAACGCGGCACAAGTTGCCCGAAGCACTGGATTTTTACCAGCGCGCCCTGGCCACTGCCCGCAAAGGCAAGTTCTCAGGTGCCGCCGGCAATGCCTTGCTGAAACTGGCATCGCTGCACCGCTCGGCAGGCAAGGTGGCGCTCATGCGCGAGCACGCCATTCAGGCAAATGCAGCCTTCAAGGTCGAAGGCCAGCTCGTGGGACAGGGCCTGGTCAGCGAGGCACTGGGTGATGCCGAGTGGATGGATGGGCGCAGGCAACAGGCCGAGGCTTTCTACCGGGAGGCCATCAAGGCGGGCGAAACAACAAGGCGGCCGGAGAATGAAGCCAGTGCGCGCCTGCGCCTGGCCTCGCTGCTGCGGCCTACGGATTTTCAGGCAGCAAAGTCCGAAGCCGAGCGCGCGATACAGCTCTACAAGTCGGCAG
>JAZKIK010000360.1:0-4744 GCA_040384925.1 Pseudomonadota bacterium | reverse complement strand
CTGCCGCGTGGCAAAAACCCGTTCCACCACCCACCAGGCGGGCAGCAATTGCATGACTTCTTCCTGGGTAAACCTGTCGTCCATCAGGTAGATCACACCTTTGTCCGACTGGGTACGTATCACGCGGCCAGCGGCCTGCACCACTTTTTGCAGGCCCGGATACAGATAGGTGTAGTTGTAGGCACGTTCGGCGGTTTTTTCGTCTGCTGCTTGTTTGTGTGCCTGCTCGTTCTTGCCATTCTGCTCAAAAAAAGTCGCCATGCGTTTTTTGATTTCTTCATTGACCGGGTTGATCTGCGGCAGCCCCAGTGTGGCGATAAACGCACCAATCAGCCGTTTGCCGGGCAAATCAACGCCTTCTGCAAAAGCGCCACCCAGCACCGCAAACCCTATGCCTTGCGATTCGGCAGTAAATCGTGCCAGAAAATTCTCGCGCCCCGCCTCGTCCATCTGGCGGGTTTGCTGCCAGACCGGGATGTGCGGGTGGCGTTGCTGAAACAGCAGGCAGAGTTTTTGCAGATAGTCATAACTGCTTAAAAACACCAGATAGTTGCCTGGCGTTTTGTCATATTGTTTTGCCATCAGCCCGGCCATGGGCAGCAGCGAATGTTCGCGGTGCTGGTAGCGGGTTGAGATATTGCTGATGGCTGCCACACGCAACTGCTCGGGTTTGAAGGGCGAGGGCACATCAATCCAGGCAGTGCTGGCTGGCAGGCCCAGGGTTTCAAGGTAAAACGCAGGCGGGCTCAGCGTGGCTGAGAACAGTGTCACAGACTGGGCTGCTGCAAAACGTGGCACCAGAAAAGGCGCAGGCACCACATTGCGGATATTCAGCACTGCACAGCCCTGGCCGCGCATCGCCAGCGCATCGCCCGACAGCTCGTCCTGCAAGCTACTGTCAAAAATCGAATGGGTACCAAACGCATCAGCCATGCGTGAAAAATGCAGCGCTTCAAAATAAAAAGCCTGCAGTTCCGCATCAACCCGGGTCGGGTTGGCAACAAGAAAGTCGGTAATGGTGGTAATGGTCTGCTGCAGCGCCTTTAAAAAATTGACGGGCAACTCGGCCAGTACCTCATAGTTTTCGGTTTGGGTTTTGTGCAATTCACTGAACTGGCGGTTGAGTTTTTCAAGCGAACTTTTGACAGTCCGTGGCGCGCCCCCGTGCACCTGCTGCAGTTGCGCCTGGTCCAGCGTGGCTGAATACATCTTGCGCGCCCGCTCGATCATGTTGTGGGCTTCGTCCACCAGCACACTGACGCGCCACTGGTTGGTGACTGTCATGTTGTAGAGCAGGGCGCTGCTGTCAAAAAAATAGTTGTAGTCACCCACGATCACATCAGACCACGAGGCCAGTTCCTGGCTCAGGTAATACGGGCAGACCCGGTGCGTCAGCGCCAGATTGCGCAGGGCGGATTTGCCAAACATGTTTTCGTCGTCGCCACGGGTTTGTGCTGGCTCATCGCCTACTACCGCAACCCCAATGGCACGCAAGGACTGGAAAGCCGCCGTTCTGGCCGCAGGCAGGCGGTCATAAAAACCATTGGCCAGCGGGCATGAGTCCCCGTGGCAGGCCTTGTCAGGGTGTTCACACGACTTGTCACGTGCCACCAACTCCAGCACACGCAGCGGCAAGGGTGCGCCTGACACAGACTGCGCGCTGCTTTTGATCAGCTCCAGCGCATCCAGTGCCAGCCTGCGTCCAGGCGTTTTGGCAGCCAGAAAAAACAGCTTGTCCAGCCGCTGTCTGGGCATGGCCTTGAGCAGCGGGAAAACCGTGCCAATCGTTTTGCCAATGCCGGTAGTGGCCTGTGCCATCAGGCATTTGCCCGCACTGGCTGTTTTGAAAACCGCCTCGGCCAGTTCTCGCTGGCCGGGCCTGAAACCGGCGTGCGGAAAACGCAGCCCATTCAGCGCCGCATCACGCGCACTGCGGTGCGCCATCTCGCCTTCGGCCCAGCCCAGAAAGTTTTCGCACAACATTTCAAAATATTCACGCAGGGACGCAGCGCTGAAATGCTCGGTCAGCGGGGTTTCCTGCAGGCTGTTGACATCAAAATAAACCAGCGCCAGGTTGATGTCTGCCAAGCCTCTTTCATGACACAGCAGCCAGCCATAAACCTTGAGCTGTGCCCAGTGCAGATTCCTGCGGTTTTCGGTAATGTTGTGCAGGTCGCCGCGGTAGGTCTTGACTTCTTCAAGCTGCTTGTTGGCCGGGTCATACCCATCGGCCCGGCCGCGCACCCTCAGGGTTTTGTACTCACCTTCCAGGCTGACTTCAAGCTGGTAGTCGGCATCGCGGCGAGATGCCACCATCGCATGGCCAGCCATGCCTTCCTGCGCCGTGGGTGCAGGTGTAAAACGCAAGTCAAGGTCACCGCGCTTGGCCGTGAAGTCACACAGCGCCCTGACGGCGACAATGTATTTCAAGGCACCACGCCTGGCACGACGGGTGTGGGCGGCACGGCAGCAGGCTGCAGCAACGTGCCCTGCGCCGGCATGGCAATCATGGTTGGCGGTTTTGACATTTCAATGCCCGCTTCGGCCAGCCGCCGCAGCGCCTCGAACAGCAGCGCGCTACGCACACCGTAAGAAGCGCGTGGCGAGGCCACATAAGCCGTGGCGTTGAACATCAGGTTGCCGTTGTCAATGCCGTCCAGTTGCACATTGGGTGCAGGCGTTTCAAGCACATCGGGGTTGGCTTGAAGCACCTCCAGCAGCAACGCACGCAATTCGGCAGCGCGGGTAGTCAGCGGCATGGGCAGCTTGATCTGCACCAGGCCCATGGGGTTGTCATGTGTCACGTTGCGTACGGTTTTGGTGATGAACTCAGAGTTCGGCACGATCACCGTCGAGCGGTCACCCAGCTGGATTTCAGTGGCCCGCATATTGATGCGCCGGATGTCGCCCTCCACCCCGCCCAGCGACACCCAGTCACCCACCTTGACGGGCCGCTCGGCCAGCAGGATCAGGCCCGAGACAAAGTTCTGCACCACTGCCTGCAAACCAAAACCAATACCCACCGACAGTGCACTGGCAACCCAGGCCACCCGTTCCAGCCCGATGCCCACGGCTGACAGCGCCAGCGACACCGCGCAGACATAACCCACATAACCCAGCAGTGTGGTGGCCGACAGCTGCATGCCGGGGTCAAGCCGGGTAGTCGGCAGGTAGTTGTTCTGGAGCCAGCGCGTCAGCACCTTGACGGCAAGCAGTGCCAGCCCCAGCACCAGCAGCGCCTGCAGCACCGCGCCCGGCTGGATATTGACTTCACCAATCTTCAGGCCGTTTTGCAGCTGGTCAGTTCGCCTGAACAGCTCCTCCGGGCCTTCGCCAAATGGTGCCAGCAGCAGCATCAGCGCCAGCAGCGCGATGACCAGGCGGCTCAGACCAGACAGCAGTACCGCCGCCTGCTCACCAATGCGGTAGCTGTGGACTTCAGGCGCTGCGGCTGTCTCACCTGCCTCCGCTGTTTTTGCGTCTGCAGCCGCTGGCTGCGAAGCCAGCAGCGTGGTCAGAGAGTCTTCAGCCAGTGCCGACAGCAAATAGGCCGAACCCAGCACAATCATCATCCAGGCCACCTGCTTGATGACAAAACTGCCAAAAGCCACATAACCTGCCAACAGGCAGATCAGGCTGCCAGCCAGCACCAGCCAGCCTGCGGCAGCCAGTACCACCAGCCAGAAAGGCCGCTGCGCCGTGGTCGGCAGGTCAGGGTTTTGTGCTGCCTCGCGGTGCAGGTGCTCCGCGCGCATGATGATCAGCGCCAGCGAGGTGCCAATCGCCAGCGACATGATGCAGTTCAGCGCCACCGTTGCCGCCAGGCTGATATTGAGCAGCGCAGCCAGCCCCTCGCCCGTCCAGACCAGCACAAACAGCACCGCCATCTGCAGCGGAAACCAGCGCAAGCCCGTCGCCACGTGGTCGGGCAGCCTGGTCAGCCGCCAGCTGGGCCGCCAGGGCGACAGCAAGGCCTGGCCCAGACCTGCCACATAGGCACCAAAACACACCGCACCAAATATCAGCACAATCAGCACGCCCACATCACTGGCTGGTGCTGGCGGACTTGCTGGTGGTGCCGATACGCCAGCGAGAAACGGCAAACCCAGGGCTCCAGTGGCCAGCGCCGCCGTCACCACTGTCAGAATCACTACTTCCAGCGCATACAGCGAGCGTCGCAGCCGGCTGGCAGGCACCCGTGTGGCCGTCAACCGCCTCAGGCGCCGGCCAAGCCACCAGCGCAGCGCAAGCGTCAGCCCCAGCCCAGCCAGCAAAGCCATATAAGTCCAGCCCGGCGCAGCAGCCAGCGCGCTGGCCAGCTGTTTGCCCAGTTTGGCCACATGCGCCGCGTCCTGCGGCAGGTCTTCACGCACCTCGGCCCAAAACCGCGTCCCCAGAATCGAGGCCGTGCGTTCACCCAGCTTGGCCTTGAACTGCTGCCTGCGCTGCGCCGCAATCTGCGCGGCGGTCTGCTCAGCCTCCACCCCCAGCAATCGGGCCAGTTTGATCTGCGCATCCAGCTCGCTGCGGCTTTTTTCAAGCTGGGCACGCTGCGCCGCAATATCAGGTGCTTCCTTGCTGTCAGCCGCCACCTCACCCAACTGCGTCAGGCGCGCCTCGACACTTTCAACCTGCGGCTGCAAGGTCGTGGCCGCAGCCTCCCCCGCAGACTTGGCCGCCAGCGCATCCGCCCGCAACTGCGACAAAGCCTCGTCATCATTGGCACTGCTGACCGACTTCTGGA
>JAZKIK010000359.1:1080-2413 GCA_040384925.1 Pseudomonadota bacterium | reverse complement strand
GCGCGTTTTCGAGTTTTGTCTGCACGGTGACAGATGCATTTTTCCCGCTGAGCCTGACTGTTCTTGCATAAACACCCGTGCCACCCAGATCACCCAGAGCGATATTTGCAGTGGCGGGTGTGCCAATCAGAGACACCCCGCGGTACAAGCCACCTGCCATATTGAAGTCCCCGCTCAACGGTGCAATTGCAGTGGCGTCGGTCGCCAATGTCGGACGGCGGTTGTCTGTTTTGACAACGATGACGTTTTTTCCTGGTTTCAGCAAAGAACTCACGTCAAAACGAAAAGACGTGAAGGCACCTTTATGTTGCCCCAGCTTCACGCCATTGATCCACACGTCGGCCGCAATGCTCGCAGCATCAAACTGAAGCCATTTGGTAGCGCCTGAAACGGCGTTGCCATCAACTTCCAGCCTATACCAGCCAAGACCTCGTTTATAAAGCTGCGTGTAAGGCGTTGACTGGGCTGTAGTGGCTGCATCACTTGCATTCCAGGTGTGCGGCAACTTCACGGATTCCCAGGTTGCGCCTGATGCAGCCAGAGCCTGCTCATCCGTCAGAACATCGTCCTGAACAAACTTCCAGCCCGTATCAAGAGCCTTAACCGAGCGAAAGACTTGAGCATCGACAACAGTAGCGCTGGTTCCAGGGGGACTGACGACTGGTGAACTACTGTCACTGCCGCCGCATGCGGCGACTAGAAGAGTGGCGGAAGCTGCCAGCATCACTGCGCTGGTCACGCTGCTTAATTTGAACATTTGATGTCTCCAGTTGATCTGTGCAAGTGCCTTGAGGCTTCACGCGCTGCCAATAAAAAAGCCTCGTTTGTGAATGAAAGAGACCCAAAAATCGAAGCAAAAGCCTTAACGAAAAGGATATTTTCATAATCCACTCTAAAAGTTAACGTTAACATTTGTATGTTAAGAACAATTTCTGCAACTCGTACCGGGGATTTCCCTAGGTTTTGCGGGGTCAACTTGTTGTCTGTCGCTGTAAAGATCCCGGTTTGCATCAACTGACGGTGATTTGCCACGGTATGCAGAGCTTGCGAAGAGTTTTTAATGCCCTGAAGTTGAAAACAGGTGAGTCGAAAAGACAGCACGATGCAGACGCGTAACATCGGTTGATCAATCCAACTTTCAAAGAATATGTGACATGACAGAACTCACCATTCGCCTGCCCAACTCTGTACACGAAAGCATCAAACCTTTGGCCCACAAGGACGGCATTTCTGTCAATCAGTTCATTGCCAGTGCAGCGGCTGAAAAAACTGTATCGTTTCAGACCTTGGACTATTTGCTCCGAGAGACCGCATTGGGCAAACGTGAGGACTT
>JAZKIK010000359.1:0-1070 GCA_040384925.1 Pseudomonadota bacterium | reverse complement strand
CTGGCAGCCCTGCGAGTGCAGGGCATCAAACTGCGGGACACCGCTTCGTTTGGTTTGCCCGGTCATGTTCGTGTGAGTGTCCAGGCACCCGCTGCGCAAGACCTTCTTCGTCAGGCATTGAATGACATTTTCCAAGGTAAAAATGATTCCTGAATTTAAAAAAAGCAGCCAGCCATGACCGCCCATTGCGTCATGGTCCTCGGCACCACCAGCGGTGCCGGTAAAAGCTGGCTGACGACTGCGCTTTGTCGTTATTACGCTCGTCAGGGCTTGAAAGTCTCACCCTTCAAGGCGCAGAACATGAGCAATAACGCCAGGGTGGTGGAAAAAGGGGAGATTGGTAGCGCCCAGTATTTCCAGGCGCTGGCGGCACGGGCCGTGCCTGATGTCCGCATGAACCCGCTTTTGCTCAAGCCTGAAAAAGACACCCAGAGCCAGGTCGTGCTGATGGGCCAGGTCAATGCAGAGCTTTCGCGCATGGCCTGGCGTGGGCGCAGTGCTTCGGTCTGGCCGGTGATTGCTGCGGCACTTGACGAACTGATTGCTGAAAACGATGTGGTGGTGATCGAGGGCGCGGGCTCGCCGGCTGAAATCAACCTGAAAGACAGCGATATCGTCAATATGCGGGTCGCGCTGCATGCCAACGCAGCCTGCCTGCTGGTGACAGATATTGACCGGGGTGGCGCATTTGCCCATCTGTATGGCACCTGGGCCATGCTGGATGCACAGGAAAAGCGGCACATCAGGGGTTTTGTACTGAACAAGTTCAGGGGCGACGCATCTCTGCTGGCACCCGGCCCGCAGATGCTGCAGGACTTGACAGGTGTGCCGACGGTGGCAATCTTGCCGATGTGGTGGCAGCATGGTTTGCCCGAAGAAGACGGTGTTTTTGACGACAGAAGCCGGGCCAGCGGTGTGGTCACCAAAACCGTTGCCGTGGTGGCTTATCCGCGCATCAGCAACCTCGATGAGTTTCAGCCACTTAAAAACGTGCCCGGTGTGCGTCTGGTGTGGGTGCGCAGCCCGACCGAACTGGCAGGGCTGACCGCCAGTGACTGGATCATCCTGCC
>JAZKIK010000358.1:0-2872 GCA_040384925.1 Pseudomonadota bacterium | reverse complement strand
GTTTTGCCGCTGGTTTTGTAGTCAATTTTTTCGCCCTGAAGCAGATCACCCACGCTGGAGCAGCCTGCAAGCGTCAGGGCAAGTGCCAGAACGGCGGCGCCTGAAGCGCCTTTTAGCGATTTTTGTACCGTTGATACACCCGCGCTGTTTTGCAATGTCTTCACTTCGGTTTCCTTAAAAATCAGATCAGGCCGCTTTGGCGCATGGCGCCTTCGACGTTTGCTTCATTGGATGCTTCCAGCGCCGTCATGGGCAGGCGCAGCGTCGGGCCGCACAGACCCATACGCGCCATCGCCCATTTGACGGGAATGGGGTTGGCTTCAATAAACAGGTTTTTATGCAGTGGCAGCAATTGCATCTGCAGTTCCATGGCACGTTTGGTGTCACCAGCGACGGCGGCCACGCACAACTCGTGCATCAGGCGGGGTGCCACGTTGGCAGTCACGCTGACATTGCCCTGGCCACCACACAACATCAAGGCAACGGCCGTCGGGTCATCGCCCGAATAGACCGCAAAACCCTTGGGCACTTCCTTGATCAGCCACTGCGCGCGGTCAATATTGCCGGTCGCTTCCTTGATGCCGACGATACCAGGCACTTCGGCCAGGCGCAGTACCGTGGCGTGGGCCATATCGGCCACACTGCGGCCAGGCACGTTGTACAAAATGGTTGGCAGGTCGCCTACAGCTTCGGCAATTGCCTTGAAGTGAAGGTATTGACCCTGCTGCGTAGGTTTGTTGTAGTAGGGCACAACCTGCAACTGGCAGTCGGCACCGACCTGTTTGGCAAACCGGGCCAGCTCTATGGCTTCTGCCGTGGAGTTGGCACCGCAACCGGCCATGATGGGCACGCGCTTGTTGGCCTGCTCGACGGAGACGCGGATGATCTCGCAATGTTCTTCAACATTGACGGTGGGTGACTCGCCAGTGGTGCCGACCACGCCTATGCAGTCCGTGCCCTCGGCAATATGCCAGTCCACCAGTTTGCGCAGGGTGGGGTAGTCCACGCTGCCGTCTTCGTGCATGGGCGTTGCCAGGGCAACGATGCTGCCAGTAATGGTTTTCATGTGTTGTTGTGTACGTTCACAGTTGGAGTCGGGGTGTCAGGGCCAGTATCAGCTTGGTACGGACTCACCCAAAACGCTGGTCACGCATTCTACCCAGAGCCGGAGAACGTGTTCACGGTCTGCACGGCGACCCCGTATGGACCGTCAACACGTTCTTAAGACAGTCTGTAACGCGGCGCCGTGCCGTTTTCTGCCGATTCCCGCACTGCAGCAATACGCTGAATATAGCGTGCTGACGCAGCCCCCGCTTCTTCCTGAAAGCCGTCCTCAAAAGCGACCACACGCAAACCCTGGCAAATATGCAGCAATTCACCTGTGCGCAGCAAAAAATCTGCCCTGGAAGGTTTGCCGACGGTCTCGTTGCCCTGGGTAAAAGTTTCGTAAATCAGCACACCGCCTGGTGCCAGACTGGTCAGCAGCGTGGGCATCAGCGGTCGCCAGAGGTAATTGGTCACAATCACCGCATCAAACTGCCTGCCTGCAAAAGGCCAGGGGCCGTTTTCAATGTCGGCAACCACCTTTTCGCAGAAATCCGCCGGAATGACGATCGAATCAATGGCTTGCTGCGACCGGTCCACCAGCGCTACGGCGTGATTCAAGCTGTAAAACCAGCTGGCATGACGACCCTGGCCGCAAGCCACGTCCAGAATGAGGCCACCGGGTTTGACAAGGTGTGACCAGCGTTTGACCCAGGCTGAAGGCGCTTCTGATCCATGCAATCTGATGTCTTTCAATGTGGTTTGACCTCTTCCTTGAGCGCTGCCAGCGCCAGCGCTTCGACCTTGCCTGGCGCAAACAGCTTGAGCCAGCGCCCGAGCTTGCCCTTGGTGGTCATCACGACCTCCCGTTTTCGGCCTGCCATGCCTTGCAGGATCAGCCGGGCGCATTCTTCAATACTCATGGCATTGTCTTCCCTGAGCCCGCTTGAGCCTGCAGCCCTGCCCGCTGCATTAAAACCGTGATGGCGAATCTGTGTGGACACCACGCCAGGGTAAGCCGTCGTGACGCTGACACCGCTGTTTCGCAGTTCTGCGCGCAAGGCTTCAAAAAAGCCGGTCATGGCGAATTTGCTCGCACTGTAGGCGGTACGGCCCGGCACACCAACCAGCCCGGCCAGGCTGGATACCGCAACAATGCTGCCGCGACTCTGTTTCAGCCAGGGCAGGGCAGCATGGGTACACCAGACGCTGCCCCACAGATTGATGCGCATCAGCTCCTCGTACCAGGCCAGGTCTTCGGCCTTGACTTCCTCAAACAGCGCCTGTGCTGACATGCCGGCGTTGTTGATCAGCGCATCAATGGCACCAAAACGGGCCACGGTCTGCCTGATCAGTTCGCGGCAATCTGGCTCCAGTGACACATCGGTTCTGAGCACCAGGGTCTGTGCCCCCAGCGCCTTGCATTCGCTGGCAACCTGCTTGAGCCGGTCTTCGTTTCTGGCGGCCAGCACCAGCGCAGCATCGGTGCCATGGCGGGCGGCCAGCTGGCGCGCCATTTCAGCACCTATGCCGTCCGAAGCGCCGGTAATGACGATTGTTTTCATGGAGTGCCTGGAAACAGCTTTAAAAACAGACCCAGACCTGGTTCGCCAACGTCAGCATGAAGTCGGGCTGCAGGTAAAGTGTAAACACCCCCAGCAAGGCCAGCAGTGCGCCTGCCCAGGCGGCCATTTTCAGCATGGACTGGCGGCGCATCTCAGGCTCCGGCCGGCAACTGGCCGGCTGCCGTGCGCTGAATCGGCGTTTCCTTGACCGGCAAATTGACCAGGCCGGCAAACACACCCAGCGCAATCGTGATGTACCAGAC
>JAZKIK010000357.1:0-3964 GCA_040384925.1 Pseudomonadota bacterium | reverse complement strand
CCTTTGGGCAGGTATTCGTAATAACTGCGGAAGGCTTCAAAACTGCGTTCTTCAAAAGCCGGCCAGCCTGCCCCGGTTTTCTTTTCGCCTGCAGTAGCAATCTGCGAGTCGCGGCCCAGGCCGCTGCCCAGAATGGTGGCACCGCCAGGTATTGGGTCGGTGATGGCTACCCAGGTCATGTCGGCGCTGGCATTGACTTCAAGCGTGATGCGAAGCACATCGCCGCGTGTGTAGATGCCTTTAACGGCCTGCTCGACCGGTTCCATCGTCTTTTTGATCTGGTAGCCAGCGTTGAAAGGCTCTTTCAGCTGGATGGCGGCAATTGACTGCAGGGTCAGCCAGGGTTTGCCTGTGCCCTGGTGGCTTACCGTCAGCGTGTCTTTTGTGGTTTTTCCCCACGGCAGAAACATGCTGTTGTTTTTCAGGTTGCCTGGCGATGCCGGTGCGCCAAACATCGTGGTCTGGTTGGGCGCGCCGGTCAGGTCCGTCGTTTTGACCCGGTCAACCTTGCTCCAGTCCACACTTGTTACGCTGGAGGCGGCAGCGGCCAGGGTGGCTTTGGTCACGCCGGCCACGGGTGTGGCCTCGAATCTGGCCGAGAACTTGTCGAGGGCCAGGCCACCCCAGAGGTTGGCGGTGGTGGTCAGCCAGGCACCTTTTTGCTGGCGCGCAATAAAGCCATTGGCAAGCCGTCCCATGTCGTCTTTCCACGCCGGGTCGTCCATCACGGCCAGCATCAGGCGGGCGGTGTTGACGTCGCCATTGGTCATCAGCCACCACCAGTAGTCCTCTTTTTCGGTGCTGAAGATCAGTTTGGTGCCCTGAAATGACAGGCGCGAACGGATGATCTGGTTGGCCTCCGCCAGCCGCTGCTCGCGTTGCGGCACGTCAGCCACACGTTTGAGAATGTTGAGCCAGTCAATCACCGCACTGGTGGGCCACTGGTTGGGTGCAATCGTGATGCTGCCGACCATGCGCCCCTGGGCTTTGCCGTAACGTGACAACGCTTCAATCGCGGCCAGTTTGCGCACGTCCAGATCCTTGCGCGGGCTCCAGAAGTCGCGCTGGATCTTGCCTTCAATAAAGGCAATCAGGCCTGTTTCCATGGGTGCACGTACCGCGTCGGGCAGGGCAAAAGCCGGGTCCAGGCTGGCGGCCTCATGGGTGGCAGCCAGCAGGTAGGACGTGAGAATGTCACTGCCACGAGCGGCCTCGCCATCACGCGGCGGAAAGTAGTTGGCCAGGCCATCACTGTCAAGGTAACCCGGAATCTGCCCCATCACGTTCAACCAGAGTTTGCCGTCGCGCAGGCCAACGGATTTGCTGGTTTTTTGCTCCAGGCATGCAAAGGGGTAATTGGCAAACCAGTCACGCACACCGTCCATGCCCTCGGCCAGTCTGGGTTGCAAAGACATTTTGAGACCACCACGACCGGGCAGGGCATCGGCTGGTGGACTGACATCGAGGCTGAACGAGCCATCAAGCTGCACCAGCGTGGCCTGCTGCACCGTCAAAGGCACAGCAGGGATGATGCGCTGGCGGGCTTTCAGGCCATCACGGGCACCGCTAATGGTGTCTTTGGCTTCGATTTCCCACAGGATGGCTTCGGCGCGGGTCAAGGCAAGCTGCGCCGGTGCAGTCACCATCCAGGCGACTTCCCGTGCTTCACCTGCCGGAATGTCCACCGTCTGCGGTTTCAAATCGAGCAAGGTCGCACGCGGACTGACTTCAACCTTCATGGCGGCCTTGGTCGTGTTGCGCAGGGTGATCTGGGCGCGGAACTGGTCGTCTTCACGCACCAGAGGCGGCAGGCCGCTGATGATCTGCAAGTCCTGCGTTGCACGGATAGCCGCCTGGCCAGTGCCAAACAGGCTGGTTCCGGCATCAGCCACGGCGACGATTTTGAAGGTGGTCAGGGCGTCATTGAGCGGCACCGTCACCACCGCCTGGCCATTGGCGTCCAGCATCACCTTGGGGTTCCAGAGCAGCAGGGTATCCAGCAGCTCGCGTGTATTGCTGCGCCCGCCGCCACCGCCTGCAGGCACAGCTTTTCGGCCGTAATGCCTGCGGCCAATGATTTCCATTTGCGCTGTGGAGGTTTCAACCCCCCATGAACGGCGCTGCAGCATGGCTTCAAGCAGGCCCCAGGAACTGTTGGGCATCAGCTCAAGCAGCGCCTGGTCAACGGCAGCCAGTGCCACTTCGGCATTGGCAGCGGGCTGGCCATTGGGCAGTTTGACCTGGATGGTGACCTTGGCCTGGCTGCGCACGGCGTAGCTTTCCTTGTCAGTCTTGACACTCACATCAAGCTGGTGCGCCTTGGTACCAACGCGGATTTCAGCCAGGCCGAGGCGAAACGCTGGTTTGCTCAAATCAACCAGCGCAGTTGGTGCCACATATTCACGGCCTTCGTACCAGAAGGAGGTCCACCATTCACGCGGGGCCTTGAAGCCCCAGGTGAAAAAGCTGTACCACGGCACCTCACGCAGGCGGCCACGCAGCGCCAGCACGTTGACATACACATTTGGCCCCCAGCCTTCCTTGATCTGCAGATTAATGGTCGGGTCCTGGCCGTTGAGCTGAACCACCTGGGTTTCAATAATGCCTTCACGTTCAATGGCGACCAGCGCGGTGGCAAACCTGAAAGGCATGCGCACCTGGAATTTGGCCGTGTCGCCGGGCTGGTAACTTTTCTTCTCGGGCAGCACGTCCATGCGGTCATGGTCTTCGCCACCAAACCACAACTCTCCTTGCCGGGTCACATAAACCGAGCTGGCGGCCTGGATGGTGTTGCCGTCCTTGTCTTTGGCGGTCACCACGAGTTCTACTTCGCCAGCTTCACCGAGTTTGGTTTCGCACAGCAGCAGGCCGCGTGAGTCGCTTTTTCCGCTGCAGACGCTACCCAGGTCCTTGACTTCGGTTTTGTTGTCATAGGTGTAAAAACCGCCCACCATACGTTTGCGGCTGGTGGTCACGATGCGCGCCACCGCCTTGACTTCAAGCGCCACATCGGCAGCCGCCTTGCCCGACAAATCAAGCGCCAGCGCCTGGAACTTGATTTTCTGGCTGCTCGATACCCAGCCTTCAGTCTTGATGCCGGCAATCACACCAGCGGGCCAGAGGGTAGACACACTGCGGATCGTCTGCACCTCGCCATTCGGGTCGGCGTAGCTGGCTTCCAGCAGCAACTCCTGTGGCTGGCGGGCAAGCGGCACCTCGTTGAGGGTGACCTTGCCTGCGCCGTTTTTGTCCAGTGTTACGGGCAGTTTGTTGGCAATCACACGCTGGTCTTGAGATGCAGTGGCTTCTTCCTCGCCTTCTGTACTGCTCGCCTGTTTGCCGCGTGGTGGTGAAAAGCTGAATTCTTCATAGTCGCTGTAACTCAGGCTTTTGCTGCGCACCAGTGCCGACACCCGCACCGGCAGATTGACGGCGGCACCGCCAGCAACATAGTTGACCTGTACGTCAGTGGGGACTGACTTGACGTTGACAAGCGCTTTTTTGTCTGCTGGCGTAACGCGGCCTTCAAGCACCGGCAGGCGGAATTCTTCAACCCTGAACTGCCCGCTGCTGAAGCTGTGTTCCTGGTTGCCATCGCTGGTTTTGAGCTGGCCTTTGAGCTGCACGTCATACAGACCCAGTTTGGCTGCGGGCGGTATGGCAAAACTGCTTTCTGCGCTTTGCCCGCCGGTGGCGGTCTTGCGCCAGACCAGGTCCTGGGTGTATTGCTGGCCGCTGCCGATGTGGGTGATGATCAGCTGCGCTGGCTGCAGTTCGGCCAGGCCAAAACCCTTGCTGGTTTCAGTGCGCAGGATGTGTTTCATTGACACGGTTTCGCCAGCACGTGCTGTACGAGCTGGTCGGTGTGCCGGCCTACCGCGCTTCGTTCGAGCAGTGTTACGTGCTCGCGCTGCGCGTGCGGGCGCTGCTCGGGGAGTCCGGGCTCGGCCATCGCCTCGACCTC
>JAZKIK010000356.1:1368-1959 GCA_040384925.1 Pseudomonadota bacterium | reverse complement strand
CCTTGCGTGAATTTAAACACTCAGCAAGGGATACGTTTTTCGAGGGCAAGGTCAAACTTAGCAGGAGGACCTAAACCATGCCTACGTTTGACTGCCACATCGTCACCTCCAATGCACAAACCCACTTTTCCTTCGAAATCGGGCGCGAAGGGATATTTCTGTTCATCAACCCAATTCAATTCGCCATGCTGTGGCCATGGATCAAGCCATGAAAAACACCCCTGCAACCCGCCAATTCGCTTTGTGGTCACCACCCCCTGCCCTTTCCCCTCAACCTGAATCAGATTGGCGCATCACACTGCGGCCCGGCATGGTTGCAGCCGATCACCCACAAGTCAAAGTATTTTCATCTGTGGCCGCTTTTCAGGGCTACGTGCATGAGTTGCGAGCCCGTGATGTTGTCGTGTCCTTCACCACTCCATTTGTCGCAGCCTGTCAGGAGGCTTCATGAGCAAGCCATTCGCTTTGTGGGCCTCACCCCTTGTGCGTGCCCACCAGACGCGCCATCAAGCACCTACAGCTATTGGCGCACTGCCAAAGCGACCTTTTTCAAAGCCGAAATCCGAACTGCAACCCGGTTCGGGTTCGCCT
>JAZKIK010000356.1:779-1358 GCA_040384925.1 Pseudomonadota bacterium | reverse complement strand
GATACGGTCAGACTCAAGTCACCCTATATGAACCGCTCCATCGTTGACAAAATCAAGGCACAAGGCGAAAGCTACTGCCGAATGCTCAATGACACGGGCGAAATCATTTGGGAGGTCACCCGTACCAATCTGCGAGGTTCTTTCGACTCCCGCATCATGGTCAAACCCATGTACGAGGACTGCACCAAGTCACGAAGCGGAAAGCCGGAATGGCATGTCAGCGAACCGTACCTGATTGTTGAATGCTCAGTTGCCAAGGCCATCAACGGGCAAAACGTCTATGGCGTCATCGAAGACATGCAAGAGGCCTGCGAACGCGTCAGGACCCTGCTGCAGCACCTGCTGGGCACTACCCTGCCCCATACAGCCACCTGGACGGTTCAACGCGTTGACTGGGCTGAGAACTTTCAATTGCCCTACCAGGCGGTACAGGAATTCTTCGAGGGCATCTATCACGTGGCCTTCCCGCGCCGCAAGATGCAGAAGTACAGCAACGAATCCATTTTCGTTCCGGGCTCGACCACCACGATCAAGCTGTATCACAAGGGACCGGAATTCCAGAAAAACGACCGCAAGCGT
>JAZKIK010000356.1:0-769 GCA_040384925.1 Pseudomonadota bacterium | reverse complement strand
CGATTGGCAGCATTGCAGCGCCTGGCAAATAACCGGCTTCGGGCTGAGGTTGAACTCCATGCTGAAAAGCTCGATTACGACTTCGGGCACAAGCCCAAGGTGCGCGAGATCACCACGGAATACCTGCAGGCCGTCTTCGACAAGGAAATTCACCGCCTTTTGCGTGAGGGCAGTGGCGCCGTGCAGATCGTCCGCACCAGCATGGCCGTGCGTGACCGCCTGGAAGCCTATTTCACCCAGGAACTTGCCGGCCTATTGCATGGGTTCTGGTTGGGTCTGGCAACCCATGGCGAAGACGACATGAAAAAGCGATCCACACGGCCTACCTTCTACCGCCGCCGCAAACAGCTTGTCGATTGTGGAGTGTCCTGGCTGGCCACCGACATGCAACTCATTGAACGTCAGGGGCAAATGCTGCCTGCTGACTTCTCCCCGGTTCGTGCAAACCCGAGGCGCTGTAAATGCCTCGTGCGCGAAATTCCCGCGTTCAGTTACGAGCGCGGATTACTCCAACTGGCCGCATAAGGCCGCAATCCGAAAGCAATCCATCATGAGCGAAACAGTCCTGATCCTCCGTGCCCAAAAGTACGAGTTCGCAAGCGAAAAAACCGGCGAAATCATCAAGGGATGCAACGTGTTCTACATCAATGACTACCAGGTCGAAACCGATAACGCCGTGGGCGACACACCCATGAAGGTTGCAGCCAGTGAAGAAGTTTTCGCCGCAATCAAAAAACACAAAGCGCCGGGCATTTATGACATCAACACC
>JAZKIK010000355.1:0-4501 GCA_040384925.1 Pseudomonadota bacterium | reverse complement strand
TACCGATGTAGTCCTGCTGTTTTGCCAGGCCCAAAGCTGGCTGTATGAGCAGTCAAAACCCAAGCAGGCTAAACAGCAGCAAAAAAACCGTCAAAAATGAGCTCTTCACCGCCCTTTGCCTCCGGCTGGCCACTTGCCGGTTTTCCAGCCCATGCCGCCCTGCCCGCTGCGTTTACCCCGTTGTCGGCCACACAGTTCAAAACCTCACCTGACAGCTGGGCGATTGATTACTGGTTGACGGCAGCTGCAAGCAAATCGGCCAACACCTTGCGCAGTTACCGCAAGGAAATCACCCGCTGGCAGGCGTTTGTGATGTCACTGCGCGGTGATTTGACGGGCAATGACCATCTGCTCACCGCCACTTATGACGACGCCGCGCGCTTTATTGCGTGGATTGAGCAGGACGCCGAATGGCCTATTCCGCCCGAGGTGGCGGCGCGCCTGGGCATGTCTTTGCGCCAGTGTGAAAAACCCAAGGCATCACCTGTGGTGCTGCGCCAGGCGGTGGTCATATTGCACGGGTTTTATGAAGAAATGGCTCGTGTGGTGGTGCCAGGCAGTGTGCCGCCGCAAAGCTGCTGCACGGTCAATCCTTTCAAGCCCTTTCGCCGCCGGTTTGAGCGTTTGCGCCACGGTGTGCGCGGCGCGGCTGGCCCGGATGCGGTGGGTGTGGCAAAGGCGCTGTCAGACCAGGCCTGGTCAGCTGTGTGGCAAGCCGCCTGCGAAACCCCAGAAAACGCTAATGCCAGCCAGCAGAGAAGCGCTGCACGCAGGCGTCTGATCATCGCCATGCTGCGCGCCACCTGGGAGCGCAGGCATGCAGTTGCGGGCATCGTCTGGCAAGACATTCAGCGTACCCGTGCTGGTGTCTGGCATGTCCGGCGCGACCGCAAGGGCCAGGGCGCCGTCTGGGCACCGGTGCCGTCGCAACTGCTTGAAGAAATAGCACGATTTCGGACCAGCCTGGGTCGGCCAGCCATGGCCAGCACCGATGAGGGGCCGCGTTCAATTTTCTGGATGGGCGGGCAGTCAGCCGGTCATGACGGCCCGGTGTCGGATGAAACGATTTACCGCGAGGTCAAAGACGTTTTTGAGGCGGCCGCAAAACGGCTGGACGCACTGGGCAACAGCATTGAAGCCGCAGAACTGCGCCGCCCTGGTGCTGGCCCGCACACCATCAGGCACACCATGGCAACCCAGTTTCTCGCAGCAGGCGGCCAGGTGCGCCATGCCCAGGAAGCGCTTGGGCACTCGTCGATGGTGGTGACAACGTCTACTTATGACACCCGGCAGGACGGTGAGCAGGCCGCCGAGCTGGAGCGGCAGTGGGCGACCTCCAATGCGCCACTGTCAAAACAGTAACCGGCGATGCCCCCCTCATGAGAGGAATGTTTTGCCATAAAGATGAGCAGAATTGCCGATAAGGCAGTCCTTGCCGCTTTGTCAAATCCCCTGCCCTGCCTCCACAAACACCCTGGCCTTGCGTGGGGTGACGATAACGGTATCGCCTTCACGCAGTTTCAGTTCCCGAAACTGC
The DNA here is from genome assembly GCA_040384925.1 of Pseudomonadota bacterium. Lineage (GTDB taxonomy): Bacteria > Pseudomonadota > Gammaproteobacteria > Burkholderiales > Burkholderiaceae_C > Polaromonas. Next base: position 2,964 of record JAZKIK010000355.1, on the reverse strand, counting down.
TGGGCCGGCATTTGGGCTTCTATCAATTTGTCGACCAGCGGGCCACCTGCGGGGCGGCTGTCGTCCTTGGGGATCAGTTCCAGTCTCGCAATCGGGCCTATCACGATGGCGCGGTCAAGCGTGGCGATGATGCCTTCGCCTGCTGTGCTGCCTGATGTATAGGGCTGGACATCAATGTCGTGCGGCCTCACATAGGCAAAGGCCTTGGCGTCCTGGGTGCCAGCATGTTCTGGTGAAGCGATGCGTATGCCTTCAACATGCACCTCGCCTTCATGCGCGCGGCCATGGAACAGGTTGACGTCACCCAGAAAACCGTACACAAACGGGCTGGCCGGGTGGTCCCATACTTCCTGTGGTGAGCCAATCTGCTCGACCTTGCCCTGGTTCATCAACACCACCCGGTCAGCAACTTCAAGTGCTTCTTCCTGGTCATGCGTCACAAAAATACTGGTGACATGCAGGTCGTCATGCAGGCGGCGCAGCCAGCGGCGCAGTTCCTTGCGAACCTTGGCGTCAAGCGCACCAAAAGGCTCGTCCAGCAGCAGCACCTTGGGCTCGACCGCCAGCGCACGGGCCAGCGCAATACGCTGGCGCTGCCCGCCTGACAACTGCGACGGAAAACGGTCGGCCAGCCAGTCCAGTTGCACCAGATTCAGCAGCGAATGCACTTTTTCCTTGATCTGTGCATCACTGGGGCGCAGGCTGCGTGGTTTCATGCGCAGGCCAAAAGCGACGTTGTCAAACACCGTCATGTGGCGAAACAGCGCGTAGTGCTGAAACACAAAACCAACCTGGCGCTCACGCACATGCACGTCAGTCGTGTCTTCGCCACTGAACAGAATGCTGCCATGGTCGGCAGTTTCCAGCCCGGCAATGATGCGCAGCAAGGTGGTTTTGCCGCAGCCCGAAGGGCCAAGCAAGGCGACCAGTTCACCCGAATTGATGTCCAGACTGACATTGCCCAGCGCCCGGAAATCGCCAAACTGTTTGCTGACGTTGCGGATTTCTATGCTCATTTTTGTATTTCCTTTAAACGACGCTTGCGGAGGGGCTTGCGCCGGCAGGCACAGCCGCCATGGGCCGCTCGGGCGGCAAATCTGCCGCCGCTTTCATGTCCTGTTCATGCCGCCACTCGGCGACTGACTTGATCACCAGCGTGACCAGCGCAAGAATCGCCAGCAGTGAAGCCACGGCAAATGCGGCCACCGACTGGTATTCGTTGTACAGAATCTCGACATGCAAAGGCAGCGTATTGGTCTGGCCGCGAATGTGGCCAGACACCACAGACACCGCACCAAACTCTCCCATGGCGCGTGCATTGCACAGGATCACGCCGTAAATCAGGCCCCACTTGATGTTGGGCAGCGTGACGTACCAAAAGGTTTGCCAACCTGTGGCACCCAGCACAATCGCGGCCTGCTCTTCATCATTGCCCTGCGCCTGCATCAGCGGAATAAGCTCGCGGGCGATGAATGGAAAGGTCACAAACACGGTTGCCAGCACAATGCCAGGCACGGCAAAGATGATCTTGATGTCATGCGCCATCAGCCATGGGCCAAACCAGCCCTGCGCGCCAAAAATCAGCACATAAATCAGGCCAGCCACAACGGGCGAAACTGAAAAAGGCAGATCCACCAGCGTTGTCAGCACCGATTTGCCGCGAAATTCGTATTTGGCAATCGCCCAGGCGGCAGCCACACCAAACACCAGATTCAGCGGCACCGCAATGGCAGCTGCAATAAGCGTCAGCTTGATGGCAGACCAGGCGTCCGGCTCTTTTAATGCCTCAAAGTAGGCACCAAAACCCTTGCGCAGCGCTTCGGTAAACACCGCAGCCAGTGGCAGCACCAGAAACAGAAAGATAAAAAGCAGCGCCACTGTGATCAGTGTGTAGCGCACCCAGTTGGCTTCAGTGGTGCCGGCCTTGATGCGGCGCACGGGTTGTGAGGTGGGGCCGCTCATGCCGGTGCTCCCGCATTGCGCCGTTGCCAGGCTTGCAGGCCATTGATGACCAGCAGCAGAACAAAGGACACCAGCAGCATCACCACAGCTACAGCGGTAGCACCAGCGTAGTCGTACTGCTCCAGTTTGCCGATGATGATGAGTGGCGTGATTTCAGAAATCATGGGCATGTTGCCGGCAATAAAAATGACCGAGCCATATTCACCAATTGCCCGCGCAAACGCCATGGCAAAACCGGTCAGCAAGGCCGGAGTGATGTGCGGCAGGATCACATGGATAAAAATCTGCAGGCGCGTGGCGCCCAGTGAAGTGGCGGCTTCTTCGAGTTCTTTTTCAGCGTCTTCCAGCACGGGCTGCACGGTTCGCACCACAAACGGAATACCGATGAATATCAGCGCAATCACCACACCAGCCGGTTTGAAAGCCAGCTGAATGCCCATGGGCTCCAAGTACTGGCCCAGCCAGCCATTTCCAGCCAGCAAGGCCGTCAGCGAGATGCCGGCCACAGCAGTGGGCAAGGCAAAAGGCAGGTCCACCAGCGCATCAATGATTTTTTTACCCGGAAAGGTGTAACGCACCAAAACCCACGCCACCAGCAGTCCGAACACCAGATTGACCAGCGCGGCAATCAGTGATGCACCAAAAGTCAGCCGGTAAGACGCCAGCACCCGTGGTGAGCTGACGGCAAACCAGAACTGCTCCCAGGTCAGAGTGAAGGTCTTGAAGAACAGTGCCGATATCGGAATCAGCACAATCAGGCTCAGGTACAACACGGTGTAGCCCAAAGTCAGGCCAAAACCTGGCAGCACCCGTTTGGCGGCGCGTTTTTTACCCGCAGGTAAATCCGGCACCACCGCGATGAGCGGCGCCGCAGAAGACAAGGCAGTCATGGTGAGGCAGGCTTATTTTTATTTATTTGACGGTGTAAATCTTGTCGAACTGGCCACCATCATTGAAGTGGACTTTCTGGGCTTCGCCCAGGCTGCCAAACATTTCCTGAAC
>JAZKIK010000354.1:0-2676 GCA_040384925.1 Pseudomonadota bacterium | reverse complement strand
CTACCGCGCCTACGGCAAAACCCGCTGGGCTGGGCTGATGCTGCCCGATAACACGGCAGTGCAGGCCTGGGGTGACGAGCACCGCCAGTTGACCCTGACCCAGCCTGAAAAAAACCGCCCCATGATTGCCCGGCTGAATCTGATGAATGATTACTCATGGGCCGACACCTGCCGCACCGTAGCTCGCATCAAGTTGCCGGAGTTCAGTCTTTGGGATGTTTTATGGCGTACCGAACATGCGCCTGAACAACTGCCCAAAGCCCAGATAAGTCTGGTTTCAGGCAATTGCACAGGTGCAGACGGCTTCTGGCGCTGACTGGGGCTTGCAAAGCCGGATTTCAGGCCCGTCAAGCCACCATCTGCTCCACCTCATAAGCCAGTGGAGGTGACAAAACGGGCACCGGTTGTTTCCTTGCCAAAACAAAATCCGCGAGCTTGCGGGCGTAAGGCTCCAGCACACCGGGCTCTGCTCGCAGGCTGAGTCCCATCCACTCGGCCAAAGTCTGTTTGGGTACTTCGCCGTTTTCTACCAGCGCCTGGGTGATTTGCATGAATAGTGCGCTGTTGTCGTCCAGCAGCTGTTTGGCACGTTCGTATTGCAGGGCCAGAATGGTTTCCATCTCCTGGTTGGTCGGCTCCACTGCCGTGTTGAGGTTGTCGTCCTTTTCATGGCTGACGTCAGTGCGGCTCAAACGTCCGCCAAAACCGTGGTGCCTGACGTACCTGGCGGCGTCTTCAGTCGCCTGTTTCAGATCATGTTCTGCACCCGTGGTGCAAGCCTCATCGCCAAAAACAATGGACTCAGCCGCCCGGCCGCCCAGCCCGACACAAATCATGTCCAGGCTGTTGCGGCTGGAACTGGCGCGCAGCGAGCTGAAGCTGTTGTAGCCACCGTCAAAAGAAGCCACATTGATCTTGATCTCCTGCGGCGGCTGGCCAAACAGCAGTGCATAAATCAGGCCATGGCCCGCCTCATGCACGGCAAGCAGCGCCCGAAAATCCGTGTTGGCGCGCTGTTTGAGCTGGTTCAACTCCAGTTTGACAGGGCACAGCCAAGACAGCTCACCAAATCGCAGAAGCAGGTTTTTGCGCCCGGCGTCCAGCGTCAGCTCCAGCACATCACCGGTTTGCGCACCGTGTTCCAGCGCCCACAAGGTGGCGCTGACCAGCGGCGCGCTCAAAATGGCATGTATGGACGAATACAGCGGCCGTGTACCCTGGGCCGGAAACACCGCATTCGCATAAATCTCAGCCTGCAGCGCCTGTGAAACCGTAAAACGCAGGCCGGACGATTGCTGGATGTCGGACACATAACGCTCGCAGTTGGCCGCAATCAGTTTTTGGTAGGTTGCGCGGCTGAAGCTCGGGTAAATCACATGGTTGTTGCCCAGGCGGGCAATCTGCTCGGGTTTGAAGCGTTCACTCAAAGCACGTTTGACATCCACAATGGACAGCCGTTTGGTCAGTGCGTGAAAGATATCAGCATCGGTGTCGCAGTCTTCCACGCGTTTGGCGGTTTCTTCATACATTTCGTCCAGATTGCCGCAGACAAACACCAGCAGTTTGCTGAAGTCGGTTTCCCAGCTCGACTTTTGTTCCCTGAAAGCCTGCAGTCGCAGATGAATCTCGTCAGGTGTCCAGCACATGATTTCCATGAGCGGCTCCTTGAGTTTCATGCTTTGTTTGAACTCGCGGGCCTCATAAGGCGAGAGCCGGTATTTGCGCGCCGGTTTGCCATCAGCATCGTCCTTGTCACGCTCCTGTTCGTAATGTGAATACGCCAGCGATGACTCGATATCGGTCATGAAAGACAGGGCGGGTGGCAAGCGGCCATCAGACAGCAGCGTCCAGACGTCCTGGTAACGCTCGACCTTGATGTCCTTTCCCTTGCTGTCCAGCGTGCGGTAACGCTGAAATTCATCAAGCACCAGAATGCCCGGTGCACTTTCTTCAATACCGGAATTGCCCAGCATGCCCGAGATGCTGCTGGTGCGGGGACTGGCCCCATTGCTGAACCCATCCATCTGCACTTCCACAAACCGGTCATAAAACCCAAGTTTTTGCGCCAGTGAACGTGTCAGCTGGGTTTTGCCAGTACCGGTCAGCCCCCAAAGGCAGACGATCACTGGACGGCTGATGATGTCGGGCAGCACATACCAGGCCCTGACCGATTCGATAACGCGGTCAATCACCTGGTCGATGCCAAAAAGCTCTGCCTTCAGTTCGGCACCTACTTGCGCCAGCCTGGTGCTGTGCAAGGCGATACGGCTGTGCAGCCTTGTTGATTCCTGTGTCATGTTTGTTTATTCCTCAAATCCTGTTTTTTTGCCATCCAGATGACGCAGCTGTTTTTGCAGAGACATCACTTCAGCCCGGCGCTGGGCCGCACCGGAACGTGTGTGTCTGCCAGCGCCGGCTGACGCAGCGCGGTGCGCCATGGCGTAAACCACCGGGTTGCGTGGCGGCTGGGTCTTGATGGAAAGGGGCGACGCTGACTGGCCCTTGCTGGCCTGTCTTTTGGCGTCACTGCTACGTTTTTTTCTGGCACTCATGTGCACACTCCGAAAATAAAAAGCCCCGGCGATGAAGCCAGGGCTAAAAACACGGATGTGCCCTGCGCGCTGGCTGGATGGTGTTGCACACATCCAGCCGGGGCGGCAGAGGTGCAGAAATCAG
>JAZKIK010000353.1:0-4867 GCA_040384925.1 Pseudomonadota bacterium | reverse complement strand
AAACGCTTTCCGTACGGAATTTATTTCCGTGTGAGTGAGCAAAGAGTAATTGTTATCGCGGTTTTTCACAGCAGCCGCGATCCGGCCATCTGGCAAGACCGGGTCTGAATTGTCTTTTTTTCGCAGGCCCGCACGCGGCCTGCGTGCCCCTCAACTCAACAGCGCATGCGCAAACTCCCGCGCATTAAATGTCTCCAGATCTTCCAGCTTTTCGCCCACGCCAATGAAATAAACCGGCACGGGTTTCAAATCGGGCAAGGCCTGTGAGCGTTCGCGTGACCACAGCGCTATCGCGGCCAGCACGCCGCCCTTGGCTGTGCCGTCAAGTTTGGTCACGATCAGGCCGGTCAGTTGCAGGGCATCGTCAAATGACCTGACCTGGCTCAAGGCGTTCTGGCCGGTGTTGCCGTCTATCACCAGCAGTATTTCATGCGGTGCAGTGGCATCGGCTTTTTGCACCACACGCTTGATCTTTTTGAGCTCTTCCATCAGGTGCAACTGGGTTGGCAGGCGGCCTGCGGTGTCCACCAGCACCACGTCCTTGCCACGTGCCTTGCCGGCCGTCACGGCGTCGTAACTCACGGCAGCCGGGTCGCCGCCTTCCTGGCTGATGATTTCAACCGTGTTGCGGTCAGCCCAGACGCTGAGCTGCTCGCGTGCAGCGGCCCTGAAGGTGTCGGCGGCGGCCAGCAGCACCGATGCGCCTTCATTGGCCAGATGTTTGGTCAGCTTGCCTATGGACGTGGTCTTGCCCGCGCCATTGACACCTGCGACCATGATGACGGTGGGCTGGTGCTGGCCTATGACCAGGGGTTTTTCAAGCGGCTTGAGCAGTTGCGCCAGGGCATCGGTCAATATGTTCTTGACTGCCACCGGGTGTGTCACACCACTGTCCTTGACCTTGCGTTTGACTTCATCCAGCAGGTAATTGGTGGCCTTGACGCCAGTGTCGGCCATCAGCAGCGCGGTTTCCAGGTCTTCATACAGCGCATCGTCAATCTGCGTGCCGCTGAAAACGCCCGAAATGCTGGAGCCGGTCTTGCGAAGCCCTGATGTAAGCTGGGCAAACCAGCGCTCGCGCTCGGGTGCAATCGCCGGGATTTTGCTGATATCTATCGGTGTGACCAGCGCCGAGCCAATCAGGCTGCCGCCTGTGCCGGCCTTGAAGGCAGGTGCGGGCGCTGCTGCAATGGCCGGCGCAGGCACAGGCGTGTTGGAGGACGGTGATACCGCCGGGGAAACATCCGCGACGGGCGGCGGGGCGACGGGTTTTGGTTTTTTCTTGAAGAAACTGAACATTGGGCCTGCTTTAGAGTCCCACTATTCTATGAAACACTAAACCGGAATACCTTTGTTGACCATAATTCGCTCCCGCATGCCCCTTCTGCCTTTTTCTTCCCTGCTGCTGGCCAGCGTTTTTACCACCGCTGCCATCGCCCAGACGCCACCCAAAGTCGAACAATTCACGCTGGCCAATGGCCTGACGGTCATTGTCAAACCCGACCACCGTGCGCCTACCGTGGCGCACATGTTGTGGGTGCGGGTGGGTGCCATGGACGAGGTGGACGGCACCTCGGGTGTGGCGCATGTGCTGGAGCACATGATGTTCAAGGGCACGGCCGAGGTCAAACCCGGCGAGTTTTCACGCCGTGTGGCGGCGCTGGGTGGGCGTGACAACGCCTTTACCAGCCGTGATGCCACTGGCTACCACCAGCAGATTCCGGCGGCAAGGCTTGAGGACGTGATGCGGCTGGAATCAGACCGTTTTGCCAACAACCAGTGGCCTGATGACGAGTTCAAACGCGAAATTGAAGTGGTGAAAGAAGAGCGCCGGCTGCGCACGGAAGATTCGCCGCGCGCCCTGATGTATGAGGCCGCCAGCGCCGTGATCTTTGCCGCATCACCTTACCGCCGCCCCATTGTTGGCTGGATGAGCGACCTGGACGCCATGACGGCCAACGATGCGCGCGACTTTTACAAACGCTGGTATGTGCCCGGCAACGCCGCCGTGGTGGTGGCTGGTGATGTGGAGGTGGCCGAGGTGCGCCGCCTGGCCGAAAAATACTATGGCAGCATTGCCGCCCGGCCCGTGCCAGCACGCAAACCACGGCTGGAGCCGGAGCAAAGCGGCATCAAACGGCTGGACTTCAAGGCCCCGGCCAGTCAGGCTTACATCAATCTTTACTTCAAGGTACCTCAGCTGGATGTGAGTGAACTGGCTGATTCTGCGGATGCTGCGTCAAACAAACCTTCGCCCAGCCGCGACGCCCTGGCCCTGACGGTGCTGGCCGCCGTGCTGGATGGTTACAGCGGTGCCCGGCTGCAGCGTGCGCTGGAGCAGGACGGCAAAAACGGCGAAGGCCCGATTGCCGACAGCGCAGGCGCATCCAACGGCCTGCTGGGCCGCGGCCCCCAGCTTTTTGTGCTGGGCGGTGTGCCTGCAGCCGGCAAGACAACCGAGCAGGTTTCCACTGCGCTGCGCCAGCAGGTCGCGCTGCTTGCACGCGAAGGGGTGAGCGAGGCTGAACTCAACCGTGTCAAGACCCAGTGGGTCGCCAGTGAAACCTACAAACTCGACGCTGTGTTTGACCAGGCGCGTGAGCTGGGCTCTAACTGGATCAACGGTTTTCCGCTAGACGCCAGTGCGCGGCTGATCGCCCGGCTGCGCAGCATTACCCGTGCCGAGGTGCAGGCCGTGGCGGCGAAATATTTTGGTGACGACCAACTGACCGTGGCGACCCTGCTGCCGCAGCCACCTGATGCGACGCGCAAACCACGCAGTGCGCCAGCCGCGCTGCGGCATTGAACTGGCCGCAAGCATCGCCCATCGCACCAAACCAGAAACCGCTTCATGACATTTACCAAAAATACAAAAAAAACAGTAGCTATTCGTACCCTGCTGGCCTGTGCAGCAGCCGTTTTTTATCAATACTCTGCAGCTGCGATACCGGTTCAGCACTGGACGCAGCCCAGCGGTGCCCGTGTCTATCTGGTTGAAAGCCCGGCCATTGCCATGCTGGATGTGCAGATTGATTTTGATGCCGGTGGCCGGCGCGACCCGACGGACAAGGCTGGCCTGGCCAGCAGCACAGCCGGTTTGCTGGACAACGGTGTCGCCGCCAGAAACGGTGAACCGGCACTTGGCGAAAACGCCCTGGGTGAAGCATGGGCTGACCTGGGCGCGCAGTTTGGCAGCAGCGCTGGCAATGACCGCATGAGTTTTTCACTGCGCAGCCTGACCGAGCCCGATTTGCTCAACAAGGCTGTGGCGCTGGCGGCGCGGCAGATTGGCGAGCCGTCTTTTCCAGACGATGTCTGGCAGCGTGACCGGCAAAAAGTCATTGCCGGGCTGAAAGAGTCCTACACCCGGCCATCCAGCGTGGCCGGGCGGGCTTATTCCAGGGCGGTTTACGGCAGCCATCCTTATGGTTTTGAGGCAACTGAAGCCACGCTGGGCCGCATCAAGGTGGCCGACATGCGGGCTTTTTACGATGCCGGTGTGGTGGCCTGCCGAGCCCGCATCAGCATGGTGGGTGCCGTGACACGCGCCCAGGCTGACACGATTGCCACCCGTCTGCTGGCACGGCTGTCCCAGGTGCCATGCGCCAGTCTGCCTGCGCAGCCGCCTGTGCCCGAGGTGGCCGCCTTGACGCAGGCGCAAAAAATCGTGATTCCCTTTGATTCGGCCCAGGCTCAGGTGCTGATGGGCCAGCCTGGTTACAAACGCAATGACCCGGACTTTTTTGCCTTGCTGGTGGGCAATTACATTCTGGGCGGTGGTGGTTTTGTGTCGCGACTGTCTGATGAGGTACGGCAAAAACGTGGCCTGACTTACAGCGTGTCCAGCTATTTTTCACCCGGCCTGCATGCTGGCGCTTTCACTGTTGGCCTGCAAACCCGGCCTGACCAGGCCAGCCAGGCGCTGGAAGTGGCCAGCAAGGTGGTGAAGGATTTTGTAACTGATGGCCCGACCGAGGCTGAACTCAAGGCCGCCAAAGACAACCTGACCGGTGGTTTTGCCCTGCTGATTGACAGCAACCGAAAGCTGCTTGGCAATATCTCCAACATCGCCTGGAACGACTTGCCGCTGGACTATCTGGACCGCTGGACCGAGCGTGTCAACAAGGTCAGTGTGGCTGATATCAGGGCTGCTTTTGCCGCCAAGCTGCAACCTGAGAAAATGGTGACCATCATTTTGGGTGCGCAAGCAGAAAACAAGCCATAAAACAAGCCATGAAATACACACCAGCAGCCGACAAACCAGTCACCGACAGCAAAGCCGTCAAAAAGCCGAAAACCGGCAAGGTCGTGGGCCGCAAGACGGTACCGCCCGGCGAGGTGCGCATCATTGGCGGCCTTTTCAAACGCAGCAAGCTGCCGGTTGCCGACCGACCCGGCCTGCGCCCTACACCGGACCGTGTGCGTGAAACCCTGTTTAACTGGCTGGGTCAGGACCTGACAGGCTGGCGCTGCGCCGATGCCTTTGCCGGCACCGGTGTGCTCGGTTTTGAAGCCGCATCACGCGGTGCAAGCGAAGTCTGGGTCTGTGAACAGGACCCGTTGCTGGTTGACAAACTTCAAGCCCTTAAAACCCGGCTCAAGGCCGATGCCGTCAAGGTCGAGCGTGGCGACGGCGTCAGCCTGCTGCGCCGCCTGACACCCGGCAGCATGCAGCTGGTTTTTCTGGATCCACCGTTTGAATCAGCCCTGTATGAACCGGCTCTGAAAGCCGCAGCACATCTGCTCAGCCCAAACGGCATGGTGTATCTGGAAGCGCCCAAAGCCTGGGCCGATGAAGAGCTGGCTCCTTTGGGCCTGCAGCTTTACAAATCCGGCAAGGCTGGTGCGGTGTATTTCCACTTACTCC
>JAZKIK010000352.1:1741-2322 GCA_040384925.1 Pseudomonadota bacterium | reverse complement strand
AGCCTTTTCAATCTCGCTACGCAGCGGCCCAAGGTTGTCGGGCAGGTCAGATGCCGACAGCGTGGTTTTGCAGGCCATCATTCCGCAACCAATATCCACACCCACGGCGGCGGGAATAATGGCTTTCAGCGTAGGCACCACGCTGCCAATGGTGGCACCCAGCCCGTAATGCACGTCCGGCATCACCGCAACGTGTTTGAAGATGATGGGCAGGCGCGCGGTGTTTTCAAGCTGCTTGAGGGCCACCGCCTCAACCGGCACACCCTGAGTCCACATTTTTACGGGCACACCGCCTGGGACTTCGTGTTGCTTGTAGGTCATTTCTTTCTCGCTTTTCTTTCAATCTTCAGTTTTCATTCAAATCAATCGACCACCAGCAGCGACAAAATTGCTGAAATGTATACGTGCTCTACCTTGCTGAGCTACGGTGCTGTCATGGGCTCTGGGCCTGATCTCGCAATCAGGCCAGAACCCATGGCAGCACCGGCGGGAATCGAACCCGCGACCACGGCATTAACAGTGCTGTAATTCCAACGGCATTCGCCACTGGTGGTCAAAACTTTTGACTACACAAGAGCTTT